>NZ_JAOQIO010000107.1:0-261978 GCF_025567575.1 Paenibacillus baimaensis | reverse complement strand
GCTTCGACTCCATCGAATAGCGTGATACCGACGTCACCGAACGCACCGGTCACGGTGCCGGGCACACCAATGGGCGTGACGGCTGTGGCAGTGAATGGTCAATCGCAAGCGACAGTGAGCTTTACGGCACCGATCAGCAACGGAGGCAGCCCCATAACCGGCTACACTGTGACCTCGAGTCCGGGAGGATTGAGGTCTAGTGGTACAGGCAGTCCCCTCACCGTTACGGGGTTGACGTATGGGACGATGTATACATTCACCGTCGTTGCAACAAATGTCGTAGGAAGCTCGGTCGCTTCGACTCCATCGAATAGCGTGATACCGACGTCACCGAACGCACCGGTCACGGTGCCGGGCGTACCAATGGGCGTGACAGCTGTGTTAGTGAATGGTCAATCGCAAGCGTCAGTGAGCTTCACCGCGCCTGCTAGCAGCGGAGGCAGCCCGATCACAGGCTACACCGTGACTTCGAGTCCAGGAGGCTTGACGGCAAGCGGTACAGGTAGTCCAATAACCGTTACGGGCTTAACGAAAGGCATAAGCTATACGTTCACGGTAATTGCGACCAACAGCGTTGGCAGCAGCAATCCTTCCGAAGCTTCTAATGCCGTATGGCTAAGAGCTTCTTCCAATAACAACGGCAGCTCAAGCACACCAACACAGCCAACGCCTCCAACAACATCGGAGTCTGATACAACGGGTGCTACCGTTCTTGTTAATGGCAAGCTGGAGAAAGCAGGAACAGTAAAGGTAAAAAACGTAAATTCACAGACGGTAACAACCATCGTGATTGATCAGAATAAGCTGGAAGATAAGCTCGCGAAGGAAGGTCAGTTTGCTGTGGTGACGATATCGGTGGATACCGGATCTGATGTCGTGATCGGAGAGCTCAACGGACAGATGGTCAGTAAAATGGAATTGCAGCAAGCGGTATTGGAAATTAAAACGGATAAAGCGAGTTTTCATATGCCGGCTCAACAGATCAACATCCAATCAATCTTAGATCAGGTGGGCAAATCGGTAGCCCTGCAAGATATTAAAGTTCAGATCGAAATCGCTGTGCCTAGAACGCCGGTGCAATGGGTTCCAAATGAATCCACAGAGGGAACGATTGCGATTGTCGTTCCACCGCTTGACTTTACTGTAAGGGCTCTCTATAAGGACACTACAATTGAAGTCACCGAGTTCAAAGCATATGTTGAACGTACAATTGCCATTCCAGACGGCGTAGATCCTAACAAAATCACGACTGGAGTCGTGATTGAAACGGATGGAACGCTGCGCCATGTGCCGACAAAGATTGTGCTGTTGGACGGCAAGTATTATGCCAAGGTGAACAGCTTGACGAATAGCATCTATTCTGTGGTATGGCATCCGCTTGAATTTAAGGATGTAGAGCTGCACTGGGCTAAAGAATCTGTAAACGATATGGGATCGCGTATGGTTATCAATGGCATCGGCCATGGCTCCTTTAATCCCGATCAAGATATTACACGTGCGGAGTTTGCAGCTATCCTGATTCGTGGATTAGGACTGAAACTAAAGGCAGAGGCATCGGGTTTCTCTGACGTTGATCCGAAGAGTTGGTTCGCCAGTGCGATTGGGACGGCATTCACGTACAACCTGATCAACGGATTCGAGGATGGCACCTTCCGCCCGAATGATAAGATTACACGCGAACAAGCGATGACGATTATGGCAAGAGCGATGACCATTACGAAGATCGAAGCGAAACAATTGCAAAATACGGGACAAGTATTAAACTCCTTCACCGATGCGGGGACGATATCGAATTGGGCTAAGAGCGGGATTTCCGACTGCTTAAAGTTCGGGCTCGTTTCGGGACGAAACAACACAGAACTGGCTCCTAAAGCCTTCATAACAAGAGCAGAAGTTGCGGTTATTGTTCAAGGACTTTTACAAAAGTCTGATCTAATTTAACGATTATATAGCTGCATTCACTAGCGTTGCATTGATTTTACCTGAAAATTCAAAACATTAACAAAAAAAGGCACCGACATCGCTGTCAGTGCCTTTTGGCTTGTAAATCTGAATTTAATTAGTCGTCAACCTGCTTTACTTAGTTGATGAAGTTAGCTTTGGTTAACAAACGTTTCAGCATAGCAGCTGATTGTGCGCGTGTAGCCTGGTTAGTAGGAGCGATCGTGTTGTCAGTGATTCCATCAATGATTCCTGCTTCAATCGCTGTTGCTACTTCTTGTTGAGCCCATACGATCTTGTTAGCATCGGTATACTTAGCTAACAATTCATTTTGACGTTCAGAAGTAACAGTTGGTTTAGCACCTGCGTAATTCAAAGCACGGACGACCATTGCTGCAAGCTCTTCACGTTTGATCGGTTGGTTCGGTCTGAAAGTTGAATCCTCATAACCATCAATGATTTTGGCTTTGGTTGCTGCGCCTACAACGCCTGCGAACCAATCACCTGATGCAACATCATTGAAGGAACTGCTTCCTGCCGCTTGCTCAAGACCGAGTGAACGAACTACCAAGGCTGCAAATTCAGCACGAGTGATGTTACGCTCCGGTTCGAAAGTTGTATCAGTTACGCCATCAACAACCAGCTTGTTGGCCAGTAATTCGATGTAGCCTTGAGCCCAATGGCCTTGGCTGTCAGGGAAGTTTTTGTTCAATTCGATTGCTGTATAGATACTGTTGCTATTACGTTTAATTGTAGCTGTGCTGCCTGTGTCTGCTGTATTAATCAGAGAAGGGACAAAGCTTAATTTTTTCGTTGTAGTATCGAATACAACGCCTGTCGAACGTGTGGAATCTGCTGCTTTGGTCAAAGGAAGAATACGGCTCACATAATTCGAACCGAGATCAATCGTTTGAGTTTTGCTGTCTGGTGCAAGTCCCACAAGGTTGAAATCAACCGGTGTAGCGATTTCTGTAGCACCTAGGGCAGTAGCTGCAGATGTTATGCTAGCCACATCATCAGCACTTGGAGCACTGATGGATACTTTAATAATGAGCTCATCCACTGTAGTGCCAAGAGCAGTTGCCAAGTCACTTAGGTTCAGTACCGAGATCGGAAGGATATAAGTGCCTTTACTATTGGTGATCCGTAGTGTCTTGGTTGTGTCATTAGTGAAGCTGGTCAATGCCTTAGCTGGAATCAAAGCCAGATCTCCACTAAGGTTAAGCACGACTTCATTGTTAGAAGTTAAAGCGTTTTGCAGCATGTAGGCATCAATACTTCCGTCAGAAGGAACACTCATGGTTGCTCCGGAAATAGTTCCGCCACCACCACCGCCGCCACCGCCGCCAGTGCTACCGCCGTTGTTATTGCTTGTGTATGAAACTGTCGTAGTTGCAGATTCGCTTGGATCTACAACACCAGCTTTATAAACAGTTGTAGTTACTGTAAGTGGACCCTCATAGCCATTAACAGATAGACTTGGTATTTGGTAGCTCCATCCTTGGCTGCTTGAGTAAGTATTGCTATAAACGGCTGGGGTCACAGAAAGCAATGCACCGCTGTTCCCGTACACATTGACGTACACTGCGTCTCCAACATTGGAATCTAAATAAGTAGTGGAAGATACAGTTGCATTCAAGCTATTGTTCTGAAATGTTAAATTAGAAAATCCTGTTGCAGCAAAAGCCAGAACAGGCAGCATGATTGAAAGCATCAGCGCAAGTACGGTAACTTGAGCAGTTTTTTTGGTAAAAGCTGGCTTCATTAACGTTTCACTCCTATCGTTTCTTTTGTTTTTTTTGTGAAAAGGTTCGTTTGTCACTATGCTTTTCACCTCCTTTTTCGACATAGATATGCTGGGTACATGTCTTGTTACAAAGTTCGAACGCGACTCCCTTGTTTAAGTCCGTCTGACCCAAAAAAACGCGTTGGGTATATCTGGGTTAAAGGAGACTGAGAAGTAACGCTTAACCTAACTTTTACTTACCCTGGGTAATTAACGTTGAAACACACAAAAAAATCGCCCGCAAAAGGCGATTTTATAATCAGCACTGGCTGGCAGCCAAGCAGTATAATTTCTTTTTAGATAGAAACGGGTTTGAAGGCTCGTAGGGGGACAACAGACAAGGCCAGCATCAGGCAGGCAAATGCAATAAAGTAAGGAGAAGTATGACTTCTCATATGTCCGGCCACAATGGGACCTATAAAGGCGCCTATGGAAAAAGATATGGATAAAAACGAAAATACACGCCCGTAATGGCTTGAACTTGTAATTCCTGCCAGCAGGGAGGCGATAGCCGGAAAAATGATACCTTTGGCCATTCCAATCATAAATAGAGAGACGTAGATCGGAATAGGCCAATGGATGGATAAGCCGAAAAAAATAATCGCCAGCCCCAGACTGCCCATAGTGGTCCTCAGAAATGGGGATTTGCGGTTCAAGAAGATCATGCTCAGGGTGACCAGTGCCCCCAGACTGACAAGTGAAAACAAAATACCCGATGTCAGAATGGAACCGTTGGATTCCTTCATTAGAGGCAGTTCAAAAAATAATATCCCTTGTGCACAGGAAATAGCCAAAGGAATACCAAAGAAAAGCCAGGGAACACGATCGTTTTTGAGTTCAGGCAGCTCATCGGGATGTTCGGCAATGCTCTGGGCGTGTGGGATGGACAAGTCGCCAATCGTCTTCTGACCAGTTGCTTCCTTCACTCCGACCATGGCAAGGACACCGGTAGCGATCAGAATCCAGCCCAACACCGTGAAGGATTGCGCAAAGCCGAGCTTCGCTACCAGATAAGCGCCGACAGCAGGGCTTAATACAGAGGCCATCGTATGTACGAGTCCATTACCCGCCATAAACTTGCTTTGCTGGACACGGTCCTTGGCAATCTTGGCAAGCAGGGATAGACATGCAGGCGAGAGGAAGGCAAGGACAAAACCGCTGATCGAACGGATAATCAACAAATCCCAGGGATCCGTTACCCTTGATTGAACTAACAGCACAATACCTGCTACAATTAGGCTAAAGACAATAAAACCTTTACTTCCATAACGGTCTACACCATAACCTGCCAGCAGGTTACCGGGCAAGTGAGTCAGTGAGTATACACCTAAAATGAGCCCGATGAATGAAGGGGCAGCGCCTAGCGAGATTGCAAACGGGGATAATATCGGGTATTGCGCATGCAGATCGAAAAAAGCTACAAACATGAACAAATATAACCACAGCGCGGTTTTCAATCGTATCACCTCGAATGGGATCCATAGTCTGCTTGCTTTCAGCAGCGTTATACTACGTTTACGTGACAAGCCCGGAGGTTAGTACCACTATTTTCGTGGGCCGCAGAACAAGCGTTACATACAACGATTTATTGAGAAGAGGTTGCCGGGTATGGATCCGTTCCTGCTATTATTTTTGGTGGTTATTTTGGTCGTTCTTATTTTTCGATTGCGAACCACCTTTCGTAAGGCCAAAAAGTTCGACAAATCCGATCAGATTCAGCGCCAGCTCGCAGAACTGAGGAAAAAAAGGGATGAAGACAACGATAAAGATAGTGTATGATTACCAGTATTGAGTGAGATGAATTTGAGGAGAGATGAAGGTTGGATTTTATTACGTCGTTTTTACAAGAGCGTTGGTATATTATTTTGTTGGCTATCGTGATCTTATTCGTTGTTGTCCGCATCGTTAAAACCGTTATCAAATGGGTCATTGTACTTGCCATATTGGCAGGATTATATTTCTATGGTGCCAGCTATAAGGATCAATTGCTCAATATTGGAGCTACGGTAACAACTGAAGTAAAGAATCAGGCGATCAAAGTCGTATCGAACGAAATGAAGGATGCGCAATATAAGCAAAATGCGGACGGGTCTTACACGGTTACGACCAAAAGCCTAAAGGTTGATGGCAAGCCGGGAGCCAGCGAGGTCACTGTCACTTTTATGAATCAGACCTTTACAATGAAGCTTGATGATATGCTGAAGGCATTGATCGAGCAAGCCAAGACGAACAAAGCAACCTAACGAGTGCTGCATTTCTTTCATCCTTGAAGAGATTAGGAGTTGAAGCAATGGCATCGACAATCAACCAAATCAGTTCAATCAATTGGATCACTGTGCTTATTGCAGGAACGCTAGTCTTTTCGATCATTCAGGGGATGATTCGAGGCGCGTCTTCCTCAGCTCGTCACTTGGCGCTGATGGCAGCAGAAGGCGCCGCTATTGTGGTTGGCATAGTGTTGTCCTGGTGGTTGTCCTCCTGGGTCTCGCCGTATGTTCAAGGATGGCTGGTTGAACTCAATATTGTAATTCCTACCAAGGATCTTGGTCTATTTGAGCAATTTTATTACACGGTCGTTACATCGGTTCGAGATTTTCCACTGCTGCGGCTAGGCGTTTTATTCATTATTGGTTATGCTGTAATTAAACAGATCATCTACCGGATGATCAATCCGTTCTTTGGTCATTGGGGGACAGATAAGTTTCAGGGGGAGTCAAGGCATGCCAGTACCAAACGTCCGGGTATGATTAGCAGTGTGATGGGCGGAATCATAGGTACATTTTCCGGTCTTGGCCGCTCACTGCTCATAGTAGCAGCGCTCTTTATTTACACTACCTTTTTGCCGCAAACCGAAATCACCCCGTATATACAAGCTTCTACCCTGTATCAGGAAGGTGCAACGGCAGTTATCAAGCCGGTGGCAGGCGATTTTTTGACCAATCAGCTTCCCGTATTTACCAGAAAGTTTGAGGCGGAAGTCAATAATATTTTACAAAGAAAGTATGATGTGCTGGATGCACAAATCCCTCCCGGCATAGCGGAAGCGGCCAAAGAGGTAACGCTCAAAGGAACAACTGACGAGGAAAAAGCGAAGTTGCTATATAAATGGATTGGCACCAGAGTAACTTATGATTGGGATAAGGTTAATCTCTATGAGCAAAAAAAAATCTGGAAGGAGCAAACGCCGGAAGAAACGTATGCAACAAGAAAAGGCGTTTGTATTGATTATTCCAGACTGTATGCCGTGATGGCCCGTTCGATCGGTTTAGAGGTCAAAGTTGTTACAGGGCTTGGCTATGATGGTCGTGGCGGATATGGACCTCACGCATGGAACGAGGTATATTTAAACGATAGCAGCAAGTGGGTACCACTCGATTCTACCTGGGTATCCAGCGGCGGCAACTGGTTTAATCCCCCGAATTTTAATCAAACACATATCAGGGAAGTTTAAGGTTGTACGCATTACAAAGGAGTTGTAAGCATGTTTGGTAACAAAAAAGCTAATGATGACCCTCAGCAGCAGGAAGCAGCCAAGAGAAGTCACTTTACATTTAGGGTTAATCTGATCTTTTTCTGCACGTTTTTCTTTTTTTCCATTCTGATTGTCAGACTTGCCGTACTGCAGTTTGTCGAAGGCAGCCAGTTGAAGGCGGAAGAAGCCAATAATACCAAGATGGATACACCGATAGGTCCGATTCGTGGCAATATCTATGATCGGGGAGGGGCGCCGCTTGCCTTTACCTCGTCAACCCAATCGCTATATTTCCGTATGGAATCCGACCAAAAGAAAGACGATGTCATTACGCTAGCTCGCAAATTAGAGGAAATATTCAAGGAGCATGGGACGCCGCCCAATAATTTGCTGGGTGCAGCGGAAATCATTAAGGAGATGGATGTCGGTTACGATCTGGACAAGAATACGACGACAGCTCCGAGCTACTCCTTTGTTCCCCGGCGGCTCAAATCCGGCTTATCTAATGATGAAATCGCGTTTATACTGGAACGCCGCGATGAATTGAAATGGCTTGAGATTATGGAGGAAAGTATTCGTACTTACGACAACGGTCCCATTGCAGCGCAGCTGATCGGATATATGAGACCCTTTTCCACGGCAAGAGAGCCGAACAATGGACTACCGTTTTACAAGAATAAAGACAATACTAAAGGCTATCTAGACACTGAGTATGTTGGATACGATGGTATCGAGCTTATGTATCAAGAGGAGCTTCGCGGTAAAAATGGGTCAAAAACATACCCGGTGAATGCCTCGCAAAAAATTATTGGCAAAGTGTCGGTCAAGGCTCCTGAAAAAGGAAACAATTTATATTTAACGATTAATAAGAATGTTCAAGAGGTTGCCGAGCAGGCCATTATCGATCAGCTTGCGGCTGCCAAGTCAACGTCCAATCGATCTGCTTCCGCGCCGAATGCAAGGGCTGGTTATGCGGTCGCAATCGAAGTGGAAACAGGCAAGGTCGTTGCAATGGCCAGCATGCCGGATTATGATCCTAACATATGGAACGGGGTTGTGTTGACCAGCGAGTACAACCGGATTCAGCCATTTATTAATAATGGTACGATTACAAGCGCCTTTCCGGATTATCCGCCAGCCGAGCTCAAGAATCATCCAACCTCGGTTGTCTATGTAGGATCGATCATTAAGCCGCTATCGGTGTTAATTGGATTAAATGAAGGGCTGTTTGGGGTCGATACGCTTTATAATGACACCGGTGAGTATACGTATGGTAAGGACAATGGATCGAAGCTGACGAATTCAGACCGGGCTTCCTATGGGTATATTAATGCTGCGGATGCGATCTGGCATTCCTCCAATACGTTCATGTCAGCGATGGTTGGTTACAAACTTCATCAAAAATATGGAAGCCAATCAGCCGACGTTTGGGAGTCCTATCTGAACAAATTCGGTCTCGGTGTGCCGAGCGGAAGTGGTTTGCCAAGAGAAAATGCGGGTATCAGCGAGTTTAAAACGAATGAGAAGGAATCCATGCAATCGAGAATGGTATTTGCTTCATGGGGCCAGAATGAAAAATATACAACGATGCAGATGGCGCAATATGCCGCTACCCTGGCAAGCAGAGGCAAGAAGCTAAAGCCGCTTCTTGTGGATAAAATCGAAACCTATGAAGGTCAACCGGTGCAGACGATGGAGCCTGTCGTGATGGAGGAAACTACATTCCCCAAACCGTATTGGGATTCTGTCATTAAAGGGATGGAAAAGGTGTTTGTGACAGGCTTTGACGGATTTCCTTATCCTTATGCCCGTAAAACAGGAACCTCTACACAATCCGTTGGCGGCAAGCTGATTGATAATGCCGTGTTTATTGCGTTCGCTCCAGTGGAAAAACCAAAGCTTGCAATTGCTGTCGTAGTCCCTGAAGGTGGTTTTGGTTCGTGGAATGCCGCTCCGATTGCACGCAAAATTTTTGATGCCTATGATCAGTACTATGGCTTGGATGGTGTGCCCAAAGGGGCCAAAGGTACTGCGGAAGCACCATAGTTGCGAGTGTATACATGTTCACAGAACCTGTCTGTTATGGACGGGTTCTTTTGGTGTAACCTTACGGATTTTACTAAGAATATGCTATACTAAAATATCGAATAAATCGAATGATAGTTAACGTTGCCGTTGTACACTTGAGGAGGAAATGAAGACATGTGCGGTATTACCGGAGCAATGTATTTTGAAGATAGGGAACCGTCTCAGACGATGCTGAAAGCGATGACGGATTGTATGGTGCATCGCGGACCCAATGATTTTGGATTTTGGGGTGAGAACCGGATTGGACTGGGCTTTCGCCGGCTGTCCGTTATCGACCTTAAGGAAGGTCACCAGCCTCTGTCCAATGAGGACGATACCGTATGGATTGTTTTTAACGGAGAGATTTATAATTATAAATATTTACGCAGCTCGCTTCAGGAGAAGGGGCATGTGTTCAAAACACATAGTGATACCGAGGTTATCGTTCATATGTACGAGGAGTTCGGGGAGGAATGTGTGAAGCATCTTCGCGGGATGTTTGGATTTGTGATCTGGGATCGTAAAAAGAAGCGTCTATTTGGAGCGCGTGATCATTTTGGGATCAAGCCCTTTTATTATTTCAAGAACAGCAGGCAGTTTTTGTTTGGATCTGAAATTAAAAGCTTGTTGGCTGCTGATGGTATGGACCGATCCATACGTACGGAGAGCTTGCTTAATTATTTGACCTTTCAATACGTACCGGAGCCGGATACCATGTTTAATGATATTCAAAAGCTGCCACCAGGACATTATATTTCAATCAGTTTTGATGGTGACATGCAAATTAGCCGTTATTGGGACCCTATGTTCGAGCCTGAAGAGCGTGCTTTTGGGGATTATGTCGAACAGATTCGCGAGGGCTTGAAGGATTCCGTTATTCATCATATGCAAAGTGATGTTGAGCGCGGCTGTTTCTTGTCCAGTGGTATTGATTCTACGGCGATAGCCACCCATATGCGTTCGATTGAGCCGATCCGCACGTTTTCCGTAGGTTTCGAAGGTGCTAATAATGAGACGGGGATTGCTCAACAAACAGCAAAAGCGTTGGATACCGAGCATTATTCGAAAATTATTACGCAAAAGGATTTTTTCGATGTGCTACCCAAGGCGGTATGGCATCAGGATGAGCCGGTAGCTGATCCTTCGGCTATCGCTTTGTATCATGTTGCGCAGTTGGCACGTGAACAGGTTACCGTTGTTCTATCCGGAGAAGGTGCGGACGAGCTGTTTGGCGGCTACCGAATTTATAACGAACCGAATTCGCTGCGCTCTCTTGACCGTCTGCCGATGGGCTTAAAGCGGATGCTGCACGCCGTTGCTAGAATGATGCCTCAAGGGGTATACGGGAGAAACTTTGTGCTTCGCGGTACGACACCGTTGGAACAGAGATTTCTGGGTAATGCGAAGATTTTCACGGAAGATATGAAATCTGAGGTCGTGCGCATGGATCAGGAAATGCTGCGCAGCTACCGCAACCCATGGCAGATTGCTGAACAGTACTATGCCAAAACAAGGCATCAGGATCCGGTCACACGTATGCAATATATCGATATGAATCTGTGGCTGCCAGGCGATATTTTGATGAAAGCCGATAAAATGACGATGGCCCATTCGCTGGAGCTGCGTGTGCCTTTTCTGGATGTGGAGCTGTATGAGGTCGCTCGTAAAATCCCGGCACGTTATCGAATCGCGGAAGGCACGACCAAATACATTTTCCGCAAAGCAATGGAAGGGATCATTCCTGATTTTATTCTTAACCGTCCGAAGCTTGGATTTCCGGTACCGATGCGCGATTGGCTGAAAGGCAATCAGGGCAAAGTGATGCTGGAGCAGATTGAAGCCAGCGGTATTGAGGATTACATTAACATGGGTACGATTCGTAACATGGTAGCCAAACACCAGAATGGACAAGGTGATTATGCAAGGCGTTTGTGGACCGTCTATATGTTTGCCCTATGGCATGTTACGTACATGCAGGACCTGCCTAAGCCTTCTGTAGCCGCAGCACTGTAGAGAGAGGGGACTTGAACGGATGAATAAGGGAAATTACAAGCTTATTGCTTTGGACATGGATGGAACACTGCTGACGGAGGATAAAAAGGTATCCGAGGAAAATCGTGCAGCGATCCAGGCTGCCGAGCAAGCCGGAATCAAGGTGATGTTCGCAACCGGGCGAGGGATTCAGAATGTGGAAGCTTACATTGAGGAGCTTAAGCTGGAAGCGCCGATTGTTACCGTAAATGGAGGCGAAGTCTGGTCAGCACCAGGCAAGCTGCACAGCCGTGCACTGCTGGAGCCTGCTCTTATCAAAGAAATGCATGCACTGGCGATTGAGTATGATACTTGGTATTGGGCTTATGCAGTTGGTGATATTTATAATAAGGAACGATGGGTAGAGCAGGTGGATGCCAGACAATGGCTGAAGTTTGGTTATTATTATGAGGATGCTGCCTGTCTGCAGGCTATTCGTAGCAAGCTGGATTCATGGGGCGTGTTTGAGATTACGAATTCGCATCCAGCGAACCTGGAGTTAAATCCCAAAGGAATTCATAAAGCGAGCGGTGTCCGACAAGTATGTGAAATGTTCGGATATGACATGTCGCAGGTGATAGCGATGGGAGACAGCCAGAATGATATTTCGATGATTCGGGAGTGCGGACTTGGCGTAGCGATGGGCAACGCACAGGAAGAGGTTAAAGCGCTGGCAGACGTAATCACAACGAGCAATGAGGAGCACGGTGTGGCGCGGATTATCGAACAATATATTTTATCTTAATAGCGATCGGCAGGATAATTGGACGCGCAGCGGGACTCAACGGAGTTCTTAGTTATGCTTACCAAGTAAGTAACTCTCAGGAGGTTTCCACCCATGCTCATAACGGCTTGGATTATAGTCATTCTCTTGTTTATAATCGGCATGATCGGGGCCGTTTATCCAATTTTTCCGGGAGCGGTAGCGATTTTTGCAGCATTTTTTGTGTATGGCTGGATGGTCAGCTTTGAGCCCTTCGGTATTTGGTTTTGGGTGATTCAATCGACGATTTTCGTGGGCTTGATTGTGGCAGATTATGCGGTCAGCGCGCTCGGGGTGAAGAGGTTTGGCGGGAATAAGGCTTCTGTCATCGGGAGTATGATCGGTTTGATTGTGGGTCCGTTTGTCATTCCTATCGTTGGTTTAATCGTGGGTCCGTTTCTCGGGGCCGTTATTGGAGAACTCATCATAGGAACAGAAGCCAAGCAAGCGTTCCGGGCAGGCCTTGGCGCATTGATCGGATTGCTTTCAAGTGTTGTGGTGAAATTGGTTTTGCAGGCTTTAATGATTGTGTTATTTTTTATTTGGGTGCTGTAAGGATAAGTTCACGCCTGGTTCGGCAGGCGGTCGAGTATACAGGCAATCAGGCAGGGAGTAGGGAATATCGTGGCAAAGGATTCACTGGTAAAAGGAACAATCATCTTAACCGTGGCAGCGCTCGTTGCAAGAGCACTTGGTGTTGTTCAAAGGGTTCCGCTAATTGTTTTATTGGGTGACATCGGGATGGCGAGCTATGGAGTCGCCTTTAACATCTACTCGATGCTGCTGGTTGTTGCGACAGCCGGTATTCCAAGTGCGCTCAGCAAAATGATTTCAGAACGCACGGAGCTTGGACTTTATGCAGAAGCAGGTCGCATTTATCGTGCTGCCATAGCGTTCGCTGTAGGGGCGGGAGTCGTCATGACTATTTTCCTCTACGTTTTTGCGCCTTATTACGCTAACATGACATTGAATCCGCAGGCAGCGCTGCCGATTCGTACATTAGCGCCTGCGCTGCTGCTGTTTCCGTTAATTGCCATTATGCGCGGTTATTTTCAAGGTAGACGGATGATGATGCCCAATGGCTTATCACAAATTGTGGAGCAAATATTCCGTGTCGCTGCATCAGTCCTGCTGGCTTACTTATTGCTCGCGCATAGCTTGGATTGGGCAGTTGCAGGTGCTTCATTCGGAGGAGTAGTCGGTAGTCTGGCGGCGGCAGCGGTCATGATTTATTATGCGCTTAGGCTGCGTCGCAATGATCGTTCAGAAGGCTTGGGGGGATCGGAGCAAGCAGGTGCCCCTCGGTTGGAGACAAAGACAGCTTCAATTCCACTTGCGTTCAAAACGATTTACGCACAGCTGTTCAAGCTATCGATTCCCATTGTCATTTTCTCCTTAACCGTTACTTTGGTGTATACGATTGATTCCTCGATTGTGACCTTGCTCTTGAAGGATCAGATCGGAGAAGCCAGTGCACAGGAGATACTTGGTGTGTTGGTAGGACGTGCTCAATCGCTGGCGGGTATTCCTATCATTTTGGCGATAGCGCTCAGTCAGTCGGTGGTGCCGATCATTTCTTCCGCTTATTCCAAAAAAGATATGGTACAGGTAGGCGAGCAGACGGGTAAGGTGATGCAGCTTTCGATTTTAAGCGGTTTACCGATGGTGCTTGTTATTTGCTTGGCAGCAGGTCCCTTAAACGGATTTATTTTTGGCAATTTAAAGCATTCGGCTATTGTTGATACGTATGCGGCACCGATGATCATCGTATTAACGATCAGCTCGATTTTTCAGATTGTGATGCAAACCTCGGGTGCTGTATTGATGGGGATGGGTAAAATGCGTCCTCTCGTACTACACGTAATAGCAGGTATTGCCATCAAGCTGGTGGCCAGCTTGGCGCTTGCGCCTTGGCTTGGAATTTATGGAATTATAGCGGCTACTTGTCTTTGCTTTATGGCGATGACCGTGCTCAATTTGTGGGTGCTTCGCAAAGAAGTTTCCTTCCTTATTCTGGGTGCTCGCCGCTGGTTGGCTGTGGCGGTGACGACGGTACTGATCGTGCTCATTGGTATTGGCCTGAGTAGTGTTGTTCATGCTTATATCGGGCCTTACAGTCAGCCTCGTCTGGCTCCCTTTATTCAGGCCGTTATCTTGTGTGCAGTTACGGCGGGGGCCTATCCTGTATTACTGATGTTAACTAAAACAGTAAGTGTATCGGATTTGCACCAAATGCCGCGTCCTATTCAACGTCTGGTAGGTCGGGTGGCCCCAAAGCTGATGAATAGAAGCAGCAGTAAGCACTGACTCCGCGTCGGTGCTTTTTTCTTTGATAACAAAAAAAAGGAACCTGTTGTGGGAATAAGTTCCTTCATAATGGTCAGCTTTCAGCACGATGTAATCAGCCGCGACTGTTTATTCTGGCATAATCAGCATCAAGCCATAGGCCGCAGCAGTTGTCAGTACAGCACTCCAGAACACAATGCCTACTCCCATCCATAGCAGCAGTTTACGAGGCTCGGCATTGAAAGAGATCCCGATAGCAGCTCCGAGCGGAGAGCCTGTGAGGAGGGGCGATAAGAAACCGAGACCGATAATACCATAACGATTCCAGATACGGCCCATGCGGCTGTTTTTTCCATTTTTGTTTTTTTGAAATCGCCGTATCAACCATTCCCGCAATGAACTCCCAAAGAAAATAATGATCAGCGCGCTGAGCCATGATCCGAGTCCGCTTAATATGCCTGTTGTGACGGGATGGAGCTGTAGAGTAAATCCTAATGGAATTGCCAGCCATAGCTCAAACATGCCGGAACCCAGGACAGAAATCCACGAAAAAATATGATTCACAAAGCTCACTCACCTTCCCAAGTCAATTTGATTTTGTTTCTCCTACCAATACATACGTACAAGCTATCGTTTGGTCTCGTATGATTCCCTTGTATTGGACAGTTAATTTTAGCAGATCATATGACGATTTGCACGAAAATGGACCAACCTTGCCGGATTAACCGTTAGATCTATAGGCAGCCATCTGCTTCTTTTGAGTCAAAATGGCTCAAAATGGACAAATAATATAGTAGCGAGCTTTACATGACCGGTTTGTTACAAACCTAATGGATTCATAGGAAGGGATGGTTGATATGGGTGATCAACAAATAAGAATCGGATTGGTTGGATATAAATTTATGGGAAAAGCACATAGTCATGCTTATCGTGACCTGCCGTTTTTTTTCGATCTGCCGGCCGTCCCTGTGATGCAGGCGATCTCTGGCCGGGATGAGGATGGCGTAAACGCGGCGGCTGAGAAGCTGGGCTGGGCTTCTCATGAAAATGATTGGCGAGCCCTGATTCAGCGAGATGATATTGATGTCATCGATATCGTCACGCCGAACCATTCACATGCAGAAATCGCGATTGCTGCATTGGAAGCAGGGAAACATGTATTGTGCGAGAAGCCGCTGGCGATTAGTGTAGATGAGGCCAAACGTATGCTGGCAGCTGCTCGCAAATCGGGTAAGGTCCATATGATTTGTCATAATTATCGCTTCTCTCCCGCTGTACAATTTGCCAAGAAGCTCATTCGTGAAGGGCGTCTCGGTCGTATTTACCACTTTCGAGGCCTGTATTTACAGGATTGGCTTATAGACCCCGACAGCCCGCTTGAATGGCGGATGCGCAAGGAGGAGAGTGGATCTGGCAGTCATGGTGATTTGGCCTCGCATATGATTGATCTGGCGCGTTTTCTTGTTGGAGACATCGACGAGGTAGTAGGCACAATGGAAACCTTTATCAGCGCACGCCCGCTGCCTGAACAGGAAGCCCCGGAGAAAACAACGGAGATGGGTGAGGTTGATGTCGATGATGCATCCGTATTTATTGCCCGCTTTAAGAATGGGGCGATCGGTACATTTGAGGCTACCCGTTTTGCAGGCGGTAACCGCAACGGCAATCGTTTTGAAATAAATGGTGAACGCGGCTCCATACGCTGGGATTTGGAAAGCATGAACGTACTGGAAGTATATTTAAAGGATGATGAGCCGGGTCTGCAGGGCTTTCGAACGATCACCTGTACGGAAACCGAGCATCCTTATGGGAACATTTATTGGGCACCCGGCCATAATATCGGCTATGAGCATACCTTTTTAGGCTTGATACGTGAGTTTTTGAATGGTATTGCCACAGGTCGCTGTCCACAACCGAGCTTTGCCGATGGGCTTCAGAATCAAATGGTGCTAGAGGCCGTCGAGAAATCAAGCCGCAGCCGACAGTGGGTATCTGTAGACGGTTAATGCGCCATTCTCGTGATGGGAACGAAGAAGCTCTCCGATTGACTATCATAAGGAAGCCTCCAAATCCACTGTCATAGTGGGGCCGGAGGCTTCCTTAGCTTACATAAGGTGGGGAGTGAGATGCGGAGTTGACCTTTCGCTCACTGCTTCATATGCTCTGTCGATTGCTTGGTCACTGGATCGGTACAAATCCACTCTTTTCGATAGCGGCAGCTCCTTTGGCACTTAGAAGCCAGCTGAGCATACGTGAGGTTGGCTCATCCTGAGGCTCTTCATCGCGGGTGACGGCATAGAGGACTGCCGTTAACGGATAGCTGCCATTGCGTATGTTGTCCTTATTGCTTTCAACGCCATTGAGCTTCACAAACTTCACTCCTTGCCGGCGGTGCATTTCATTAGCGTAATAATAAAATGAGTACCCAATCGCATTGTTGGCATTCGTATATTCAGCTACCTTATCAATCATGCCGCCCATTCCGGTAATTTTGTGTTCCCTTGCCGCTGTCATTAAGGAATGACCCTTCATCACCTTGGTTTCCATATAGGTTTGGCTTCCTGAGTTGGGCTCTCTCTGAAAAGAGGTGATGGCCTCGTCGTTCCCGCCAACCTCCTGCCAATTATGAATGGTTCCCGCATAAATGGCTTGAATTTGCTGGATCGTAAGCGACTCGATGGGGTTGTTGTGATGGACGAGAAAAATAAAAGCATCTTTACCGATAGGAGTCAGCTTCAAAACCACTCCGCTCTCCTTGGCCAGCAGTTGCTCCTCATCCGAGGGTCCCGCTACCAGAATAAGGTCGGCTTTTTTGCTAATCAGATTGACGTATGCATAGTGGGTTGTGCTGAAGCTGACGGCACGTTCGGCTTTTGGACGATTCATTCCTTCAAGCTGATGTGCCAGCTCTTGTCCAAGGTGGATAGCGGCTGTTGCTCCATCTACTTTGGGGTAAGACTGAGGTGTGAACTCGGCAGAGCTTGGGATAAATAAGGAAACTCCGAAACAGAGCGTCATACAGCAAGGAATGGCGATGATGGAGATCAAGGTGTTGAGCCGGGACCAAGACCATGAAGAAGTGATGGAATAAAGCGACGTACCCAATATACCGCATAGAGTAGGCAGAAAGGACGCGGATAATCCGATAAAGGGCATCCAGCCATCGGGTACGTAATGTCGGATATAGTCAAAGCCAGGGGTTGCCCACGATACATAAATAAGATAAATGAACCAGGTGTTTCCTTCAAAGCCATCCATCGGAGAACTGCCCAGGTAGCAGGAGTACCACAAATACACACCTACAATGAGTACCGGAAGCGAAGCAAAGGCAAGCCATCGAACGGATTCCTTGTTGACAGCAGCGAGAAACAGCCCATAGCTGACGAATGCAGCTGCAACTAACGAGAGGATCGCCCCAAGAAGAACAGCCAGACTACCATCGCTCAAATTATCTGTTTGCAGCCAAGAGGCAACCGAAGATTCAGTGAATACAAGGGTTCCAATGGTTGCAACGAGATAAAGAACAAACGTTATGCTTCCCCAGCCCAGCAATGAGAAGATGATGAGCGTCCAGTCTAATGCACGTGATTGAACAGATTGTTTATTGTCCTCGGAAGTGGAGTGATCAGTTGGAATCATGAGATCGGACCTCTTTTCTATACAAATACGAATCATATCATGATGTTCAACTTATTCCACTTACGAAGGTCATTTCCTGCACTTGGATGATCTAATCCTTTTTGATTTTACAAGCATTATCAAAGCTGAGCTGGGCACCAATTTGCCGCAAAAGCGCTGCTGTATCGAATAAAGCCCAATGTTCCGCGATTTGACCATCTCTGATTACATATTCCCGATAAATAGTCGCTTCGATCCGATTACCGGTAGGTGCAGTTCCTCGGAATTCTCCCAGATGTGTGCCACGCATAATCATCCGTACCATAACCTTATTCCCTTGCGCAATAATCTCATTAATGGTGCTGTATTGATCCGGAAAAGCGGTATTCAGCACAATAGCCATCTGTTTAAGGCCATCCACGGTGTGCGGTTGATAGGCGTGATCGATATAATCTGCGGTCAATACACTCTCGATACAGTCAAGCTTCTGTTGATTCCAAAAGGCTTCGATAAAATCCCGTACAAGCTCGATATTGGCTTGTTCCTTCGTGTTGGGTGCTGCGGTTGTCATAAAATAACCTCCTTATTGTGACCAAAGCTCTATCTGATCGGGCTCAGTCCATATAGTCAATTAAATTGACTAATATTTATGTTATAATAGTTTGGAAATATTGTCAATCTAATTGACTATCTAGGGAGGCTCTACCGATGATGAATCAACCGTCCGGAAGCTATGAGTTAACGATCCTGCTTGGGCTGTCATTCAGCGCTATAACGGATGATCTGCATAGACAATTGGCCAAAAAAGGCTTTGATGATGTGCGTCCTGTTCACGGGTTTTTGTTTCAACGAATTGCAGCCAAGGGAGCTACTGGCAACGAAATCGCGGAGCATTTGGGTGTTACCAAGCAAGCCGCGAGTCAAATGATCGATTATTTGGAGCAGCATGATTATATTGAACGCAAGCCGCATCCGCTCGACGGCAGGGGGAAGCTTGTTATACTCACTGAACGAGGTTGGTCATGTATCCAGACTACGGAAGAGATTTTTATAAGCATTGAGCAGCGATATGCGGATATTGTGGGAGAGGAAAGAATGAATATGCTTAAGGCGGATTTGCGCAGCTTGGTCCATACCATCAGTGATGAGAGCAGTCCACTGAGGTTTCGTCCGGTATGGTAATTACCCCAGAAAAAGGAGTTTTCGCAGTGCATGTCGAATTGGTACCAGATGCCATAACAAATCTATTATGACGGAGGTACAGAATGAACAACAGAAAACCACACTCATGGATCGCGCTGCTGCTGGTTGCAGCACTGATTATGCTGACAGGTTGCCAGTCCGTAGATGGTCTGGATTTAAACAAGGTCATGAAAAATTCGTATAGTATCCAATCTGCCGAAAGCAAACAAACGATTGCGTTGGAGATTACTCCAAATCCCGCTGCAGAGACAATGACTGAAGAAGATAAAAAAGCATTTGAGCTGTTCAGTAACGTGCAATTGACGATTTCCGAAGCCATACAACAGGATTATACCCATATTTCCATTAAAGGTGTATTTGAATACAACAAGGGAAAAATACCGTTTCAACTGACAATATCTGACCAGGATTATACGATTTTGGTGGAGGGTGCCAAAAAACCGATTGTTATTCACAACAACGGAGCCCTGCAAGAACTGCAGGCACAACAAGGTTTATCCAAGGAAATGGAGCAGTTGATCAAGCAGACCTATCAAAAAATATATGCTTGGTATCCGTCCTTTGGGGGCTATTTAGCCGGGCTTATCCCGAATGTGAACAAAATTTCTGTATCGAGCGCTAGTGAGATGGTCGGTACTGAGGGCTTGAAAGGTAAAAATATCCATGTAGAGCTCAAAGGAAGCGAACTCATTGAGCTTACCCGATCGTTTCTGAAAAATTTGCTGGCTGACGACAAGGGTTTAAAAGAAATGCTGGGTCAAATCTATGATATCTTTGTTCCGATTGTGCAACAAGTCATGAAGGAAAATCAGGATGCAAGCGGCTCTTACAGTGATATGATTTCACCTTATTTGAACAATAAAACATTGGCTGTAGAGCTCGCCTACACGTATATTACGAGCAATTTGAAACAAACCATAGAATACTATGATACGTATGTCAAAGAGCTATCCGAATCGTATTCGGGTGAAGCGTTAAAGGTATTACTGAGTGATAAGTTTTCCGTGAAGACGGACGTGTTTGTCGATGGTGATTTGATGCCGCGTAAGTCATCAACCGAGGTACTAGTCAACATGCCTGATGACAATACAACAGCAGTAAAATCGGTAAAGCTGACCACCACAGCCCAGACCTGGAACATCAACAAGCCGGTTAAAGCAGCTGTAATTGATACAAGCGCAGGACAAATTGAAATGAATTCATTTAACAAGCCCAACCAGCTTCTGGCTGCCTTGGACCCGAAATCATCCTTATATGAATTATTAAAATATGATCTGCATATTACCAAAAAAGATATTAACCTGTTGATGGATAATTACAGCGGCTTCGACGATACGACCAAACCATTTTATCGTAATGGCGTTATTATGGTTCCTGCCCGTTTTGTCGTCGAGGAGCTGGATGCTGAAGTCAACTGGAATGCTGCCAATCAACAAGTTACGGTAACAGATCCCTCTAATGGAGTAGTCATTAAGCTGAATGTTGGCAGCAAGCAGGCAACTGTGAATGGCTTAATCAAGCCGCTTGAAGTCGAGGCAGAGCTTAAGGATGGGACAACTTACGTACCTGTTCGATTTATTGCCGAAAGCTTGGGTGCCACTGTGAAATGGAATTCAGATATGCAGATGGTTACGATTAGCCGCGAATAGTACTCACTGACTCATCTTGCTTCTTTTCCCATAAGCAGCAGCAAAAAGCCTGATTCTGCCGGATCAGGCTCTTTGCTGCTGCTTTATATGTGCATATATCCCTACTCTTCTTGCTGAGAAGCCTCTGGCTTTTCCTTGGGAACTGATGCTTTGGGACCGGGTAATCTACCTGCACGAGCTACCGCCTCACGAAGCAAAAATTCAAGATGTCCGTTCACACTTCGCAATTCGTCATCAGCCCAACGTTCAAGTGCCTCATACAGCTTGGGATCTATACGCAGGGCAAAGCTTTTTTTGGAAGCCATCAGATGGGTCCTCTAGTACAAGCTGCTTGTATTAATAATAGGACTCGCAGAGCGGTCGGATACAATCGCGACCAGCAGATTATTGATCATCGCAGCTTTTCGTTCTTCATCCAGATGGATCGTGCCATCCTGTTCGATTTGAGCGATTGCCATTTGGACCATGCCGACGGCACCTTCCACAATCATGGTACGCGCTGAGATGATGGCCGATGCCTGCTGCCGCTGCAGCATGGCGCTTGCGATTTCAGTCGAATAAGCCAGATGTGTCAGCCGTGCTTCCATTACCTCAACGCCAGCCAGCGACAACCGTTCCTGCAGCTCTCGTCCGAGCTCTCTCGAGATTTCCTCCGAATTGCCGCGAAGCGAAAATCCAGTGTCATGAAACAAATCATACGGATATTTGCTAGCAACGTGCCTCAATGCAGTTTCACTTTGGATTTCAACAAACTGCTCATACTTGTCAACATCATACATCGCTTTGGCTGAATCGATCACACGAAATACAACGACAGCAGCAATCTCAATCGGATTACCTTCAATATCATTGACCTTCAGCTTGATGCTATTAAAATTGCGAACCCGTAATGAAACCTGTTTGCGCATAGAAAAGGGGAGAGTCAGCGACATGCCATTATCACGGATCGTTCCCACGTACCTGCCGAAGAAAGTGACGACGAGGGCTTGATTGGGTTGAACAATAGTCATACCCGACAAAAGGATGACCGAGATCACAAGTGAAACAATACCTAACATTACATACGTATTAATCAGCAATACAATACCAAGACCGACAAATATGGCAATTAACAGCAATCCAAGAAACCCGTTTTGTACCCACGCTTTATACTCTTTCATAGTATCACTCCTTAAAAGTTAATTAGTTATGCATTCATTTTCATATCATAATGATATCACTTATTCTAATAAATGTAAAACGTATGACAAAATTTTCATGAATCGATCGAGCCTTGACAGATAAAAAACATCATGCTATAACTAATAAAAGCTTTTTCTTAAAGCTTCATTCAGAAGGTGGTGGATGTTATGGAGCAAGTGAAATCAGAAGCGATTTTTCAACAAATTATAGATGGTGACAAGCCAACCATTGCAGTATTTAAAGCAACCTGGTGCAAGGACTGTCATTACATTGAGCCTTTTATGCCATCGATCGAAGAACAATATGGAGACCGATTGAATTTTATCGAATTAGACCGGGATGAAGTTCCAGATTTATGTGAGCAGCTTAACATTTTGGGGATTCCAAGCTTTATCGCTTTCCGTAATGGTCAGGAGCTTGTTCGTTTTGTGAGTAAGCTGCGTAAAACAAGAGAAGAAATTGAGCAGTTTTTGGACCGTGCTGTAGAAGTAGCTACTGCTCTCAATAAATAAACCCGTTTCTGATGACGGATTAGAGCCGATTGCTTTCAGGGAAATACATCCTGGAAACAATCGGCTTTTTAGTTTCAATGCTTTGTAACAATTCCGCATGGATTTGGCTCCCTTTTATCGATATAATGATACATGAGCGAACGACTTGTCATGTCCTTGACGTATCCTGTCGAAGCTCAGAAAAGTAGGTGATATCAGCATATGAATCAGCAAAAATGGCTTAAGTATTTTTCATTTGCCAGCATGTACGGCATGTTTTTGATTCTCGTTATGGGCGCGCTTGTAACGAAAACGGAATCCGGTCGTGGGTGTGGAGACGATTGGCCGCTATGCAACGGAAAATTTGTTCCAGCGTATACGATTGAGTCGATTATCGAATACAGCCATCGATTTGTAGTGGGTGTAGTGGGGATTGTTTTGCTCATAGCGACCATTCTTGTTTTTGTTTGGTGTAAAAGAAAAGATGCGAAGATTTTCGTGTCAGGAGCGATGTTTTTTACAATACTACAGGCTGTGCTGGGGGCTCTGGCTGTCATTTGGCCGCAATCCTCATCGGTTTTGGCGCTGCATTTTGGATTTTCTTTAATGGCATTTGCATTTACTTTGCTGCTTTCCTTGGTTTTTACCCGCTTCGGAAGCATGCTGTCGGGTTCGACCGTTTCCATTACCGCTGGTCTTCGATGGGGCATTTTCCTGATTACCATTTACAGCTATGCAGTCGTATATCTGGGTGCATTCGTGCGGCATACCCAATCCTCAGGTGGATGCATTGGATGGCCGTTATGCAATGGGAGCATCATTCCCGATATGATTGGCCCGACCCGAATCGTGTTTGCCCACCGCATGGGTGCTGCGGCCTTGTTCATTCTTCTGTTGTGGTTGTTCCTAGCGATACGTTCTCAAACACGTTCTCAGGACAATATATATCAATCCGCCAAGTGGGCGCTGATTCTCGTGATTTTACAAATATTCAGCGGTGCTTTTGTGACCTTGTCCATTGGATACGATGTGTATTTGATCGCGAGCCTGCTGCACGCGGTGCTGGTCTCCGCTTTGTTCGGGATATTGTGTTACTTATGTGTACTCGCCTTTTTGGCCAAAAAGCAGAACGGACAGGCTTACAAAGCTCGATAGCTGCGTAAGCCTGCTGGTTTTTTCATATGATCGCAGGATGAACGTAAATCTCAGTAAGTCCAAAACGCATCTGGACTTATGAGATGGTTTGGAAGCGCTACAAAAACAAGATGGCGATAAGATGCAAAGTCTTATATAAAAACTGCATCGACATACACAGAAGATTAAGATAATGGGTATCCTATTGTGAGGACTTGCCTGCGCCGGAAGATGGACTATCACTCTGTTGCATGAATACCGATGTTTAGGAATATAGAAGGGAAGTGAGTTCTTTATATGCTTAGAGCGATGTTCGGTGAACCGGTACGTGAGGATACAGGTCTTATTGCCTCAGCGAATCATTCGATTCAGCAATATTTGGCATTATTACATACGATTCCTTTTGCCAAGCGCAACTCTCAGGATCGGCGATATATCATTTGGGGGAACAGCTTTCTGAGCGCGCTTGATGAGCTGGAGCAAAGTCAGTATGCGGCAATCCGCTACAGCGAGCACATTTCGAAGACCTATATAGATGATATGGGTGCTGAAGAGCTGATTCATTATCGCCGGTATTTGTATTTTTACCGAAACGCTATCATTCGAATATTTGCCATTCTGGATAAGCTGGGTCACTTTATGAATGAACGGTTCAGGCTCAAAACCGAGGAGGTCAAATCCCGGTTTTCCTACTTTACCGTGCTTCGCAATATGCATCAGAACCATCTGTATGTCGAGCTTGAAAAGCAGCTGTATGATCTGAAAGAATCGTCCAGAAAACCCGTGGATCGTCTGCGCAACGAGCGTAACATGGAAATTCATACAATTAACGCCGATTTGCTGGATGATTTGCTGCAGGCAGCCGAGGCAGAGCAACTGCAAGACGAACGGATGAAGGCGGAAAATATATCCGAGCGTCTGTTGGACCTGGCAGTCGGATGTGAAATGGTATTTGTTGCTGTTCGTACCACCTTTGATTATATTGGCAAGTTGTCGGAGTCAACCGGGCGTTATGAAGCCTGACGGATTGACCTTGAATCAGTTGTTAGCTTCCTCTATACTTTAAAGATATATGAGCAAGTGAGGAGAGGACATTCGAACATGATCGAACAACGGAAAGTCGCGCTTATAACAGGCAGTGCCAAAGGTTTAGGCAAAATGACTGCACTCCGACTCGCCGATTCCGGCTGCGATATTATTATCAATTATGTTCATAGCGCTGTTGAGGCGCAGAAGTTATGCGAACGTATACAAGCCAAGGGTGTACGCTGTCTGGCACTCCAGGGTGATGTATCGCGTTATGAGGATTTGCAATATGTGACAGAAACAGCTGTCCAGGAACTGGGTGGCATTGATATATGTATTAATAATGCGGGTCCTTTTGTACGTGAACGTAAGTTCTTTAATGAATACAAGCAAGAAGAGATCCAGTACATAATGAACGGGAATTTGCTCGGTGTCATGCAGCTCGATCATTTGGTGCTTCCTATGATGCGCAGCAAGAAGTGGGGGAGAATCATTCACTTTGGATTCGGGCATGCCTCAGAGGCACGAGGATGGCCTCACAGGGCTGTCTACGCCGCGGCCAAGGTTGGTCTTGTCTCATTCACCAAAACGCTCTCAGTTGAAGAAGCACCCTTTGGGATCACGGTGAATATGATTTGTCCGGGTGACATTCATGGAGACAACAAGGAGAAGCTGATCGCTGATGTGGAGCATGAGATCGATCCGGAATCACCTCGCGGACGTCCGGGTGTTGGGGAAGACATTGCAAGAGTGATTGCCTATCTATGTGAGGAGCGCTCAGATTTTATAACAGGAAATATTATGGACATTTCCGGAGGACTGGATCCGATTCGTGCCAATATCCACAGTATGGAATGAACTGGATGTAGTTAACAGGTAATAATTACAAAAAACCCGAGAGTGCGGAATAGCCATCATATCACAGCTATTCTATGCACTCTACGGGTCTTACACTTCGTCTGTCATGCAGACGTGATGCTCAATTAAAATACTTGTACAACCTCGATAACGCCTTCTACTTCTTCAAGCAGAGCGCGTTCGATACCGGCCTTCAAGGTAATGGTTGAGCTCGGGCAGCTTCCGCACGCCCCCATCAATTTCAGCTTAATGATGCCGCCTTCCACATCAACTAGCTCTACGTCGCCGCCATCGCGCTGCAAAAACGGGCGTAGCTTATCTAAAACCTCCAGTACTTCATCGTACATGGTGCTTTGTGCTTGTTCAGTCATTTGACGTCAACTCCTTTCTAACTATATTATAATACAATTACAGTGAAATTAAAATGGTTAACAGGGCAGGTGACTCATCAACATGAGAGCAATTATAGAATTTTGCAGCAGTAATTTGCATAGCGGTACCGAGCTGGTCATGAAAAAGCTTGAAGAAAGGCCAGACCTGGATGTGATCGAATACGGCTGTCTTGGCAATTGTGGGGAATGCTATACCTTTCCTTACGCACTGGTTAACGGCGAAATCGTCGCCGCTGCTAACGCAGAGGAGCTTGAACAGCAAATAGAAAACAAAATAAAACAGATCGATGAGATGCTCGATCTGTTGGGAGAATAAATCTTAACCGAAGTGGTGCTTGGATAACCAGAGCACTCCACTTTTAAGCGCCCGCGGCACCAGACCGGTAATGGGGCGCTTGCCCATAACACCAAAGCCGGATTTTTTACCTAGGGAACCAAGAACCCCCTTCAGCTTGATGGGACCCAGCTTGGGCTGCTGCTGCTTCCAGCCGGCGCGAATAACTTGTGCAATTTGCTCGCCTTGCGCTTCAGCAGCTTGTCCACTAGGTGAAAAAGGCAATGAGGCACAATCGCCAACAACATAAATGTCCGTGTAATCATGAATTTGATGGTACTCATTGATAATGAGACGGCCTTGGTTATCCTTGGGCAATTGCAGCTGCTGTACAATCGGACTTGGCTGAATACCCGCTGTCCAGATCGTTACATCCGTAAGAATTATTTCCTGCTGATTATACAAATTATTGCCTTCCAGTCGTGACAGGGATACATGAGGGATCAACTCGATCTCATGAGACAGCATCCAGTCGCGAACAAATTCCTGGAGCTTGTCAGGAAAAGCGGATAAAATGCTTGGTCCACGATCCAAAATACGGATGTTCAGGTCGGGTCGGCTTTCACGAAGCTCGGCCGCCATTTCCACACCGCTTAAGCCTCCGCCCACAATTGTGATCTGTCCATATGGATTCGTATCGTTAACCCTTTGATAAGTTTTGCGTGTGCCTGACAAGGTTTGAATACTGTTGGAATATTGCTCGGCGCCAGGTATTTCGTGATATTTATCCACACAGCCAAGTCCGATGATCAGTGTGTCATAGCTCATGGGCTCATCATTTTCAAATATAACCAGCTTCTGAACAGGGTCTACTGAACGAACCTCTCCGTATTTCAGAATCAACCGAGGGTCTACGGGAAATTGGACACGAATCTCCTTATCGGAGAGCGTGCCTGATGCCAAGGCATAATATTCGGTTTTTAAACCTTGGTAAGGCATCCGGTCGATAAGCACGAGCACGGTGTCGGCCGGCAAATCTTTTTCAAGCAGCTGATTAACGATCGTCAGACCGCCGTAGCCTCCACCCAATATAACGATTTTTTTCATAATTGACAAACTCCTTTTTTACAGCCATCCAAATGATTTATATGCAGTGAGTACGTATGATGGGGCAGATGCATTTAACTACTCAAACACTTTGATTTCATTATAAAAAGTATCACGTTCAACAGCGATTCGTCCTGCTCCTTGGACAAGCCATACAAGCTCATCCCGTGTTAATCCTTCCGGTGATAGGGCACCTGCTGCATGACTGATCTTTTCTTTGATAATGGTTCCGTGTACGTCAGAAGCACCAAAGGTAAGAGCAATCTGGGTCAATTGAGTTCCAAGGTTAATAAAATAAGCTTTGATGTGTTGAATATTATCCAGCATCAGACGGCTGATCGCGATTGTTTTCAAATCGTCAAAAGCTGCTACACGGCGCTTGATTCCTGCATTGACACTGGCAGGTTGTACGGAATTCGGGATAAATACCATAAAACCGTTCGTTTCATCCTGAAGCTCACGCAAATAAATCATGTGCTGGATGCGTTCCTCCAACGTTTCGATGGAACCGTAGAGCATGGTCGCATGTGTCTTGAGTCCGATACTATGGGCCACACGCTGGATTTCCAGCCATTGATCCGTAGTCGCTTTACCGACACCCATCTTTTTACGGTATCGTTCGGATAAAATTTCTGCTCCGCCGCCTGTCAAAGTGCTCAAGCCTGCGTCGACCAAAGCCTCAAGCACCTCTTTATAGCTTAACCCACTGATGCGGGAATAAAACTCGATTTCGGCCGCAGTGTGCGCTTTAATTGTAACGTTCGGGTAACGCTGCTTTAATGAGCGTATCGCTTCAAGGTAGTATTCAAATTTAACGTGGGGATTATGACCTTGGGCAATATGGAACTCACGCATGCCGGGATGATAATGCTCATCAATAATGTCAAACATTTGCTCCGCTGTCAGGGTATAGGCACCTTCTTCACCTTCATCGCGGCGGAAATGACAAAAAGCACAGTGGGCCTCACATACATTTGTAAAATAAAGGCTCATGTTTTCAATGAAATACACTTTTTTTCCATTCTTGCGAAGATTGACCTCGTTAGCTAATTGGCCAATGGATAATAAATCGTCAGATTGGTACAAGAACACGCCATCCTCTGCAGACAATCGTTCACCATGCTTGACTTTTTCGGCAATTTCGGCCATTCGTTGATCGGGGTTACTAATAATAATGCTCATGATGCCACCTCCTATAAAAGAATTTGTAGAACCAACTATGGTTAATATTAATTAGGCACGAATGGGTAAGCAATACTGTCTATTATAAACAACCTCATCTTGTGGGGCAATACGCAGTTCGACAAAAAGGGTTGAAAACCCTTATAATGGAATTGTAAGAGGAATTATGTATAATTAAGCCGCTGTTTTTCATGCATACTTTTAAAGCTATAAGTCTATTTAAAAGGGTGGTGCTATAATTGATGCCCCTATACTCGAACGAATTGATGGGAATTTCCATAGAAATCGAACGAATCAGAGCCCAGATGATCAAACTTGTAGAAGAACATGGGTTCATGCACCCGATTGTGCAGCAATGCAGCGGGCAATTGGATTTGTTATTATTGTCTTATTATCAATTGGACAAGCAGTTGAAGCTTAAGGGTCTTGAGGAGTATGCATATTAAGAGTATACTGAAGTAGCAGAGGCTTTATGTAGCGAGTTTTAATGAGCTGAGCTATCTGCGGCATTTGTACACTGACCGAGTCTATATATCCAACTCATTTGGTGCATATGAAGCAAGTACTTCAAAAACTCTTAGGAGGTTATGACCGTGGTAAAAATTAGCGAAACCGCAAGCGATAAAATTAAAGAAATGCTGGCTAGCGAAGAAACGCCAAATCTGTTTCTGCGGCTTGGAGTCAAGTCAGGCGGATGCAGCGGCTATTCTTACGGCATGGGCTTTGATGATAAAGAAAACAGCGATGACAAAGTGTTTGAAATGCATGGTCTGAAAGTAGTTGTGGACGGTGAGAGCGCCAAGTATTTATATGGCGTTGAGATCGATTTTAAAGACAGCGGCATGGGTGGCGGCTTCACCATTGACAATCCGAATGCGGTAGCTTCCTGCGGCTGCGGATCATCATTCAAGCCTGCTGACTATGAAGGAACTCCAGAACCTTGCGATGATAAAGTGGAAGTCTAAGACTTCATCAGATGAAGCCTCCAGTCCTGTAGATGCAAATGCATCCAGAGGATAGGGGGCTTTTTTGTATGCTTATATATACGCGTCAAATTGCTGTAAAACGATTCAAACTATAAGAATGGGGTAAATAAAAATAAAATCATCTTATTATGGGGATAACTTCCAAAACTATCATATAAATTTTACGACAAATTTCGGAGTTAATCACCTGTGTATAACCTTGTCCACATTATCCACTGCGCTATCAGTCACTTTATTACACTTACCAACAAATTGCGCACAGCTTATACACAAGATCCTGTGGATAACGGAACACTTGTTCTATTAGGTTGAACATGGTAATATGATTTTACTTTACAGAATTTGGGTGATTATTGATGAGGTTAATGAGCAATGAAGTACTGATTCACTGTTATTTCAAAGCCCTCGATCTGAAGCTTGAGGCAGAATTCATTAATCTGCTGAGGGACGAGATCAAACATCGCCAAATTAATTTGGACTACTACACTAATGGCGAAGCGCAGGTTAGCTAATTCTCATCATAGATTGGAACGACAAGGCAATCTAAAAAGGATATTCCAAATTCGGGCTTGGCCGGAAGGAATATCCTTTTTGGTTCAAAATGATGAGCTTCTTGTTAGCAAACTACATTTTCATATTGCTGCTATGACCTGGGGATAATTTGGCAGTAGGATCGATATATACTTTGGCATTGTTAATAGCAGTTGGCGCTTCGCCAAATCCTACAGCAATCAGCTTCAGCTTGCCCGGATAAGTGGTAATGTCGCCGGCGGCAAAAATCCCGGGGATACTGGTCTCCATGCGGGAATCGACGATAATAGAGCCATTGTCGATTTCAAAGCCCCATTCAGCGATCGGGCCCAGAGAGGAAATGAAACCAAAGTTGACGATAACCGCATCAACGTCGACATCAGTCGTTACACCGCTTTTGCAATCAGTCAGTACAACTCTGTTGATATAATCCTCACCGTGAAGCGCAGTAATTTCTTTGGGGGTTAAAATTTCAACCGTGGATTTATTCAAGTTTTCCACACTATGCTCATGAGCACGGAATTTATCACGACGATGTGTCAGATAAACTTTCTCGGCAATTGGCTCCAACATGAGCGCCCAGTCAACAGCAGAATCGCCGCCACCGCTGATCAGCACCTTTTGGCCTTTGAATTTATGCAAATCACTCACGAAGTAGTGAAGGTTTTTCTTCTCGTATTTGGAAGCTTCCAGCAGTTCCAGACGTCTTGGCTCGAATGCGCCTACGCCTCCGGTAATGATAACCGCCTTGGAGGTATGCACGCCTTTGTCTGTCACGACTTCGAACAAACGCTCATCCTTCTTGATCACTTGCAATACTTTTTCTTCCAGACGAACATCCATAGGGAAGTGCTTCAACTGACGCTCCAGGTTATTAACGAGCTCCTGAGCCGTTACCTTTGGGAAGCCGGCTACGTCATAAATATATTTTTCCGGATACAAAGCAGCCAATTGACCACCTAATTGGGGCATACTTTCAATAATTTTTACGCTTGCTTGACGCATACCTCCATAAAAAGCGGCAAACATACCAGCAGGACCGCCACCTACGATAATAATATCCACAATCTCATTTTGCATGTGCTTATTGTACCTCCCTGAATTAATTAAATATCAGTGATAATAATTATCATTGATAATGACTATCAATTATTAATATTCGAATTATATTATACATGATGACAGAATGGAAGGATATATTACATGATAAATTTGTGAACAATGAGTGAATATATGAATGGAAGTCGTAAAGCTATCATATAGGAAACGTAAGGAGCTGCAGAAAATAGTCAGCAATTAGGAGGAAACGTTTAAATACTCTTGTTAGTTTACGTTTTTTACCTGTATATTAACCAAAACAAAACTTGCTATTTGTCACTTTACAGTATACTATGTCTTGAGAACTTGTTTACACAGATGTGATTTCTGACACGTGAACGGTCATATTTTTATTTCAATTGGATCAAACTATTCGTTAGAAAATGACCCGCGATGTACTTTGTGTAAATTTTCACAAATGATTTTGTGAACAATTACAATGAATGATAAAAAGAAAAAGAAACTAACGGATGGAAGGGATTAACCATGAGTCGAATACCTCGAATAGTCATTTTGGGAGCAGGATATGGCGGTATTGTTACGGCTATTCGCTTGCAAAAGGAATTGAACTATAACGAAGCTGATGTAACACTTGTTAACAAACATGACTACCACTATATTACTACACATTTACACATGCCGGCTGCAGGAACGGATAATCCCGAGAATGCGCGTGTCAATATTCTTAAGCTAATTGATGAATTCAAAATTGATTTTGTTAAATCGACAGTTGTACAAATTCGGCCACAAGAGAAGAAGGTTATACTGGAAGAAGGTACACTTTCTTACGATTATTTGGTTGTGGGATTGGGCGGAGAGCCTGAAACCTTTGGTATTCCTGGCTTGAAGGAATATGCGCTGAGCATTCGCAGCATTAACAGTGTTCGCTTTATTCGTGAGCACATCGAGTATCAATTTGCCCGGTTTAAACGGGAGCCGAACCGTCTGGATTACTTGACTTTTATCGTAGGCGGAGCCGGATTTACAGGAATCGAATTTATTGGAGAGATCACAGACCGCATTCCGAAGCTGTGCAAAGAATATGATGTCGATCCTTCCCTTGTGAAAGTATATAACGTTGAAGCTGCGCCAACAGCACTGCCTGGTTTTGACCCGGAGCTTGTTGAATATGCGATGAATGTGCTGCAAAACAAAGGGGTAACCTTCAAAATTGCCACAGCGATCAAAGAATGCACACCAGATGGGGTCATTCTGGCAACCGGAGAAGAAATCAAAGCAGCTACAGTGGTTTGGACCGGCGGTATTCGCGGCAACCATATGCTCGATGATGCGGGCTTTGAAACGATGCGTGGAAGAATCAAGGTTGATGAAAACCTGCGTGCTCCTGGTCATGATAATGTGTATGTACTAGGCGATTGCTCGCTTGTATTCAGCCCGGAAGGTCGCCCATATCCACCAACTGCCCAAATTTCGATTCAGCAGGCGGATATCTGTGCACACAATCTGGTTGCATCGATTCGCGGTGAGCAGCTTAAGAGCTTTACCTATGAAAGCAAAGGTACAGTAGCTTCACTTGGACGCGGCGAAGCCATCGGAATTGTGGGTTCACGTAAAGTCAAAGGCGGTATGGCAGCTATTATGAAAAAGGTTATCGATATGCGGTACCTGTACATTATTGGCGGCATTCCACTAGTGCTGAAGAAAGGCCGTTTCTAGATATGCGGCACTGCAGCGTACAGGTACGCGGGTTATTGACGAGGGAAGAGCTGGATCGCTATAATGCACTGATTGATGTGGGACATTTTCTGGAATCCCAGACCCGTTATGATCTGGTTTATACGGTGCAAAAAGAAATCGACATTCTTATTCTACCCGCTATCGAGCGCTTAAAGGAAAAGTCGCGTCAGCGTGATCGGGACACCGAAGCTTATCTGGCGCAAAAGGCTGAGGCCAATCGGGATGACAGATTCGATGATGAGGACGAAGACGACAAATAATGTGTGAAAAAGCCTTGCAGCAGCCGAAATCGGTAGTTGCAAGGCTTTTAATGATGCTACAGCTTGAGCATAGTTTCCATTTTGTCGCGATTAAGCAAATTACCCACGTAGAATTCACCAAATTCACCAAAGCGTGCGCTTGTTTCATCAAACCGCATTTCATGAACGATTTTTTTGAACTGCAGGGCATCTTCTGCAAATAAGGTAACGCCCCATTCCCAATCATCAAGGCCGATCGAGCCCGCGATAATTTGCTTGATTTTACCGGCATAACTGCGTCCGATCATGCCATGTGCACGCATAAATCCACGGCGCTCGTCTACGGACAGCATATACCAATTGTCGTTTCCTTCGCGGCGTTTGTTCATAGGGTAGAAGCAGACATGGCGTGCTTTAGGTAATGTTGGCTTCAGGCGCGCAACAATATCAGGATCTTCCATCGGGTCTGTACCCGGTTTGGCCATATAGCTGCCCAGCTCAACTACAGATACGTAAGAGAATGTCGGAATGGTTACTTGTGCAAACAAGGTTTTGTTAAACGCCGTTTCCAACTCGTTCAGCTCTTCAAGCGTTTCCCGTAGATGCATGAACATAAAATCAGCTTTTTGCCCAACGATAGAATAGAAGGCCGTACTGCCTTCACGCTGATCCTCAGTAGCCTGATATTGGGCTAATAAGCTGTACAGCTCGTCCTCCGCGCGGCCTCTTTCTTGCTTGCTTAAGCTTTTCCATGCCGTCCAGTCAATTGCACGGAAATCATTTAAAACGTACCAGCCCTCAAGGGTTTGCATCGCTTCGCTCATTAAGAACACTCCTTCTATGTATGAATAGGGATATTACTTATATGCATGTTACATACTTCTTACGAATAAGAGACGGTTAGGCAAAACGATCTCGCCTGTATTATTGTAACGAAATCGACAGCAAAGGGCAAATGGTTAGATGCTCAAGGTACATATATCAAATATGAAGCGTTCATGAAGCGTTCACTTTACCCGGAGCTAAAATTTCTATAGAATATATAGTGATGCATTCGATTGAAGGAGTTGGGGATTGTGCTGCAACTGATGATTGTTACCGTGCTGTTGCTTGTGTTGTTCTTCGGTCTCGGTTTTATATTGAACATGCTGATGAAAACGACATGGTTTCCGATTTATGGTTATATTGTGCTGGTTATCGGATTAATCATTTATTGGGGTTGGGGGACAGGCTCTCTCGCATCCAATATTTCGGAGTATTCATTTGTGGATTATGTGCCGGCTGTCGGCGGATTATTGGGAGCGGCACTCAGCGGCTGGACCATTAAGGCTTTACGTGATAAAGGTTATCAAATGTTTTAGCGACCTGTACATAAAGTCCAACGTGCAGCGTAAGAGGAAAGCAGGTGTGAGCTATAATGAATGGCCAGCAACGAATTGATGTAGTGCCAGGACGCAAGGTACAGGTAGTTCAAAAGCAAGACCAGAGGAGTGGCAAGCTGACCGCAGGTGTGGTCAAGGATATTCTGACAAATTCACCAAACCACCCGCATGGGATCAAGGTCCGGCTCGTGGATGGAACAGTGGGCAGAGTCAAGGAAATTATTACAGACTGAAAAGGAAAGCTCCCGAAGGGTTTGTTACGACAAAGCTTACGGGAGCTTTTTCAATACGGAGTGCGTCTGACCTGATCATGTCGCATATTCTAATAGAAGAAAGCGCAATCACAGCTTTGCTGTTTTCCCTCTAAGCTTAATCGATCGTTGTTTTCCTGACCAAAAACTGATGAGTACAGCAACCAGCCCAAGTGTTACAATAGAGCTAGCCAGCCATGGATTGTAAAGGACTGTTGAAGACGTGCTGATCAACACCCCACCTGCTCCAGCACCCGCCGCTAATCCCAAATGAACAATCGATGTATTTATACTGAGAACGAGACCTGACGACTGAGGCGCTTGTTGAATAAAATACGTTTGGATAGCCGGACCGGGCATGAACATAGACACCACCATGACGGTGAGCAGCACTAACCCTATCATAAGCGAATCGGCAAAAAGCGGAAGCAGAGCCAGTACAGCCACATGAATGACCACACTCAAAGTTACCATACGAGCCGCCCCCCACCTGTCAACGCCATACCCTCCAAAACGGGAGCCGAATGCGCCAAACAGACCAAACACAAGCATAATGATGCTGATACTGGTAAATTTCACATGATAAATGTCCTGAATAAATGGAGTTAAGTAAGTGAACAGGATGGAATTCCCGGATTCTCTAAAAAAGGTGAACAACAAACCACTCACGATGACCATACTGCCCAGCACTTTGAATTGCTGCTGGAACGGAACAGGAGCATCCCCTTCGATATTGGGAAGAAGGCGGTATATCACGAATGTAATCCATACACTGAATAACGCTAATACAATAAAAATCGCCTGCCAGCTCAGCCAGTTGGTAATAGCTATCCCTATTGGGACACCAAGGATCATCGCGCTGCTAAAACCGAGAATGATCGTACCGATTGCGCTGCCCAGCTTCTCGGGGGGAACAATCCTCGCAGCGGTACTTAATGCAGTGACAAGGTAAACACCTGAGCTGACTCCAAGTATGATTCGGGATATCATCAGCATCGCGATATGTCCACTTGCAAAGGATATCAGACAACCGAGGATAAATACGGTGAGTGAGCCCACCAACACTTGTCTGCGTCCCATACGGGCAGTGAGTGAAATCAGGATGGGAGTTCCAATCGCAAACGATAGCGAATAAGCTGTAATCAATTGTCCGGCAAGAGAGATGGAAATACTCAAATCATCGGCAATGACCTGTAAGATTCCAGAGACGACCAGTTCGGAGGTTGCGGTGAAGAACACTCCAAGAGCTAGCAGATAAATAGGGAGTCGATTCATTACATTCAATCCTTTCTGTAACTCGCAGTACCGTCTGATCACCTATAACCAGCTTATGGATGTTCGTTATTAGGCCTTTGCGAGATCATTTGATTGAATTATAATGAGGTTACAATATAAATGTAAGAAGGCAAACTATTTGGACATTATCCAAATAAATGGACTTACTAATTTTAAGTAAGTAGGTGATATGGTTTGGAAATAGTGGATGAAGAGAAGCAGGAATTCACCAGCATTTGTTCTGTGCTGCAAATACTCGGGGCCAAATGGGCTTTTCTGGTGATCGCCGAGCTGTCCAAAGGGCCTAAGCGCTTCAAGCAGCTGCATAGGGACTTAGCGATTATCAAGACACAATCTTTAACCGATGTGCTGCGGCACCTGGAGAAAAATGGGATTGTTTTACGTGTTGTATTTCCTTCTGTACCCGTCGCGGTAGAATATTCATTGACAGAAAAAGGGGCGGATTTTCAGACCGCACTGAAGGAGATGGACAAGTGGGCGGTCAAGTGGGGAAAGACGGATTGAAATCAGGCGATAACATCCTGTCGAAATCTATGTTAAAATGTAGTTTACTAGACTAGTAACAATTCATGGATGGGATTTGAGTTAATGCGAATTACGAATATGCATCATTTCTCGGAATATCACCGTTTTTATGTGGCGCGTGATTTTTCATTAAGTGGTTTGGATATGAAAATGCTCTCTACAATCTATCAGCCTATGATCGGAGCGTATGCCGTCAGCCTGTATCATACGCTGTTTCTGCAGCTACCAATCGATAAGGTTGGATACTCGGCTACCGAGCAGCAGCGTAGGCTGTTCTTATCGCTGGAGTTGGAGACGGGGGAGCGTGGACGCAAATATTTTATTGAACAGACAGCAAAGCTGGAGGCTGTGGGACTACTGAAAACGACGCGGAAGTTCGCCGAAGTTTCGGATGATTATGTGTATGTCTACACGCTGTCAGCCCCATTGTCACCGAATGAATTTTTTAAAAACCAGCATTTGACCCTGCTGCTCAGGGACAAGGTTGGCAAATATATGATCTATTCGCTGCGTGATGAGCTGGTGCTGCCGGAATCAGACGAGCTGAAGGGTGCCAATGAGGAAAATTTGTCGGTTCCTTTCTACGAGCTGTTTCATTTGAATTCGCAGGTCATTGATCTGGAAATGGAGCAGGCATTTTTTGAAACGGCAGTGTCCAAACCTTCGGAAACCAAGCCTGAGAGTGCAAATAAAGGCTTTCAGTATTCGGATATCATTATGCATTTTCCGCGGGAATCGGGCAATCGTGTGTTCGTGGAGCAATTGAAGTACGAGCCGGAGCAGATGGGACAAATTAATTATGTTGCCAAGAAGTACGGCTTGTATCTAACGGACATTTGCCGACTGCTGGACGAGGATGGTGTGTTTGATCCGCAGGGCGAGTTGATGCTTGAACTGCTGCAGCACAAGGCGAACATGGTCTTTCGACAGGATAAGAAGCGTGGTGAGGAACGCGGGCGTTATTTGGCTAAGGTCGATCAACAGACACGTGGAGCAGCGTCATCTAATCAGGAGAACGGTGCAGACATCGCTAGTGACAAGACAGTTGAAATGGAGTTTTATTTGCAGGTACCGGATATTTTCCAGGGCGAATGCAATCAGCATCAGTACAACTATATTTTACGGAATGAGCCCTATATCTTTTTATTGGAGAAAATCTTTTCCAAAGGCACCGTACCAGACGGACTGCTGGATACACTGGCGAAGGTCGATTTGAATTATGGCTTGAAAGAGGAAGTTATCAATGTCATGATCCATTACTTATATATGAACAAACGCTCATGGTCCAAGGCATCGATAGAGTTCAGCGTTACGGATATGCTGGCCAAGCAGGTGAACTCTTTCGAGCAGGCTGTGCAATATATACGCGAGCAGTCCAAGTATCAGGAGAGCAAGACGGCCCCTCGCACAGGCAGCCGAACTGGTACAGGTGGAGCTGCGGGCGGACGTAGTACGGGTACAGCACGTGGTGGAGTGAGACAGAAACCGCTGCTTCCTACGGTGGAGGACAAGCCAAGCACAGCAGCGGCCTCACGGAGTGCAGAAGAGCGTGAAGCTATGCGTAGAAGAGCGCAAATGCTTGATGGTAAAGTCTAGTAATTAGGTAGGACTTCTTTAAACATTTAATAACGGGAAGGAGTGTAAGAACCTATGGAATCGCTCGCGGATGCGTTAAAGTCGCTGCCCAACTCCAAATTTCGTCAGCAGGCCGAGGAAAAGGTGAGACAAATATTGGCTGATCCATTAGTGGTGAAGCTGCGTGCCAAATATCCGACGCTTGATGAATATACAATGAAAATCAACATGAATCGGCTGTATCAATATGTGAGCGAGCATCGGAACTGCTCCAACTGTCCGGGTCTGGATTTGTGTCCGAATGATTTTGAAGGACATTATACGCTGCTATCGGTCGAGACGGAAGCCGGCAAAGCTCATTTGTATGATACCAAGGTAGCCTGTAAGAAGCAGATCGCGAGACAAAATCAGGAGGCTATCCGCAGCCGGATCCGCAGCTTTTATGTGGATGAGCGGGCACTGTCACAGGGCTACTCGTCGATGGAAATTTTCGATAAGGACCCTGCGCGTGAGGAAGCTGTGGATAGTCTTATTCGTTACATTATGAAAACCCGTGATGAAGGCTTGCAAAGCTCGGGTCTCTATTTGGCTGGAAGCCTCGGCACCGGCAAAACCTTCCTGATGTGTTATCTGCTTCACGAGCTGGCGAAGAGCGGCTACTCCGGTGCCATTGTGTACATGCCCGATTTTGCCGAAGATTTAAAGGCGATGTTCCAGGATCCGCAGAAGCTGAAGGAAACCATCGATGCGCTCAAAGATACGGACTTGCTCGTATTCGACGATATGGGAGCGGAGAATTTAAACCCATGGCTGCGCGATCATGTAATGGGTGCAATACTGAATTACCGAATGAACCGCAAGCCAACCTTTTTCACGTCAAATCATGATTTGGATGCATTGGAGCAGCATTTTAGCTTCACCAGCAAGGATGGCGATGAAGAGTTCAAAGGAAGAAGAATTATGGACCGAATTCGTCCTTTTGTTGAGGTCATTATGGTGAACGGCTACAATAAGCGTGGCAAGTAAACTGCAATAATAGGAACTGTCAAAGTCCGTCTCTGTAGGAGAGCGGGCTTTTTCTAGTGGTATCGACACAAAAAAAGCCTGCTCCCTGAAGGAACAGACTTTACTGACGTATCATCGGCTTGAAACAAGCTCGACGCCTACTTCATTAGCAGCGTAATAACTGTTGCGGCAACGCCCATGAGCAGCAAAAAGGCGAAAAATGCACCGAAACCAATCGCCGTGTCCAGAAAATCATTACTCGGCTCTTCGTTAATATGAAGCTCGGGGTGATTTACATCGTTCATAGCCATAATTCCTCCTTGGATTGAGTAAAACCGATGGTTGAAGAATTATATTCAGTATACCCAACTTCACAGATAAATGTAAAGCATGGGGAAGTGAAAATTGTACGCCACATTTATTGATTGTGACAAGATGAAGGCGGAATGCACTGGAAACAGTTAGCCAAGCGGGTTTGCGGTTGAAAATAGGGTCTATTGTGGTATACTTTACATGTTGACAACCTATTTTATCGGATAAAGGAGAACTTTTTATGGCTATCGTAAATGTTACAGATCAATCCTTTAAGAATGAAGTTGAAGGATCTGGCACGGTTTTGGTTGATTTTTGGGCTCCATGGTGTGGACCTTGTAAAATGATCGCTCCTGTTTTGGAAGAGCTGGATAAAGATCTTGGAAGCTTGAAAATTGCTAAGGTTAATGTGGATGACAATCCGGAATCAGCTTCCCGTTTTGGCGTAATGAGCATCCCGACTCTTATCGTTTTCAAAGATGGCCAACCTGTTGATAAAGTGGTAGGCTTTCAATCGAAGGATGCTTTGAAGAACGTTGTATCGAAGCATCAGTAATGTGCCAAGTCAGTTTTGCTATGCAAAACTCATGGAGTAAAAGCTCTTTTTCTGCTATGCTGGAAAAGAGCTTTTTTCGTGCTTAAAGGAGTGGAAATGTGATGTCTACACATGAAGAGGAGCAGGAACGTAAGCAGAGGGCAGAGCAAATTCGCAGTAAGCTGGCGCTGCTGCCAGAGAAGCCAGGCTGCTATCTGATGAAAAACAAGGAAGGCACGATCATCTATATCGGCAAAGCGAAGGTGCTGCGCAATCGGGTACGCTCGTATTTTACCGGAAGTCATAATGCCAAAACCTATGCGCTTGTTAATGAAATTGCCGACTTTGAATATATCGTCACGGCTAGTAATGTCGAGGCGTTAATTCTGGAATGCAACCTGATCAAGAAGCATCATCCTCGTTATAATGTACTATTGAAGGACGACAAGTCCTTTCCCTATATCAAAATAACGCATGAAACCCATCCGCGGCTGGAGGTTACTCGCCGCGTGCTGAAGGATAAAGGAAAATATTTTGGCCCGTATCCGAATGCGTTCGCCGCTCAACAGACGAAGAAGCTGTTGGATCGGCTGTATCCACTGCGCAAATGCAAAAAACTGCCGGACCGGGTTTGTCTGTACTATCATCTGGGTCAATGCATAGCTCCCTGTGAGTACGAGGTAGATCAAGAAACGTATGAGCAGATGGTACAGGAAATTTCGCGTTTTCTAAACGGCGGTCATGATGAGATCAAGAAGGATTTGACGCGCAAGATGCAGGAAGCGTCCGAGGAGCTGAATTTTGAACGGGCCAAGGAGCTGCGTGATCATGTACTTCATATTGATCAGGTCATGCAAAAACAAAATATTACGACAACAGATGCGATGGATCGCGACATATTCGGCTATGCGGTAGATAAAGGCTGGATGTGCGTCCAAATATTATATATGCGTCAGGGCAAGCTGATTGAACGGCATGCTTCGATGTTTCCTTATTATGGTGATGAATATGATGATTTTGTAACCTTTATTACGCAGTACTACAGTGAGAATCCGGCACTTCCGAAGGAAATATTTTTGCCGCTGGAGGCTGTAACGGTGCTGCCTACGGCTGCGTTGACGGCTAAGACGGAACCAGCTGAGACTACTAGCTCTCAGTCTGATCTAAGTCCGGAGTCGAGCTCTGAACAAGCGGAGACCGAAGAATCGGAGGCAGGACCCGAGATCGAGGTAGCCAAGAAGGATGTCAAGGAAGCGCTGGAGAGCTGGCTCAAGGTAAAGGTGCATTATCCACGCAGAGGCTCGAAGAAAAATATGGTTGCGATGGCCGGTGATAATGCCCGTGTTAGTCTGGATGAGAAGTTCCGGTTAATTGCCCGCGATGAGCAGCGTACGGTAATGGCTGTCGAGAATCTCGGAGATTGGCTCGGGACTGGCGTCATTCGCCGTATTGAGGCATTCGATAACTCGAATATTCAAGGCTCTGACCCGGTTTCGGCAATGGTTGTATTTACGGATGGCAAGCCGGATCGCAAGGAATACCGTAAGTACAAAATCCGGACAGTCATAGGTCCTGATGATTACGGTACGATGCGTGAGGTCATAAGACGTCGTTATGAGCGTGTTTTGAAGGAAGGCTTGCCATTACCGGATCTGGTCGTCATCGATGGAGGAAAAGGGCAAATCTCCGCGGCTATCGATGTACTGGAAAATGAACTGGGTCTTTATATTCCGGTTTGTGGACTCGCCAAGGATGACCGTCACAAAACCGCACAGCTGATTATGGGAGACCCAGCAGAAATCGTTCCACTGCCGCGTGATAGTCAGGAGTTTTACCTGCTCCAGCGTATTCAGGACGAGGTCCATCGCTTTGCTATTACGTTCCACCGCGAAACGCGCGCCAAATCGATGATCGTCTCCCAGCTGGATTCGATTCCGGGAATTGGTGAGAAGCGGCGTAAGGCGATGTTGAAGCATTTTGGCTCCATGAAAAAAATAAAAGAAGCCAGTATTGAAGATTTCCGGCTTCTGGGTATCGGGGAAAAGCTGGCCACACAAATATTACAATCACTTAATCAGGATCAAGACGAGGCATAGATAGTGCCCGTCTTTTTTTGTTGCCATGCAGTCGATACAGCACCCAGCCGACAAGACCTGGGAATATCAGATAAAAACTGCCGACCACGATATGCATCCAATCCCCGAGACCATACAAGGAGAGTCCCATCAAAATACTATCCATCGAGGCGTGGGCAAACAGTACAGTCATAAACCCGTATTTAAGAAAGGCATATCCAAAAATGACACCGATAATGGTAACCTCAACAAGTCGTGTATAGACCGGATAAATCGGATATTGGGTATGGCTCATCGCCCAGATGATGCTCGGGAGCAGTACAGCCAGAAACCGAATGCGGACAATTTTCAGAAAGAAGGCAATGCCGAACAGTCGGTATACGGTTTCTTCGGAGATAGCCGCTGCCCAGGCCATGAGCGGAAATAGTGCAGGGAACGTCATGTTCAGCACAGAATCTGCTGCATCATTCACCGACCATACGTCAAAAGCACGCTCCGCTATAAAGAACAGCACTTGCTGGACGCCGAGAATAAAGAAACAGAGCAGGTAGCCGCGAGTCATGGCCACCCATACCTGGCTCCCAAAAGCGGGGTCCTGCCATTCCGGCAGCGGATTCCAGCTGTAACGGGACCACATCTGTCTGCCGGCAAGGACGGAGAGGTAGACGCTAACAGCCATCATCGCAATAATAATATTGAGAAACCACAAGTAAAAGAGCGCTTCGAACTGGGATGGACCCGCCGTATGTGAGGTTCGGAAAGCCGGCAGCATATTGAAGTTGTTTCCAATGTAAATAATTAGAAAAATCAAGGTCAGCCACAGGCCGCGGCGAAATGTGATTTGACGCCGATAACGTATGATGATGAACAGAGCTGCTGCTGCCATAATTAACGATACACCCATACTGATGTTGGTCATCAGGGAGGCACTGCTATTTTGTATCTCCTTCCATTCCCCAAACGCAGCCGGGATCTTGAAATCTGGCTGGAAGGAAACGACCTGACCCTTCGAGACGTTGAGTGTAAGCTGTAGTTTTGCCTGTCCGATCAGATCGATTCTGCTCTCATAAACAAGCACACGTCCCGATGGGGTGGCAGCATTATTTTTTTTGTTCAGGTCGGGAACGGTGTCCAGCAAAGTGAAATTGGTTGGCGAGTAACCCTGTTCCTTGATCGTCTGCTCGGCTAACAGCTGAGGGTCCACTCCTGACGCAGATACCGTATCTGCTTTGGACGATGGCGACACATATGTTTTCCAGCCAAGCACCTTCTGATTCGAGTAATTGATATCGATGTAATAAGTTTTAGAGCTGGCAAGGTCGTTAATTTCAACCTCGTAGTAGTCCAGCGGTAGCTGGGTATATCGCTCCGTATAAGAATTGAATAAGTGCTCCTTTTGCAAGTACCCGCTTCGTTCGGAATGAGTTTGGTATAACGTGCTCGTTTTATGATTGTCTGATAATGCGAAATGCTGCCTGGCAAATACGACTGCCGTGTCAGCGGCTGCCTGCTGGGTAATAGTTGGTAGTCCATCTGCTTCTTCATTGGATGGAGGAGGCCCAGACAAATACGAGGATATGAGAATGACGGTAAAATAAAGGATAATACCGACAACTGCCAGCAGCTGAAGTGGTCTATCCAATGAACGATTGATCATATTAGTCTCCTTGGAATGAAGAAATGGGAAGGCTTGATTATTGTATTCCATAAACTTAGCATACATGTCTGATCAAATCCAATGCATTACCAAGCATAACGGGGATAAACGTTGAAAACCAAAGCGAATCCTCAGTTTGATGCCTGCCAGCTATAATAAGAATCGGAATATCCCTGCTTTTCGAGTTATTACGACTTTGTACTTATGGAAGAATAGCCTTATAATTCATATCAATTGAATACAGAAGCCGAATTTCTTTCCGAAAACGGGGGAACCATTTGTAGTAGTAAGGGGTGAATTCGATTCCATTCATGAGAGTGGAATTGATAGGGTACCTGTAAACCCGAATCCGTCAGCTAACCTCGTAGGCTTTATCGCAGGAACCTGTTTAGTTGACATTGGGTTTCCGGTGTCTTTTTTTTGCTGTTTTTCAAATATTTGTGAGGTGAGAAATGAAATTAACGTTGAAACAAATCCAATTAACGCCTCCGCAAATTCTGGTATTGGGTTTTGCCGCGATTATTTTAATTGGAGCACTGGTGCTTACGCTTCCAGTCTCATCGGCGACGGGGGAACGATTATCCTTTATTAATGCCTTGTTTACAGCGACATCTGCCACTTGTGTGACTGGGCTTGTTGTTGTGGATACAGGTACGTACTTCTCCATGTTTGGTCAAATCGTTATTGTCACGTTGATTCAGATTGGCGGACTCGGCTTTATGACGATGGCGACCTTATTTGCCTTTGCATTGAAGAAACGAATTTCTTTGAAGGAACGCCTCATTCTTCAGGAAGCGATGAACCAAGGGAGTATGGAAGGCATTGTGCGCCTGATTCGTAAAGTAATTCGCTACTCGCTTACGATAGAGCTGATAGCTGCGATCATTTTTTCCATCCGCTGGTCCATAGATCTTGGTCCAGCCAAAGGCATTTATTTCGGAATCTGGCATGCGGTTTCATTTTTTAATAATGCAGGGTTCGATTTGTTCGGCTCGGTGAGCGGCCCATTCAGCAGTCTGACCTCGTATGCGGCCGACCCGGTTATCAACATCGTTTCAATGGGACTTATTGTGTTGGGCGGTATTGGTTTTATCGTCATGTCGGATCTGCTCGAATATAGAAAAGTAAAACGGTTGTCGCTGCATTCCAAGGTGGTGTTAAGTACAACGGGGGTGTTGATCCTCACAGGTGCTGTGGTGATGTATGCTTTTGAATTCAGCAATACCAAAACATTAGGATCACTGGACTGGTCAGGGAAAATATGGGCCTCGCTCTTTCAATCGGTAACACCGCGAACAGCAGGGGCCAATACGGTGGATATCGGAGCTATGCGCCAGGCTTCCCAATTTTTCATGATTATTCTGATGTTTATAGGTGCTTCACCAGGCTCGACAGGCGGAGGGATCAAGACCACGACCTTTATGACGCTGATCGGTGCTATTGTGGCGATGATTCGCGGCAAGGAGGACATTGTATTGTTCCATTACCGCTTGGGTAAGGATCGTATCCTTAAGGCGATTACGTTAACGATGATTGCACTATTTCTTGTGATTTTCGTGGCCATGATATTATCCACCACAGAGAGTCATCCATTTCTGATGATACTCTTTGAAGTCACCTCGGCTTTTGGCACGGTAGGCCTGACGATGGGATTAACGACGGATTTGACAGTAGTCGGTAAAATTTTGATTTCACTGACGATGTTTGCTGGCCGTTTGGGGCCAATAACCTTGGCGTATGCGCTGGGACCAAAAACCGAAAAAGAATTATACAGATACCCTGAGGGGAAAATTACAATCGGATAGGGGAAAAGCAGGATGAAGCGCACGCAGTATGCAGTAATTGGATTGGGGAGATTCGGGTCAAGTTTGGCCAGAGAGCTGACCAAGTTAGGACATGAGGTTCTTGGCATTGATCAGGACGAAGAAGCCGTTGATGAAATGAGCGAGGTATTGACCCATGTCGTCGTCGCAGACTCCACGGATGAAGAGGTGCTGCGCTCACTTGGTATACGTAACTTTGATTGCGTGATCGTGGCGATTGGAAGCGATATTCAATCGAGTATATTAACGGCTATTTTGCTTAAGGATATAGGAGTGCCGTTGGTTGTCACCAAAGCGTTATCCGAGCTGCACGGCAAGGTGCTGAATAAAATCGGCGTTGATCGGGTCATATTCCCGGAGCGCGATATGGGAATCCGTGTAGCGCATCAATTAGTATCACCGAATCTATTGGATTTTATCGAGCTGTCCAGGGATTATACGATAGCTGAGCTGTCAGTACCGAAGCGAATGTCGGGGAGAACGCTGAAGGATCTGAACTTACGAGTTAAATATGGCTGTAGTGTCGTTGCTATTAATAAGAAAGAAGGCGTCATTATTGCGCCTACGGCTAATGATTTATTGGAAGAACGGGATATTTTGGTGATCATAGGCACGAATTCGCAGATCGAATCTTTTGAGAATGAAGTCGTGAAGTGATCGGTTGTATGGACATGCGGATATCCTTGTTAATCAGATTCGGAGTGTGTTGAGTTGAATAACGAGGTCAGTGAGCTGGTTTACCATGTATTGTTCTTATTGATATTTATATTGGGTATGGGTATGTTGTCAGGTAAATTAGCCGCCTGGTTGAAGCTTCCGGATGTCGCTTTATTTTTGATTGCAGGGATGGTCGTGGGCCAGGGACTGCATCTGGTAACGGAGACAAGCAGCTCGTTTACGAATCAGTTTATATTAACCTTGGGTTCAGTCTTGATATTATTTGATGGCGGTCGCAATATCCGGTTGTCCGGTCTTCGAAAAGTATGGCTCACCTTGACACTGCTAAGCGTCCCCGGTGTGTTGATCACCTGTGGGGTTGTCGCTGTGACGGCACATTGGTTGCTGGGCATGCCCTTATTGTACGCAGTGCTGCTTGGGGCTATCATTTCATCGACAGATCCGGCAACTCTGATACCCGTGTTCAAGCAGGTGCGGATTCGTACCAAGTTGAGAGAAACGGTTGAGAGCGAATCGGCATTCAATGATGCGACAGGGTCGATACTGACGTTTTCCGTGCTGGCTGTAATCACCGGAGGACAGGCGATTTCCGTATCCGCAAGTGTTATGCAGTTTCTGGTTACCGCGCTTGGTGGAATTCTGGTTGGGGCTGTAATAGGTTTCATATTGGTCTATATCACGGCGCATAGCAAGCTCGGCTGGATGCGGGATTACGCCACCATAGCGATGGTGGTTACAGCTATTACCACTTATTTGCTGGGTGAAACGATACATGTCAGCGGGTTTATGGCTACATTTACAGCAGGGCTCATTTGGGGTAATGTGCATATATTCAAGCTGGATTTACAGGACAAGCATCAAGAGATGGGTCATTTTAGCGAAAATATAACCGTTATCATGCGGATGTTGATTTTTATTATGCTTGGCAGTCAAGTTAATTTTGGCGTGATTTGGGCTAACCTGTGGCCGAGTCTTGGGGTCATCGCTGTTTTCATATTCATTGCACGTCCGTTAACTGTGCTGGCTTCGGCACTGCCGGACCGCAAGGCACGCTGGACCTGGAGAGAGCTTGTATTCATGTTCTGGGTTCGTGAAACAGGAGTCATTCCTGCGGCCTTATCCGGCATGGTGGTTGGACTTGGTGTGAAGTATGCGGACGTCATGGCATCGGTAACTTTCCTCGCGGTGTTGTTCACGATCCTGCTGCAGGCAGGTACGACGGCCTATGTGGCCCGAAAGCTGGGTGTCACTGAAACCGATACAGCTAAAGATACGGAGGAGCTCAATCGCTCCGGTTAAAGTGGCTCTTGGCCTTTTCAATAAAACGTTGTGCCGATGGATGATGAACGGCTTCCTCTGTGAACAGCAGGGAGGTCGTTCTTGTTGTTTGATCTAGAGCAGGAATGAAACGGACGACCAGCTCGTTTTCCTCCAGAAAATGACGACGAAGATAAGACTCGGGCAGCAGGGTAGCAGTTTTACATGTGGAAACCAGACGGATGATGGCCTCGAATGAATCGATTTCCATTTTGACATCGGGATGTAAAGAATAACGCTGGAACAGCTCGTCCATCAGAATCCGGTACCAGGTGCCCCGTGAAAATAGGATCATCGGAAGCTCGTGCAGGTCTTCGATTTGTATAGCAGCTTTATCCACAAAAGGATGATTATCCGGCAGCACAATACATAGACGGTCGTCGAAAAGCGGAATGCACTGCAGCCCGGGGTGCTCAATCTTCGAGGCCACCAGACCTATGTCCACCTTGCGCTCCTTGACCATCGGGACGATCTCATGGGTTTTTCCGGTAATGGCCTTAATGTCGGTATGAGGGTAGTCCTTGGCATAAATCGTAATCAGATCAGGCAAGGTGGACTGCAGTGTGGTGAGGCTGGCCCCGATGATAATACTGGATGGCTTATCGGTCGTTTTGAATACCTCCAGAGAACGCTGCAGCTTGCGCCCCATAGCGCGCTGCTCCAAGGCATACTCGTAGCAGATTTGTCCGGCACGGGTAATCTCCAGTCGTTTGCCTTTGCGGTGAAACAGCTGGATTCCAAGCTCCTCCTCCAGACGCATAATTTTTCTGGATAAGGCCGGCTGTGAAATATTTAACGTTTGGGAAGCCTTATTCAAGCTTTCCATTTCGACGACAATGGCGAAGATATCGATATTCTCAAACATCCAATAACCTACTTTCTGTTATGTGCAAAACGCATAAGTGATTATAAAAAATCGGCACTTCCATTATAAGCACTAAAGGAGTACGATGTATAGGTCACGTAATCTTCACAAAATTTGTCTATAACTGCATAAAACGTTGTCGAATCATGGAAAATAGGCGTAGCGAACTTGTTGACGCTTGTTTCTTGCGGGGGTACAATGAAATATGGTTTTGACAATCGTGTGAACACGGCTATTTACTACTTAAGGGGGGAACGCATTCTAATGTTTCGAAATTCGTATTTAAATCGTAAGCTGCATTCATTACTTGGTGTGATTCCGGTCGGATTTTTCCTGGTCGAGCACCTAATCACCAACTACTCCGCTTCTAAAGGCGGACATGTGGCATTTCTGGAGAGCGTGGATTTTCTTCATAGTCTGCCTATAACGCTTGCACTGGAAATTGTAGGGATCTGGATTCCGCTGCTGTATCATGCCATTTACGGCTTGTATGTTGCTTTTACGGCGCGGAATAACGTATCTAATTATGGATATTTCCGCAATCAAATGTTTTTTATGCAGCGCGTGACAGGGGTAATAACGTTCTTGTTCGTGGCATGGCATTTCTTTGAAACCCGTTTTCAAATTACGCTGGGCTTGCCGCAGGAACAGATTGGCGTGCAAATGCATCATATTGCAACGAATCCGATCAATTTTGTGTTTTACTGTATCGGGATTGTGGCTGCGGTGTTCCACTTTAGCAACGGTATGTGGTCATTCCTGGTTAGCTGGGGAGTCACTGTCGGACCGCGGGCGCAAAAGGTTTCCACATTTGTATGGATGGGCGTATTTGTAGTGATGACGATTATGTTCATCATGTCTTTGACCGCATTTTTAAGTCCTGAGTTCCAAAATCTGCCGATGCCGGTTAAAGGTTAAGGAGGGAATACACAACAATGGCTAATTCAAAAGTAATCGTAGTTGGCGGGGGTTTGGCTGGTTTAATGGCCACAATTAAAGCCGCTGAGGCAGGTGTTCACGTTAGCCTGTTTTCACTGGTTCCTGTTAAACGTTCACATTCCGTCTGTGCGCAAGGTGGTATCAATGGCGCCGTTAATACAAAAGGCGAAGGCGATTCCACCTGGGAGCATTTTGATGATACCGTATACGGAGGAGACTTCCTCGCCAATCAACCGCCTGTTAAGGCGATGTGTGATGCTGCACCTGGTATTATCCATCTCATGGATCGTATGGGCGTTATGTTCAATCGTACACCTGAGGGCTTATTGGACTTTCGCCGTTTTGGAGGAACCCAATACCACCGTACGGCATTTGCCGGAGCTACTACTGGGCAACAATTGCTCTATGCATTGGATGAGCAGGTTCGTCGTTGGGAGACTGCGGGTCTCGTAACGAAGTATGAGCATTATGAGTTTCTGGGAGCTATTATCGATGACGATGGCGTATGCCGCGGTATTACTGCACAGGATCTACGCAGTATGGAAGTATTGTCCTTCCCTGCAGATGCGGTTATTCTAGCATCAGGTGGTCCTGGTATTATTTTCGGTAAATCGACGAATTCGGTTATTAATACAGGTACAGCGGCTAGTGCGGTGTATCAGCAAGGTGTTTATTACGCGAACGGCGAGTTTATCCAGATTCACCCTACAGCGATTCCGGGCGATGACAAGCTGCGCCTGATGTCGGAGTCTGCACGTGGTGAAGGCGGTCGGATTTGGACCTACAAAGACGGCAAGCCTTGGTACTTCCTGGAAGAAAAATATCCAGCCTATGGTAACCTGGTTCCTCGTGATATTGCAACCCGCGAAATCTTCGCAGTGTGCGTCGACGACAAGCTTGGCATCAACGGCGAAAACATGGTATACCTTGACCTTTCCCATAAGGATCCAAAGGAACTGGATGTTAAGCTTGGTGGAATTATTGAAATTTATGAAAAATTCATGGGCGATGATCCTCGTAAAATCCCGATGAAAATCTTCCCTGCGGTTCATTATTCCATGGGCGGCATGTGGGTCGATTTCAATCAAATGACTAACGTTCCTGGCTTATTCGCCTGTGGCGAGTGCGAGTATCAGTATCATGGTGCCAATCGCCTCGGTGCAAACTCGCTGTTGTCTGCTATTTATGGCGGGATGATTACAGGTCCGAAGGCCATCGAATATATTAAGGGCTTGGATAAGCATACCGAAGATATATCGACCAGCCTGTTTGATCAGGATCTGGCAAGACAAAAGGACAAGTATGAAAGCTTGTTAAAAATGGACGGAACCGAAAATGCCTACGTGCTTCACAAGGAATTAGGCGAATGGATGACCAACAACATGACGGTTGTTCGTTACAACAAAAAGCTGCAGGAAACCTTGGACAAGATCAATGAATTGAAACAGCGTTATCAAAATATCAGCATGACCGATACAGCGCGCTGGAACAATCAGGGTGTAGCTTTTACCCGTCAATTGTGGAACATGATGGAATTATCGCATGCGATGACATTGGGAGCTTTAATGCGTGATGAGAGCCGAGGCGCTCACTACAAACCGGAATTCACCGAGCGTGATGACGAACGTTTCCTGAAAACAACAAAAGCCAAATGGACTCCAAACGGCCCAACCATTGAATATGAAGATGTTGACGTATCCTTGATCGAGCCACGTAAACGCGACTATTCGACGGATAAGAAGAAGGGAGGACACTAATCATGGCTGAGACGAATACAGCTAACAAAAAGGTGAAATTCATTGTAACCCGTCAGGATTCTCCGGAAAGCAGCTCTTATACCGAGGAGTTCGAAATTCCATATCGTCCTAATATGAACGTCATCAGTGCCTTGATGGAAGTGCAGCGTAATCCTACGAATGCCAAGGGTGACAAAACGACACCGGTATGCTGGGAATCGAACTGCCTGGAGGAAGTATGCGGAGCTTGCTCGATGGTCATCAACGGTAAGCCTCGTCAAGCATGTACAGCATTGGTGGATAAGCTGGAGCAGCCGGTACGGATCGCACCGATGAGTACGTTCCCAGTTGTTCGTGACTTGGTTATTAACCGCGAGCGGATGTTCAATGCACTCAAGAGAGTAAAAGCATGGATTCCGATTGATGGTACGTATGATCTCGGACCAGGACCACGGATGGCTGAATCCAAACGTCAATGGGCTTATGAGCTGTCCAAATGCATGACCTGTGGGGTATGTCTGGAATCTTGCCCGAACGTCAATGACAAAACGTCCTTTATCGGACCTGCTGCCATTTCCCAGGTTCGTTTGTTTAACGCACATCCAACAGGAGAGATGAATGCTGAAGAGCGTCTGGATACTTTGATGGAGGATGGCGGTATTGAGGGCTGCGGTAACTCGCAGAACTGCGTGCGTTCTTGTCCGAAGGGAATTCCACTCACAACTTCTATCGCTGCTATGAACAAAGATACAACCAAACATTTGTTTGCCAAGTGGTTGGGACTATAAAGATTATGCGTAGACCGACTCCTTCATCCGTATGAAGGGGTCTTTTTTACGATACTTACATATTGACGAATGGGCTTTTTATGATTACAATTTATTTAAACGTTTAAATTATAGGTTGTAGGGGTGGTTCATTGAGCAAAAATCGTCAGATTACCATTGTCGATATTGCGGAAGCGGCTGGAGTCTCTATTGCAACCGTATCCAATGTGCTTAACCGTCGCAAGGTTCCGATGTCGGAGGGGACCATTCGTAAGGTTGAGAAGATTGCCGAAGAGCTTGGATATCGCCGAAACGTAATGGCCGCTAACCTGAGCCGCAGGAAATCCTTCGAGCTTGGGCTGATGATACCGAACTATGATGCTTATTATGGCCGTTTTGCTGAAGAAATGGAGCGGACCGCGCATCGCTTTGGTTATCATATGTCCGTTTTCTCTGCCGGTGGCTACGATCCCGATATGGAGAAACGTCATCTGGAAGTGCTATTGCAGCGCAGGGTTGATGGGTTATTTTGTCACGGGCTTGCAATGACTCCCGAAACGACGCGTCAAATTGTCGGCGACGGAACACCGCTCGTGCTGTTCAATGCCTGGGATTGGCCGCAGGATATAGCCATTCATGCCGTTAATCTTAATTTTGCGGATGGATGCGTGCAGGCTGTCCATCATTTGGTCGAGCAAGGCTGCGAAGCTCTGATCTATCTCAGCTCCATACGATCCAAGGCAACGAATGAGCAGCGGTTAAAGGGCTTTAGGCAAGGATTGGCTGAGCTGCATAAAGCGTCTGTGGCATCTGGAATTGTAGACCTGGGAGGCAAACCGATGGCAGAGCTGGTGAAGCAAACTCAGGAAATCAGTGGGGGAAAGGGACCCATCGGTATTTTGGCATTTGACGATCTCACAGCTCTTCGTTTCATGTCAGCCGTTCAGGAGCAAGGCTATCGGGTACCCGAACAGTACAAAATTTTTGGAATCAATAATGATCCTGTTTCCAGTGCTTGTTATCCGCCTATCTCAACACTCGATATTCCGTATAGCCAGCAGGCCCAATACGCAATTACGCTGATGCTTCGTCAATTGGGCGAGGAGCCGGACACGGATAAAGGGGTTCCCACGCTTCCCGATTCAACTGAGCATGAGCTGCGTATTCCGTTGACGATGCTGCCGCGTCTGTCGACTTCAAGTTAAAAGCTGGATCATCCGTTGTACCTATCTATAAAACTAATCGAATTAGGAGCGTGATTGTGCATGTGGAAGAAAGCAATTGAAGATGTATTGGATAAAACGAGAGCTAATATTAATCGGTTTGGCGATTTATTCCCGCATGTCAGCAATAATGGGAAATACGAGCTGAACGCGAACGATGAGTGGACGGACGGATTCTGGTCCGGTATTTTGTGGTTGTGCTATGAGTATTCCGGTGATCCTGTATTTAAAGAAGCTGCTCTTAGAACGGTAGAGAGCTTCCGCAGTCGTCTGGAATCGAACACGAAGCTCGATCATCATGATATCGGTTTTCTCTATTCGCTGTCTTCCAAAGCGCAATGGATTATTGAACGTGATGAAGCCGCGAAGCAATTGACGATTCAGGCAGCGGATGTGCTGCTGGCACGTTGGAGACCCAAGGGACAATACATCCAGGCCTGGGGACCGGAAGGCGATCCGGAGAATGGTGGTCGGATCATTATCGATTGCCTGCTGAATTTACCGCTTCTGTATTGGGCTTATGAGCAAACGGGTGATGAGAAGTACAAGGAGATTGCTGTTATTCATGCTGACAAATCGCGTCGTTTTCTGGTTCGTGGCGATGATTCCTCGTACCATACGTTTTATTTTGACCCGGAGGATGGCGAATCCTTGCGAGGCGGCACACATCAGGGTTATAAAGACAGCTCTACCTGGACTCGCGGACAAGCCTGGGGCATTTACGGCTTTGCCTTATCGTATCACTATACGAAAGATCCGTTATATCTGGAAACGTCCAAACGATTGGCAAGGTACTTTCTGGAACGTTTACCGGAGGATGATGTTGTATACTGGGACTTCGATGCTCCGATTCATGCAGATACGAAGCGAGACAGCTCCGCCTCGGCGATTACCTCAGCAGGTATCCTTGAATTGCTGACGCATTTGGAAGCAGACGATCCGGATCGCGCATTCCTTGAGGATGGACTCCAGCGTTCGATGAAAGGTCTGGTCAACAGCTATGCTACGATTGGACAACCGGATGCAGAGGGTCTGCTGGATCATGGCTCCTACAGCGTTCGCGGCGGCAATGCGCCGGATGATCATGTGATCTGGGGAGACTATTATTACCTGGAAGCGCTGGTTCGGTTGGAAAAGGGCATCAAGGGCTATTGGTACGATAGATAAGTAAAAATGGTTGTTGGGTAAAAAGGAACCTTCAGCTCCACTATAATAGTGGGTTTGAAGGTTCCTTGTCCTCTTCACGATGCAGTAAAAATTGCTTGCCATACTCTCCGTGAGGATGAATATTGGCATTCTCCATTTGAATCGTTGAATGCGTGATACCATACTGCTCCTTCAAGGTTTCGTTAATGGCCAGAATGATACAGAATGGCTGAATGTTCTCGTTGATGAATACATGAGCGGTCAAAGAGTAATGATCCGATGAAATCGCCCATAAATGCATCTCATGCACGTCCTCAACCCCTTCCACCTGTCCGATCGCTGCACGGACTTCATCCAGATTAAATTGCGTTGGTACAGACTCCATCAGGATTAAATAAGAAGCTTTAATGATCTTCAAACCGCCCATGAAAATAATAGCGCCGATACAAATACTGATTAAAGGATCAAACCACTGCAGCTGAGTGAAATAAATAAGTATGGCAGACACAATAACACCAACCGAGCTCAGTAAGTCGCCGATAAAATGCCATAACGCGCTCTGGATGTTCAAGTTGTTCTCTTCCTTCATGCTGCGGCTCAGTATGACCGTCAGTACAATATTAACAACCAGACCGATGGAAGAAATCACAAGCATCAGCTTGAAGTCAATCGGTTGGGGATTAATAAAGCGAGTGATGCCCTCAACAAATATCCCGACGGAGATAATCGCCAGAGCGAGCCCATTCAGGAAAGAAGCCACAATCTCAAAACGCAAATAGCCAAATGTAAATCTGGCATTGGGTGGATGTGTGGCCAAATAGATCGCAATCATGCTGAGTCCGAGCGCCAATACGTCAGAGATCATATGAGCAGAGTCAGATAACAGGGCTAAGGAATTGGACAGCAGACCTCCAATGATTTCGACTATAGTGAAAAAAAGCGTTAATATAAGTGTAAGCCACAATGTTTTTTTGGATTTGGATTGTTCTTTGACATGGCCCAGGTGATGGTAGTCATACATGAAGCTCGCCTCCTTAACGATTAAATAAACCTATGGATGGATTATACGTCAAGGTCTGAATTTTGGCAAATATTTTAATTGATACTGTTTATCAGCGTTTTGATAGTAATTATCACTGATTTGAGAAGTTTTATCATTGATTTACTCTGTTTTACTATCAAATACTTCAAATTTACTAATTCAATATGGCAAAACATTCGAATTTCATTTCGTTACTTAACATGATTAATAAGCGCTTTCAAAATTGTTACACAACTGAAATATATTTGTTATGGTTTTAACATCTTCGTCGTGTATTATAATAAACAAGACCCCCTTTTTAATATAAACACTTGAAGAGTCGCCCCGTTGGCGGCTCTCTTTTTTTGTCTGGAAGTGAAAAAAAGGCTGCCGACAGCTTATTTTTATATTGTAACTATTCCCAATTTAAGGTATTGTTCATATTAGAGAAACACGCATAAGCAGCCGGACTTCAATATTTTTTTGTTATTGTGGGACGTAAAATGTCTATATGGGTCAAATTATGTCCCGAAGGCAAAGTGCTCTACTTCGAAATACCTGTTAAGAACTGAAGCCAATTAGGGGGAGTCCAACATGTTGAAGGAAAAAAATTATGCGTGGATGCTGATTGCTTTACTGTGGTTGTTCAGTTTTTTTGGATCTATTGGTCGGTTTGTCCAGTCCTATTACCAGAATGATATTTCTGAATATTTAAGTGTAGGAAGAGCTTTTCTTGGCTTAACATGGTCTGTAAACATATTGATTTCGGCATTATGCGCACCTATCGGCGGTTTGTTGGTAGATAAATACGGATACAAAAAGATCATGCTGCTCACAGGACTTATAGGCAACATTGCCATACTAACCGTGTTATATGCAAATACCCCGGTAGGTTATTTTATCGGCTTCGGCGTCCTGTCAGGATTGGGAGGTATGAATGCATCTTCGATTTATGTTCTGGTAGCTGACTGGTTTAAAAATCATCGTGCCAAGGCTTTAATGATTGCAAGCAGTGCAAGCTCTCTGGGACTTGCCGTATTAACCCCTATTTTTGTTTACTATGAGGAATGGTTAAGCTGGACGAAATTGTACTGGATCTTATTTGTTATCGGTTGGGGATCGATTGTGTTTATCCTCTTTTTTGTCCGTACGAATCGTGTTGAGCAGGGTGCCGAGGCCGAGCATCATCAGGATAAGACAGTTCCCAAAGAGCTCAAACTGTTGGAGAATGCAAAAAGATGGATTCCTAATTTCATTCAGTATTGCAAAAATCCTACCCTTGTCGTCGTCATGATTGCTTTGTTTACGTGCGGCTTTAATATGGGAACGGTTGAGAGGCATTTTATTGCCATTCAGCAGGTTGCCCATGTACATGAGACCGTTTTTGCGTCTTCACTGAGCTTGCTTGGCTTGCTGGAAATCGCAGGAGGATTATTTTTCTCATTCCTGATTGATCGTATCAACAGATTGTTAGCCTTATCGATTTTATATTTCACTCGAATTATTGCATTTGGATTTTTAATGATGCATTTTGAATTGTCGCCGATCCTGTTTTCTCTGCTGTTTGGCGCAAGCTATTTGGGAGCTATTCCTGGAGGTATTCTTGTAGCAACGGAAGCTATGAAGACGTCCCATAAATCGATGGGACTTCAGACGGGCGTGTTGATCCTTGTCCATCATCTGGGTGGCGTTTTCTCTGGGTATTTGGGTGGTGTTAACTACGATTTATTTAACAATTATGATTTGCTTATAGCTGTTGATATCGGTTTAACTGCTTTTTCGGCTGCAGCCTACTACACCATATATAAAGCGAATAGAATGAAGCATAGCCATGGGGTGTCGCGTGAATTGTCGTGAGAGTAGAAATATTGAAGGACACGTGAAAATCCAACTATGGTTTGTAGGAAATGTCAATGCTATTATTAGTACAAGGTAAAATTTGTCTAGAGGCATTTCGTAGGTGTGAGTACATGTTGTCCATTCGATTTCAATCCCACTTTATTCTAAGGAGAGCCGACCGCATGCGCTTGTTACAAGGAAGTATTTCTGCAAGATTCAAGGTTATTTACGGACTGTTTTTTTTATTGATCATTTCATCGACCGTCTGGCTGTCCTATTTGAGCTCCAAGGGCAGTTTGGAGGAACAACTGCGCAACACGAATATTGCACTGCTGAACCTGACCCAACAAAAAATTGAAATGATGCTGAGGGAAATTGATACGAACACGATTAATTTTATTCAGGAGCCGGAGGTTGTTTTTTTTCTGAATGGCCGTTATTTGAATGATGAGCTGCGCTTTAATCATTTTCGGGTGTTGAATGACCGGTTTAAGACGCTGATGTTTGCTAACAGTAATATTTCCTCGTTCTATTTGTACTCGATGGAAAGCAAAAGCTTGCTGACCGGAACTATGTTCTCGGATGAAGCGGATTTTTATGACATGAAGTGGAAGGATGCTTTTATGTCGATGAAGGGGTACCAGCAGTGGCTGGATACGAGAAAAATCGCGGAGATTAACACCGGACTGCTGCTTGAAAAAAATGTGATTACCTTGGTTCGTTCATTTCCGTTGATCGGTATGCCGCAATTTCGTAAAGGGGCAATTATCGTCAATATCGAGGAGAGCACGATCTCCAATCTGATACAGGATGTGGATAAGCAGCGGGTCGGGCAAACCTTGGTCATGAATGAGCAGGGAATCATTATTTCCTCACAAAACAAGGAGCAATTGTTCCAGCATGTGAGCAGTATCAAGTGGGCTCCTTCACTGAGTGAATTATCGGGCAGCGGCTACGTGACTCATAATACGGACAACGGGAGCTACACGACCTTTTATTTGACGTCTGCCTACAACGGCTGGAAATATGTAAGTATCATTCCGAATCCGGAGATGAACCGTCCGCTGGAAATCATTCGTAATTTGCTGTTGGCTGTCGCGGTAGGCATGTTTGTGCTGGCGATCGTGATTGTATTTGCTGTAAGCAATTATACGTTCCGTCCCTTGGAGCGCTTTTTCCGTTCATTTACGGAGAAGAAGCTGGGTCAAGCTGGTGATTTGACGTATATGGAGAAATTTTTCAAGCAGGTTATTTCTGACAATGAATCCTTGCAAAAGCAGATGCATGAGAGCCTGCCAGCCTTGAAATGGCGATTGATTATGAGCTTGCTGATGGGAGACAAGACGAACTACAACCGGATGAAGCCGTATTTTGACACACTTGGTATTGAACTGAGCCCTGTCCATTTTGTCGTGATGACTATTGAGCTGGATCGTATCCAGGATATTGCCTCGTCTCGTGATGTGTATTTGTTCACCTATGCCATCAGCAATGTGGCTGAGGAGTTGGTAGACGGCGTATGCAAGGGTGTATCGGTGGAATTAACGGACGGCAGGGTTGCTGTCATTATGAGCTTCGAAGAGGATGATGGCCAAGGCAATCAGATTCAGGCGCTGCAGGTAGCCGATCTGGTGAAGGATTATGTAGAAGGCCATTTCAAGCAGACCGTTACGATTGGCATCGGTCGTCCTCATCTGTATCTGGATGGTATCCATGCTTCCTATCAGGAAGCGTTAAGCGCGCTAAAATATAAGCTCATTATGGGGGATAATACGGTTATATCGATCGACGATATTGCAGGCAACAATCTCAACGACAAATATTATCGGATTTCCGGTATGAGTGATGCCGTCGTTAACTTTATTCAGGAAACGGATAAGGTGAAGGTAGGCTTGCAGGTGGAGAAAATATTTGACGAAATTATCGCCAGCAACGTACCGCCAGAAATGATCAGGCAGATGTGTATCCAATTGATTATGAAATCGATCAAGGTGATCTCGGATAAAGGGATGGAGGTCAAGGAATTTCTCGATCCGAAAGAAAATATTTATAACCGGATTGAGTCCTGCGTAAGCGTTGACGATATCAAGAGCTATATCGCTGCGTTCCTGCAGCAGCTGATTGTCCACACTGAGGAGAAGCGCTCAAGCAGAGGTACCAATGATACCATCAAGCAGGTACAGGAGTATCTGGAGCAGCATTATATGGACAGCGATTTGTCGCTTAATTTGCTAGCTTCCCAATTTGGGCTGAGTGTTCCTTATTTAAGCAAGCTGTTCAAGGAAACGACCGAAACGAATTTTATGGACAGTTTGATTCAAATCCGGATGGAAAAATCGAAGGAGCTGCTGATGGATCCGAAGCGGAAAGTCAATACGATAGCAGAGAGTGTTGGGTACAACAGCACCCACAGCTATATCCGGATTTTCAAGAAATATACGGGGCAAACACCAGGAGAATTCAGGGAAAACCATAAAAAAGGTGCAGAGGATAAAAAGTGAACATTTTCAAATGGATCATCAACCGTTACGATGAGGGTGTAATCTTGGAGAACAGAAAGGAGGTGCAGCTTTGAAAACACAAATCGGCGGGGCGCCCGCAGAAGCGGGTCTACATCAATCGGCGCAGCCGACTCGAATGAAGCTGGCATGGAAATATCTCAAGCGGGATAAATATTTGTACCTGCTGCTGCTTCCGATATTGGCTTACTATTTTACTTTTAAGTACGCGCCGATGTTCGGAGAGATCATTGCATTCAAAAACTATCGGTTTGCCGATGGAATCTGGGGCAGCCAGTGGGTAGGGCTCAAGCATTTTGAGCGGTTGTTTACGAGTCCGGATTTCTTTAATGTACTGAAAAATACGCTGCTGCTGAATGTGTACAGCATTGTGTTTGCTTTTCCGGTGCCTATTGTACTGGCCATTATCTTGAATGAGGTCCGTGTTGAGTGGTATAAGCGGACCATCCAGAACCTGCTGTACATCCCGCATTTTATTTCGTGGGTTGTGCTGGGAGGTATCGTAATTGCGCTGTTGTCCCCTTCTACAGGTGTCGTCAACATTGCGCTGGTCAAGCTGCTCGGGATTGAGCCGATTTACTTTATGGCAAGCAACTTTTGGTGGCCGATCACGTTCATTTTGTCAGGAATTTGGCAAAATGCAGGGTGGGGAACGATTCTGTATTTGGCGGCCATGGCGGGTATCGATCCTCAGCTGTATGAAGCGGCCAAAATCGATGGAGCGAACAAGCTGAGACGAATTTGGCACGTAACGCTGCCTGGAATCCGTAGTACGATTGCCATTCTGCTGATTTTGCGCGTGGGACAAATGATGGATGTCGGCTTCGAGCACATTTATATTTTGCAAAATAAAGCCGTATATGAGGTATCCAATGTCATCAGCACGTATGTGTACCACGCAGGACTTGAAGGTATGCAGTACAGCTATACGACGGCTCTTGGACTGTTTCAATCGATTATCGGGTTGATCTTGATTGTAAGCGTGAACAAATTTATTAAAGCCATGGGTGAAAACGGGCTGTGGTAAAGGGGGAAATAAGGTGATAGGCAGACAGTCAATTAAGGTAAGAATCCTCTACGGCACGTTGTATACGCTAATGGGCCTGCTGGCTATGTTGACTTTGTTTCCATTCATCCACGTGCTGGCTACCTCGATGAGCGGTTCGCGCGCTGTGATGTCCGGTGAAGTGTTTTTATGGCCGAAAGAAATCAATTTTTCCTCTTTTTCGAATTTGATTGATGATGGTCAGCTGTTCAAGGCGATGCAAAATACAGTAGTCATTACAGTGCTCGGAACGCTATTTAATATTATTGCAACGATTATTGCTGCTTATCCGCTAAGCAGGAAACGGTTGAAGGGGCGGAATTTGATTCTGATGTTGATTACCTTCACGATGCTGTTTGGTGGTGGGCTGATTCCCAACTATATTTTGATCAAGACATTGGGGATTATGAATACGTATTGGGCATTATGGCTTCCAGGACTGTTGAGTACGTACAATTTCTTCGTAATGAAAACGTTTTTTGAAAATTTGCCTGCGGAATTGGAAGAGTCGGCAGCGATCGATGGTGCTAATGATCTGTTCATTATTTGGAAAATCATTCTTCCGCTATCGATGCCTATCATTGCAGCACTGACGTTATTTTATGCGGTGAGCTGGTGGAATTCGTATATGAACGTACTGATGTTTATTACGAGCTCGGGCAAGCTGTCCCTGATGGTCAAGCTGCTGCAAATGATTGATACGACCAGCCAGAATCTGCTCAATGCGAACGCTACAAGCGGTGGCGAGGGAGCGACGATGCAAAATCTCGTTACACCTGAGGGCATACGTGCGGCAGCCATCGTTATATCCGTTACTCCGATTTTGTGTATTTATCCGTTTTTACAAAAGTATTTTGTCAAAGGGGTATTGATCGGATCGATTAAAGGCTGATCCAGTTCCCAGCAGGGTAGTCATGCAAGGCTCAAACATACAACAAACGGAGGCGAAATCATGATGTTACACAAGAAACACATGGCTCTTATGCTGGCAGGCGCTTTGGCTATCGTGCCAATCGCTGCATGCAGTACAGATGGAGGAGACAACAAGAAGACGGATACGGCAGCGAACGGGACTGATAAAAAGAAAAAGCAGGAGGTCAGCATTACGATCCTGGATCGAGGACAGGTGGCCAGCGATGAAGGAACGTATGAAAGTAATCGTGTCACCAAGTACATCAATGAAAAATCAGGTATCAATGTCAAATGGGTGCCTGTCGTACGAACGCAATCCACGCAAAAGATGAATACGTTAATCGCTGCAGGCGAGGCGCCGGACCTGATGTGGGAATTTGGCCGTGACTATATGTCGACGCTGAAGGATCAGGGAGCTATTCAGCCAATCGACGATTATATTGAAAAATACAGTACCTCCTACAAAAATTATTTGAAAGCGCACCCGGAATTGAAGCCGTATACGATGTTTGACGGTAAAACCTATATCGCTACCAGTGCGCGGGGTGTCGATGCGATAGCTAACCATGCGATGTGGATTCGTCAGGACTGGCTTGACAAGCTCGGCTTAAAAACTCCAACAACGATGGATGAGCTGATGACGGTGATGCGGGCGTTTAAGGATAAGGACCCCGATGGCAACGGAAAAAATGATACGCTCGGCGCCGCCTTTAATTTTAATTACAACGGCATTGTTCAGGCGATGTTTGCTGCGCACAGCGGACTGTGGTATTTGGAAAATGACAAGATGGTTAAAGGAAACTTTACCGATCGGTATACAGATGTGTTGTCACTGCTGAAAACGATGTTTGATGAAAGCTTGGTCGATAAGGAATATATTACCGATAAGAATTACCAGAAGGAAAGACAGCTGTTAGTGACAGGGAAAGCGGGTGTCTACTTTTCCAGCTGGAATATTGCCGCCGAATATCGTGAGCTCAAGCAAAATGTGCCGGATGCCAAGCTGGTTCCTTTGGAGCCCGTGTCCACAAAGTACGGTAAATTCGGACTGTTTCAGGAGCCGCCTGCGAACAAGCTGATCGTATTTAACAAAAATATGAAGGACCCGGAAGCAGCCGTGAAGCTGTTGGATTGGATGATTGATAAAAATTGGTTCGACGTCAGATTTGGTCAAGAGGGTGTTCACTACAAGCTGGTTAATGGTGTGCCGCAAGCGATTGATGCCGAGAAAAATAAAAAAGAGCTGCTGTACGCACCTGAATATGCGGTATTGGACCAATACAGTCCGAAGCCGGAGGACTTTGCCGTGATGGCCGCACAGGATGCCATATCACAGGAATACGCCAAAATTCAGGGTGAATCATTAAAGGTTGCTATGAAAAATAAGTTTAGAAGGGATATCCCGTTTAACCCTACGTTCCCTGAGCTCAGTGAGACGGCGACAGCGTTCACACCACTGGCTGAGGAAATCGAAACCAAGGTCATCACAGGTGGCAATCAATATAATGCCAGTTGGGGGATTGAACAGCTGCGCAAGGAATGGAAACGTCTTGGCGGTGACAATGTCGATAAGCTAGCCCAGCAATGGTACGAGAAAAATTTAAAAGGCAAGTAAGCTTGATTATTTGAATAAGGGAGTTGTGCAAAGGGATCATGGTAATGGATCAAAAACAAATGCTGCTTAAACAATTGGATGTATGGAACGGACAATATAACCCAGAGGTGCAGATGGTGCGCAAGCCGTTCCATACCCCTGGCTACCACAGCACCCTGAAAAATGTCGAGTATACCCATCCTACACTTGCCGCTCTGGTATACGCGTTGGGACTGCTTGACAGCAGGCAGGCTGAATATACAGAGCGTGCATCCGGGATCATTAGTAAGGTGATCGGTCTACAGGATCAGAACCCGGAGAACTCTACTTATGGCATATGGTCGTGGTTTATGGAGGAGCCGCTTGAGATGATGGCTCCACCGGATTGGAACTGGGCTGACTTTTGCGGAAAACGACTTGTATTAGCTGAGCAGCGTCATGCCGACCTGCTCAGCCCTTCGCTGAGGGAGCAGATTAAGCAAGCTGTATGCTGCGCCTGCGATGCGATTATTAAGCGCAATGTAGGCCCCGGCTATACGAATATCGCGATTATGGGAGCATTTGTAACTCTAATTGCCGGAGAGCTGTACGGACATAAGCCGTATGCAGATTATGGACTTGAGCGGCTGCGCAAATTCAGTGATTATACGAAGGCTTTGGGCACCTTTCAGGAGTTCAACAGTCCGACCTATACGATTGTCGCGATACAGGAGCTGGCGAGCATACACACGGCAACGGTTAATGAGGAAGCCAGGCAGCTAAGTGCCGATATGCTGGATGTGGCATGGCGTATGACTGCCGAGCATTTTCATGCTCCAAGCCGCCAATGGTCGGGACCGCACAGTCGCAGCTACAGTACGGTAATGACACCAGAGGTGCTGTCATTTTTGCAAATGGCAAGCGGTGGCACGCTCTCATTGAGACCTAATGAGGACATCATCTACAATCTGGATTGGTATGGAAATGAAATTCATTGCCCCAAGGCGTATTTATCTGCATTCGAGCATACCGAAACGACAACGAATCGGCAGGTTATTCAAAAGGATGAGGCAGGCCATGCCTTGAATATTGCCACCACTTATATGAGTGGTGCTGTCAGTGTGGGCACATTTAGCAAGGATGTGATGTGGAACCAGCGTCGCAACCTGCTTGGCTATGTGAGGAACGGCGATAGCTTCAGCTATATGCATCTGCGGTTGCTGCATGATGGCTACGACTATTCATCTGCGGTGTACACCAGTGTGCAGGAGCAGGGCGATGTGCTGTTCGGTATCGGCTTCTGCACGAATGGCGGGGATACCCACATTGGTCTGGATCCCATTGATGGAACGATTGAAGCAGCCGACCTGCGACTTCGATTTGAAATTGGCGGAAGCCTGGAGGGTATTGAAGTCGAAGATTTTTCTGCCGATGCAGAGTCTGTGTCCGTTCGAATTGAGGATCAGACAATGCGTGTGAAGTTATTGTTTGCAGCGTTTGATGGGGAGCAGCCGGCATGGAAACTGGTTAGTGAACCAAATAAGCTGTGTCTGGACTACGTCATCTATGCGGGGGAAAGCAAGCGATTCTCGTTTATCCAAATCCAGCAAGCGCTGCTTATGTTTGCATTTCGCTTAACCGAAGGAAACATTGGCGAGCTGGATGCAACAGCTGAATATGCGGAGCATAAGGATGATGGTTCTGAAGAGGGCGCTAGTCGGGAGGTTCACGCCGAGTATCAATCGACTGGTGGTGCTGTGCTGCAGCTGCGGCTGCCGGTTAAGCCGACTGAGAAGCAGCAGATGCTGCGATCCTAGTAAATCTTGTGAGCTCATATCATGGGCAGGGAGGTATTGGCATGGCCAAAGGCACTATCATTCACAATGAATTTCACGGCATCACCGATTCATACACGGGTCAAACCTTGACCCGGCTTACCGCACCTGAGCAAGTGAATCATCATCCCTATTTCTATTACAAGATGATAACGAATGACAATCGCTATCTCATATATGCCAGCGAAAGGAATGGACAGCGCAACCTGTATCGGATGGATTTGCAGGATGGCTCTGCACTTCAGTTAACAGAAGGGGCAGGTGTTCATGACTTCGGCTGCAGTCTTACCAGCGATGATCGTTATCTCATTTATTGCCGTCAGCATCAAATCATCCGCATGGATATGGCTACATTGGAAGAGGAGGTTTTTTACGAAACCGAAGCGGGCTGGACACCAAATGCAAATCCGGGCTTAAGCTCGGACGATCGTTATCTGGTGCTTGTCGAAATCAATGATCGCGATGTGATTGCCAGCAAGGGGGATTGGTCCACCTTTGAATTACAGTGGGCGAAGCAGCCGCACTGCCGAATCATGTATATCGATATCGAGCAAAAGACGAGTCGAATTGTCCATGAAGAGCTGAACTGCTGGCTGGGACACCCACAAATTCGCCCCCATGATCCATCGACGATATTATTTTGCCATGAGGGGCCCGGTCACCGGATTGATGCGAGGCTGTGGCTGATTCAGGCGGATGGTACGAATCTGCGCTGTGCCAAGGAGCAAACCCATGAGGAATTGATCACTCATGAATACTGGCTCGCAGATGGCTCCAAATTCGCATTTGTATATCGGCATGAAGATTATGAATGGCACGAAAGTATTCGTTTTATGGACCCGGATACGTTGGAAGAGGAAATATGGATGGATTCATCCAAATATTGTCATTTTATATCCAATCATGATCATTCCAAAATTGTCGGGGACGGGCAGCTTCCCGAACAGCATTTTATTTATCTTGTTGATGTTCAGGAGCGCAAGGAATACAAGCTGTGCTCTCATGGAACCAGCTGGAAAAGCTATGGAAATACGCAGGATGCGCATCCACACCCCGCTTTTTCACCGGATGGCACATTTATTATATTCACATCCGATATGGAAGGGATTCCATGCATATATAAAGTAGATCTGGATTAGAAGTCAGGTGAATAATGCGCGAGTGACCGAATGAATAGACTGTTCCCGCAGCTGCATGCAGCCAAGGAACAGTCTATTTGTACTTTCTATGAACATGTTATGTCTAGCCAGGCTGAATCAGGGAGAACAATATTCAGCTTCATACACATAAGAAGAATATTCCGGGTACATGGAGACGTAATTATCAGCAGCTGTTTGTGCTTGTGTGAAGGTGCTGTAGGGTCCTAGTGTTGTTATTGCATGTGTTCCGCTGCTGTTGACAAGATCGATATCCGCAAAAAATTTGTATTGATTGCAGGTGCAAGTAGGACAATTGTATCGACCATCTGCCCAAGCTGGTGTAAGCGCTACCATAAATAAAGTCAAAGCAGCAAAAAGAGTAACCAGGTTCTTTTTCCTCATCATTCCATCGCCTCCTTTCCATAGTTTAATATAATAATAGCAAAATACATATTTTATAAAAATAGGTAATATTATATAAATATTCGACAAATTCTACTGATAGCAGATCAGTTGTTCCTCTATCAATGGGGGATTAACCCCAAAACACTGTATATTTTTATTATTATTTATAGATTTCCCTCATTTATTAATACCGCTAATCAAGCTAACATTTGATTATAAAACTACTAGATCAAATGATAGGGAGTGAACTGGAGTGGCAAAATTCAACAGATTTATTGAACCCATATGGGGTTATGTATTCATTTCTCCCTGGCTGCTGGGACTATTCGTCCTCACGATTGGACCGATGTCCCAATCCTTTTATTTATCGTTGACAGCGTACAACCTGCTGGAGCTGCCAACCTGGATCGGTTTTGGGAATTATCATGAAATTTTTACTGATGATAAAGATTTTTGGAAGGCGATGCAGGTAACCTTCACGTATGTAGTGCTTTCTGTGCCGCTGAAATTATTTTTTGCTTTAATGGTAGCTATGCTTTTATTTCGTGCGATACGCGGCATGTCCGTGTTCCGGGCGATATTTTATTTGCCTTCTCTGATCGGAGGCAGCGTAGCGATATCTGCGATATGGCGAAACCTGTTTGGTGCTGATGGTTTCCTCAACAAGTCATTGAGCATTGTGGGAATACAAGGTATCGACTGGATTAATACACCGGGGACGGCGCTATACACGTTAGTTTTGTTGGCCGTATGGCAGTTTGGATCCTCGATGGTTATCTTTTTGGCTGGACTGAAGCAAATTCCTCGGGATCTTTACGAATCTGCTTCTGTGGATGGAGCTTCCAAGATTCGTTCGTTTTTTGCGATTACGCTTCCCATGCTGACCCCCATCATTTTATTTAATCTGGTTATGCAAATTATTGGCAGTTTTCAAATGTTCACGCAAGCGTTCATCGTCACTAAAGGCGGGCCGATCAATTCGACATTGGTATATGCTTTGTACGTATACCAGAAAGCATTTGCTTACTTTAACATGGGTTATGCCAGTGCCTTAGCATGGATCCTGCTTATGATTATTGCCGTATTTACAGCATTGATTTTCTGGTCGGCCAAACGATGGGTTCACTATGAGACTTAACAAACATTTAATTATATGGATCGGATGGGGATTAGGGTGAAACGACAAAATCTAGTTCAGTATATTTTCTTGACCTTGTGCAGTATCGTGATGATTTACCCTGTCTTCTGGTTGGTGGGGAGTTCTCTGAAATCAAATGAGGATATCCCTAAAGCGAATTTGATTCCAAGTGAGTTTCATTGGGACAATTTCTCCAATGGCTGGACAGCGATTCCTGGCTTCAGCTTTGCGCATTTTTTTTATAACTCCTTTTTCATCGCAGTCCTTTCCGTGATTGGGACATTAATATCGAGCGCATTTGTTGCTTTTGGTTTTGCAAGACTGAACTTCCCATTGAAGAAAATGTGGTTCGCGATTTTGATGCTGACATTAATGCTTCCTGCACAGGTTACTTTAGTGCCGCAATATATTTTGTTTAAATATTTTGATTGGGTAGGGACGACACTGCCGCTGATTGTTCCGCATTTTTTGGCGGTAAGCCCGTTTTTTGTGTTCCTTATTATTCAGTTCATTCGTGGGATTCCACGAGATTTGGACGAATCCGCCAAGATAGACGGCTGCTCTACACCGGGGATCGCTTTTAAAATTGTACTTCCGCTCTGTTCACCAGCTTTCATCACGACAGCGATATTCAGCTTTATCTGGACCTGGGATGATTTCTTGGGGCAGATGATTTATTTGACAGATACTGCGAAGTACACGGTGCCGCTCGCTTTGCGTTTATTTCTGGACAACTCATCGGCTGTTACATGGGGACCGATGTATGCAATGTCGCTATTGTCGGTGATCCCTTGCTTTATCATTTTTATCCTTGCCCAAAAATATTTTGTGGAAGGCATAACCACTACGGGGATTAAAGGATAAGGGTTTACAAAAGGAGTTCACGGGCCTTATGCTAGTGCTAAATGGCTGGACAGTAGGTGATCTATATCATGAAGAATCCATTTAAAACCTTTTCATTCCAGGTAACTTTCTTTGCTTCCTTCATTATCATTTCAGCATTATTGATCATGCTTCTCGGTATTACAAGCTATTATATTACGAATCAGGAAGTCGTGGAGCAAACGATCTCTTCAAGAAAACTTTTATTGAACGAAATCAATAAACAGCTGGATATTCAGCTGCAATCCGTCGAATATGATTCACTTGTCCTCGCCAGTAACCCGAAGCTGATCCATTATTTGCAGCTCAGCGAGCAATCCTTCGAGCGGATTGGGCAAAATTCAGACATTGTGGATATGCTGAGCCGACCCAGCTATGTCAAAGAAGGCATTCACTCCTTACAGCTGTATGCCAAAGATACCAGCGTAGACAAGCACATTGCAGGCAGCGGCGTGTACGATTATCAAATCATCGAAAGAAGCTCCTGGTATAACGAGATCAAGGATGCCGACTACTGCTGGATAGGCACACACCCCGTTGAGGTAGGCAGCTATGCTCCCGAAGATCGGCTTGTTGTCAGCTTTGCCCGCAAAGTGCTGTCCCCCTCAGGCAAGGAGATCGGTATCCTTGTTGTGAATTTAAAAATGCCTTTTGTGCAAAAGATTGTTTCGAGCAGCGGCACCCATGTAAGCCGATTTGTGCTCGATACACATTCCCGGCTGATTGCGGAATTTAACGATGCGTCTGGAGAAGCCGTTACCTATGAGAGTCATAGGAACGAGCTGGCTGCTATATTGGCACAATCGGAATCGGAGCAATTTGCAATAGCGAAGCTGGAGAAGAAGGAATTAATCATCTGGAATAAGCAGGATCGAACGCTGTGGATAACGATGGACGTTATTCCCTGGGAGGATATTACCAAAGGAAGCCGCAGGATAGAAACCGTTATTTTAATTGCATCTGTCCTGTGTATTCTGCTCGCTATTATTATGGCGTTCTTATTATCCCGACAATTCGCTGCGCCCATTCGAAAACTGACTCATTCTATGAACCTAATGAAAATTGGCAAGCTGAACGTTCAGATCGATAATGATTATGAGAATGAGTTCGGACATTTGAATGCGAACTTCAATCAAATGACGGAGCGTATAGATCGGCTGATCGTTCAGGTGGAAGAGCAGCATCTGAAAAAAAGAGAAGCAGAGATCCAAATCCTGCAGGAGCAGATTAACCCGCACTTTTTGTACAATACTTTAGATATGATTAATTGGCATGCGATTGAATCAGGCAGCAAGGAAATCAGCCAAATGTTGGCTCTACTTGGCAAGATGCTGCGTATCGGTCTATCCAGCGGAGCTACCTTCATTACGGTGAAGAGGGAGCTTGAGCATCTGCATTGTTATGTGGAGCTGCAAAGAATCAGGCATAAACACAAGATTCAGTTCGATATCTCGGTACCGGATTCGTTAAAAACATACTACACGCCTAAACTGATCATCCAGCCATTTGTAGAAAATGCCCTGATTCATGGGCTTCATTCCCGTGGTGAGGGTATGATTAAGATTACTGGGTGGGAAGACGAACGGAGTATATATTTGGCCATTGAAGACAACGGAATTGGGATGGATGTGGGTGGTGCTGACCCAAGCAGAGAGCATAATGGCATACGTAATGTACATGAACGCATTCAGCTGTATTTTGGCGCAAACTTTGGGGTGCACTTGTATAGTCAAATCGATGTGGGAACCAAGGTTGTCTTGTCCTTGCCCAAAATGCTTACAGAGGCACCCAGACCTTACGAAGGAGAAGTTTCATGATCAAAGCGGTAATTATCGATGATGACATCACCACGATTCAGGGTCTTACTCGTAATGTGCGTTGGAACGAATTCGGGATTGAGGTGGTGGCAACCGCCAGGAACGGCAGAGATGGATTGGAGAAGATCCGGGTTCACCGACCAGAACTTATATTGACCGATATTTTTATGCCTGTGATGGATGGAATCGAAATGCTTAAAGCTGTACGCGAAAATGGAAATATGGTGGAAGTTATTATCCTGAGCGGATATGAGGATTTTAAATACGCTCAATCTGCAGTAAAGCTGAAGGTTAACGATTACTTATCCAAACCGGCGACACTCGATGAAATTGAACGTGTGCTTCAGGAAACGGCACTTAAAATTGAGAAAAGGGCGGCTTCCGAGAGGGAAGACAAGGAGCTGCGAGAGCTTCTGGAATACAACCTGCCGATCACGAGAAAGCAGATGTTTAAAGGGCTGCTTGAACCGGAATTTTGCCATACGCCATTTTATCGCAAAGTGTCCGAATATTTGAAGATCGATTTGTCCGGACAATATTTCACCGTTTTATTAATTGAATTTTTCATGAATCGGGAGCGGAGCTTTAAACCGAGCGATGTATCCCTGTTTGCATATGCTATCAGTAATATTGTGGATGAGCTGTCTCAAAGCAAGAAGGGCGTGTACGTGGCCGACATTCAGCGTAATTTAATTACGGTTATTGTCTCGACGCCGTCGCATGTGAAAAAGGACCATGTGAAGCTGCAGGTTAAGGAAATAGCGCACGAATTTTTAGAAAAAATACAAAAGTACTTAAAGCTGCAGGTATGGGCTTCTGTTGGCTTCATCGGGGATCATATTTCCGACATTCCTAAATCTTATTCGGCTGCTGTTGATTTGTTGGCGGAGCGGGAAGAAATGCGGAATAAGCAGCTTATCGTCGCCGAGGATGTTAAGGATTTGTCCAAAACGGTTACGCGCCGTCCCATGGAAAGCTATCAGGTTATCATCGATGCCGTTATATCAGGCCAAGAGGATTTGGTAGAGGAACGAATTACAGAGCTGACCAAATCGCTGCATAAGGGCGACGTGCCGAGCATTAGCGTGCTAAGGGAATTTTCCGTCGATATCGTTGGCATCCTGGCATTGGCTCTGTATGATCACGGCTTGCAGATCGAGGATATTCATGCCGGCTTCAACATGTACAAGGAACTTGAGCTTCTGTACAGCATTCCTGATTTTGCCGCCTGGCTGCGTGAGCTGCTGCTCCCGATCTGTGAGGTTATGAATCGAAGGAGCAGCCAGAAGCATCGCAAAACGATTGATTTCATCATGCGCTATGTGCAGGATCATTATGCCGAAGACATCACTCTCGATGTTTTGGCGGATAAGGTTTATTTGACCCGGAATTACTTGAGTCAGATTTTTAAGCAGGAAACCGGAGAAAACTACAACAGCTATATGACGCGAATCCGTATGGGCAAAGCCAAGGAGCTTATGCTCAGCGGCAACTATAAGATCTTTGAAATTTCTGAATTGGTCGGTTATAAGAACCATGCCTATTTCAGCCAATTATTCAAAAAACATACGGGATTAAATCCTTCCGAGTTTAATCATTAATAACAGTCCGTATATTTTCAATATATTTTGTAGATTTCTCTTATTCTATTAAAATCCACAAATTTTATAATAGTTAGGTAAGCAAGTAAATGGATAAGGGGTGTATCAACAATGGCTAGTCATCATGCAAGGAGCCGCACATTTTTCAGCTCGTTACTAAGTTTAACCTTATTAGGGGGCCTTATGGCCGGATGTGTTCCTACGGAGAAGAATCAAGCAACCACTACAGAGAAAGTCGATCCCAAACAAACACAAGCCCAGCAGAACGTGGAGCTGAGATTTGCCTGGTGGGGAAGTCAAGGACGGCACGACAGAACGCTGAAGGTCATTGACAAGTTCCAACAGCTCCATCCGAATATCAAAATTAAACCAGAGTATACGAGCTTTGATGGGTACTGGGAGAAGCTGTCCACCCAGGTGGCCGGCAACAATGTTCCTGATATCATGCAGATGAGTATTCTCTACATTAAGGAATATTCGGATCGTGGTGTGCTCGCCGACCTCACTCCTCAAGTGGGCAAGGAGCTCAAAATTGATGATTTGAATGCGGATGTGGTGAAGAATCAAGGAACGGTTAAAGGCAAGCTGACCGGATTGCCGGTTTCCGATAATGCCTCCGTCTTAATCTACAATAAAGAAATGTACCAACAGGCAGGGGTTGAGCCTCCGAAGCTCGACATGACCTGGAAGGAATATTTTGATAAGGCACGCGAAGTGAAGTCCAAGCTTGGAGATAAAATATACGGTGCATTCGATATGTCGACATCCTTGGAAGCCTACATGTATTATGTGTTTTCTGTCGGTGAGCAGCTTTATAAGGATAACCGACTCGGCTACACGGACCCGACGTTCACAAACTGGCTGAAAATGTGGGATGATGCCCGTAAGGAAGGCATTGTACCGCCAGCTACCATGACCGCTTCGTTCCTGCCAATCGGTAATGCTGATCCTAATAAGGATGGGTTAATGAAAGGGATTGTTCCCATCATGGGACCTCAATTTACAGCTACGTTCCCGGCATATGAGAATGTGATGAAGGATAAAATCGATATGGTTTCTTATCCGAAGGATAAACAATCCGGCAGTGCGATTTTACCGGCGATGTTCCTTTCCGCTTCGGCCAAAACGAAGTATCCGAAGGAAGCAGCAATGTTCCTTGATTTTTTCCTGAATTCGAAGGAAGCGGCAGATATATTGGAAACGGAAAGAGGCATGCCGGAAAATAAAAAAATGCTGGAGTACCTGACCGCGAAATTCAATGAGCGTGATAAGAAAATGGTGAAAATGCTGCAGCATGTGACCAGCGATAAACCTTCGATGTATGATGGTGGACCAAAAGGCACGGGTGAAGTGACCAAGCTGTTTGAACAAACAGTGCAAAAGCAGCAATTTGGTAAAGTGACCATTGATGAGGCGGTCGCTGATTTCCGTAAAGAAGCCGACAAAATCTTCGAGAAAAACAATTAATGGAATAATTTTACATCTAGAAGACTGTCTAACGATGGGCTTCTATCCTGTTCTGCTATTATATTTGGGTGAAATGGGGATTTACAATGATGAATGCTCGTCAGTTTTCAATTATTGGTTGTCAGCATGCGCATATCGGAATATTTATCAGTGAGATGCTTGAGCTCGGATATACATGTGCCGGAATCTACGAGGATGAGAATGTGGAGTTGGCACAAAGCTTTGCAGATAAATTCGGAATCCCTCTTGTGAAAGAGAAAGAAAGCCTGCTGGGTGAGTCGGTATCGATTGTCGGCTGTGCATCGATTAATGATCAAAAGATTAATGTGATTGAGTTATGTGAAAGCCATGACAAACCTATCATGATCGATAAACCGGCTGTTACGAGCACAGAAGGGCTTGAGCGGCTGAAGGCAGTGATCGAACGGGGGAGAATTCAAGTCGGGATGCTGCTTACCGAACGATTTCATCCCGCAATCTACACCTTAAAGAAACAGATTGATCAAGGGGTACTGGGCGATATCGTCTCGATCGGCATGCGCAAGCCTCATCGACTGGATGCAGCGAAAAGACCCGCGTGGTTCTTCTCCAAACAGCAGTCTGGCGGTATCCTGATTGATCTGCTGGTGCACGATTTCGATCTTTTGCGATGGTTGACCGGTAAAGAAATAGAAACGATTAACGGGTATGTCAGCAAAACGATTTTGCCTGAATACCCGACTTTCTATAACACGGCCAGCGTACAGGTCGTCATGAAGGAATGTATCACTGCCCAGCTATATACGGATTGGCACACGCCAAGCCAGAGCTGGACTTGGGGGGATGGCCGTATCTTCGTAACAGGTACCGAAGGTTGTGCCGAGCTCCGTCTGCAAGGCGATCCTCTGTTGCAGAAGGATACCGTTATGATCCAATTGACGAATCAATCGCCTATGGGATTGGTTCCACTTGAACAGCCGAAGCATTCCATTACAAGCGACTTTATACGGCGTATTCAAGGAGAAAATGCTACTGTGTCTCAGGATGACATTCTCAAGACGTCCGAAGCGACCATCACGGCGGATGATCTTGTTATCCATTTAAATACGCAGGAAAGGAAGCGACAGGTATGAGCACAGTAAAGAAGACCAAATTTGGCATTCTGGGATGTGGTGTCATTGCCGAGATTCATGCAAATGCCATCCACGAGATCGAAGAGGCGGAACTGGTTGCCATATGTGAAAAGAATGAGGAGAAAGGAAAGCAATTTGCAGAAAAGCATGGAGGTCAGCTGTACGTACAGCTCGAGGATATGCTGCAGAATGATGAGATCGAGGTTGTTTGCATTTGTACACCAAGCGGATACCACGCTGAGCAGACACTGCTAGCCGCAAGAGCGGGCAAACATGTGGTGGTGGAGAAGCCCATGGCGATCCATATGGAAGATGCGTATCGGATGATTCGGGAATGCAAGGAGCAGGGTGTTCTGCTTGCGACGATTTTTCCAAGAAGAATGTCTCCCGCCGCCCAATTTGTTAAGCAGTTTATCGCTGATGGCGGACTGGGAAAATTAAGTCTGTGTGATGCCTATGTGAAAATATACCGCAGCCAGCAGTATTATGACAGTGCCGGCTGGAGGGGGACATGGGCGATTGACGGGGGCGGTTCCATGATGAATCAGGGGATTCACACGGTTGACCTGCTGCAATGGCTGGTGGGTCCGGTCAAATCCATCTATGGACGAGCAAACACGATGTTAAGACAAATTGAGGTAGAGGATACCGCCGTTTCCCTGCTCAGCTTCCATAATGGCGCCATGGGTGTCATGGAAATCACCACAACGGTATATCCTGACTTAGGCCAACGGCTGGAGATCCATGGGGAACGGGGAACCCTCATTTACAAGGAAGACGACATTGAGCTGCTAAAGGTGAATGGTGAAGAGCTGGAGATCCCTGCCTTTGAGCCGTTCCAGGTTATCCCTGACGGACACCGTCTGCAACTTCGCGATATGGCTCTGGCTGTTCAGGAACATCGCGCACCGATTATCCCAGGGGAAGAAGGTATTCATGCGCTTGAAATCATTCTGGGTACCTATGAATCTTCTAACAGGCAGAGTGAAGTCGTGTTGGATAAACCGCATCAAAGTCTGAAGGTTGAAAATTTGCAGGTGAACGTATATAGAGGAAGACGCGAATTAGGCGCAGCGGCTGGACGACAGGCGGCACAGGCCGTACGCAAACGACTTGCGGAGCAGGAGCGTGTACGTATCGTATTTGCAGCAGCCCCTTCTCAGAATGAGTTTCTGGAACAGTTAAGCCGAGAGGAGGGTCTCGACTGGGAGCGAATCACTGCATTTCATATGGATGAGTACATAGGGCTGCCGCAAGGATCGCCTCAGCGCTTTGCGGAGTTTCTGAAAAGTAGCATTTTCGATAAAGTGAACCCAGGTGTTGTGCATCTCATTGATGGCAGCTTAGACGCAGAGATGGAATGTCACAGATACGCCGAGCTGTTGCAGGAGGCACCGATCGATTTTGTCTTTCTCGGTATCGGAGAGAATGGACATATCGCCTTTAACGATCCGCCGGTAGCGGACTTTGCAGATCTGGCTATCATCAAACCTATTGTACTGGAGGATGCATGCCGACAGCAGCAGGTGAATGACGGATGTTTCCCGGAATTGCAATCAGTGCCTACGCATGCGCTTACTTTAACGATTCCTGCCCTGATGTCTGCGTCTGAGCTGTTTTGCATGGTCCCTGGCCTGACTAAACGGGAGGCCGTTCACCGTACATTAAACATGCCGATAACGACAGCCAATCCGTCTACTATTCTTCGTACACATCCCAGTTGTACACTTTATGTAGATCAGGATTCGTTTGGGGAATCGTTATTATCCGTGTTATCGAAGTAAACTTTATAAAAGGTGGTCCTATCTTTGGGGGTGGTGTTACGGACAAACATCCCACCAAGTGATGAGCGCCTTTTTTGTTTTTAATTGAAGCTGCTTTGCATATCATACTTTCATCCTGGTATTATTAAACGGAGGATCATAATAAAAGTGGTAAATAAGGCCTAATAAATGGTAATCATTGTCGATTAATAGTGGATTTTGGTAGCACTTTCATGTATATTTAATACATATTTATGAAAGTTCCCCCAAGTCAAAATAGTTTAAGGATGTTATTGATGAGAAATAAGTCTTCTTATTCCCGAAAAGCTAATTTGTCCATGGTTATCAGTGAATTCGAACTACCCCCCATGCAGGATTTATTAATCATCGGCAAGCAGGCTCCAGTGGGACCCGAAGCTGTTATGCGCATGGCGGAAGCGCTCTCCCCAGAACAATTTACAGTATTAAAGATTGATCACCCCAAGGTGGAGGGAATATTAATTCGTCGCTCCTTATTGGAAATGATGGATCAGCAGCTACTACTGGAAATTATTATGGAGGAAGCCGATTGTATGGTGAATGAATGCATGGTATTGCGAGCCGAGTTGAAATTTACGATGTTCGTTGAGCGGGAGGTAGAATTAAATTGAAGGTGGAGGACTTGATATCGGAAGAGCTGCAATATATCACTTCTGGCAAAAGTGTTCAATACGCAGCCAGGCTGATGGATGAACTCGGTGTCAATTCACTTGTGGTGAATGATCAAGGTCAGATTACCGGTATTCTGACTTCCAAGGATATACGTTCGGTTCATCCCAACCGGATCGTCGCAGATGCGATGACGGGGAATCCGATCTGTATTCCCAAGTCAACCTTTATTGGAGATGCTATTTCCATCATGGAGCAGCATCAAGTCAAACGCTTAATTGTCAAAGATGGCAATCATGCAGAGGGCATTGTAACCAGAGAGGTGCTAAAAACAACACTTGGCAAATATGAGGATCTGCTAACAGGCTTGTATCGATCCGCATATATGGAATATGTGTTTAATCATTTTGTTGCTCTGAATCGGATGTTTCATATTTTGTTTATAGATCTGAATGATTTTGGCCTTATTAATAAAAAGCACGGACATCCAGTTGGTGATGATGTGCTTATTCATTTTTCAACCCTGCTTAAAAACATAACGAATGAACAGGACTACATATGCAGATATGGCGGCGACGAGTTCGTCATTATTTCAACAAGGAAATTACAGGAAGTAGAGAAGCTGATTCAGCAGCTGACGGAGCCGATGCATGTGATGAATATTACATTATCGGCAGCAGTAGGTTATATTAACGGTTTCGATCACAATTACGCTTCTTCGAGCTTTAGAGAGATGATCAGCAAGGCCAGTATGATATCAACAAGCTTGAAGCCTGCATACGATGAACACTTATTGCATGGAAAACATTGAAAAGAACGGCTCCGAGTTATAAACTAGCTTAGGGGCTTTTATTTATTCCAATGTCCTACTATCATCATGAGGAGAGCTAACAGAAGTATGGCACAATGGAAAGTTTGGATTATGGGTCTCGTCCTGGTTGTATTATCGGGCTGTTCACCTCTAACTGTACATAATGAATCTGTGGGATCTACGACTATTTTGCGAGCCGATGGAAAGCTTCAGGTGTTATTTTTGGATGTCGGGCAAGGGGCAAGTCAGCTGCTGATCAGTCCATCTGGCAAAACGATGCTTATTGATGCAGGTAATAACGACAAAGAACAAGTCATGCTGGATTATCTCAAGCAATATCAAATCACAAAGCTCGATATCGTAATCGGGACACACCCGGATGCGGATCATATCGGAGGCTTGGATAAGGTCATTGATCAAACGATTGTAGACAAAATATATATGCCCAAAATATCTTCGAATACCCGTACCTTTGAATCGTTATTGGAATCGATCAGCAATAAAAAGCTCAAGGTCCAAACGGCCAAAGCCGGTTTAACGTTGGACTGGGACAAAGAGGTTCAAGTGGAGATGATCGCCCCGGCTGCTGTATATGACAATGCAAACAACATGAGTGCTGTCGTGAAAATTACTTATGGTACGACTACGCTGCTGTTAACCGGTGATGCAGAGGCGGCAAGTGAGAAGGATATGATTAAATCGGGTGTGGATCTGTCGTCGACCGTGTTGGGGGTAGGGCATCATGGATCGAAGTCTTCAACCTCCTTAACCTTCCTGAACAAGGTGAAGCCCCAGTATGCGATTATTCAATCGGGCAAAGACAACAATTATGGTCACCCGGACAAGACGATTTTATCCCGCCTGAAAAAAGCAGGAGCCAGCGTCTATCGCAATGATTTGCAGGGGACGGTGTCCGTCATATCGGATGGAAAGAACGTCACGATTGCTACGGAAAGGAAGGAGAAGTAGCTTGAAAGGAATTGTAGATCGTATTGAAGGTAAATACTACGTCATTGAAATTGCGGGCGTGATGACCGATGTTCCACGGAGTCAGGTTGCAGCTGGAGTGAAGGCGGGACATGCGGTCGAGCAGCAGAAGGGAATTTGGGTAACTGACGCTGCAGCTACCAAAGAAAGAGAGAGCCGCATCAAGAGGCTCATGAAGGATGTATGGGCAGATTAAATATTAGTAGCTGCTGAAAATAATAATCCGATCAAGAGCAAACCCCGTCGTGCCGCGATGGGGTTTTTGTTATGGACTGTAGATGAGTTCGACTCCGTTCAAATTCAAATTAAGTTGCTTTGTCCTATGGTGCCAGTTGAATTACCGCTCCCGCCCTCTGGCTCGCATGTAATATGCTATAAAAAAACGAACGGGAGGAGCTGATAGACGATGCGTAAACGTGTATCTCTGTTCAACTCATATATTTTCATTTTTCCAAGTCTGTTCCTGACACTGGCGCTTGGCATCTATCCCATCGTCTGGGCGCTACGCTATATGTTTTACGATTATCAAGGCTTTGGGATACCCCGATTTATAGGTCTTGATAATTTTTCCAGACTGCTGCGGGATCAGGAGTTTTGGCATTCCGTGTACAATACATTTGTCTATGCGGGCGGTAAAATCATTCTGGTACTGCCGATTTCGCTATTGCTTGCGGTCATTTTAAACCGCGGCTTGAAAGGTAAAGGATTGTTCAGAGCGATTTATTTTATGCCTACTATTATCAGTGCATCGGTCATGTCGATCGTATTTTTTACTATTTTCAATTCATATAACGGTGTGCTTAATCAATTTCTGATCAAGTATGGGGTTATTTCCCAATCAATAGATTGGCTCGGTCCGCAATATGCGATGCTTACGGTTATCATTACTGCGGTATGGGGCGGGATCGGTAATTACATGCTGCTGTTTATTGCCGGCTTGCAGGGCATACCAGAGGATGTATATGAGAGTGCATCACTCGATGGAGCGAATGCAGCGCAAAAGTTCTGGTATATCACGCTTCCAATGCTCGGTACCGTACTGCAAATGATTATTATGCTGGCCATCATCACGGCATTGAAAGGCTATGAGAGCATCATGGTATTAACCGAGGGGGGACCGTTCGGCAAAACAGAGGTCATGTACCTGTATGTATACAAGCAGTTTTTCCCGGTGTCGGCGTCAACGGCCACTGTACAGCAAATCGGCTACGGCAGCGCGGTTGGATTTACAACAGCTTTGATTGTCGGTTTCATTACGATCATTTATTTTTACATGTCCAAACGGCTGAATCAGGATTAAGGAAAGCGGGGTGTAAGTGAGATGGATACAAACTTGAATCACAATGGAATTAGGGCAAGCTATTGGTTGGGGCATATTGTAAAATGGGCATTTTTAATCAGTATAGCTTTTGTCACGCTGTACCCGCTAATTATGGCTGTTCTGGGTTCACTCAAAACGAATGCCGAATTAACCACGGGAGCTACTTTTCTGCCAACCGTATGGCAGTTCTCGAATTATGCTACTGCCTGGAAGCAGGCCAATTTTGCGCTATTTACCTGGAACAGCTTCTTTATTAGCACCATGGTCACAATTGCAACGCTGCTGATCGCTTCGATGGCCGCCTACGCGATAGACCGTACGAAGTTTCCAGGCAAAAAACTGTATGTCGCGCTGCAGGCAAGTACGATGTTTATTTCCATTGGTGCTGTCGTACTCAGACCGCAATTTGATTTGATGGTCATGCTCGGCTTGAACAAATCGCTGTGGGGTGTCATTATCATCCTGATCAGCTCCCATGCTACGGTTTATTTTATGTTGATCGGTTTTTTCAAGGCGATTCCCCGCGATTTGGACGAGGCTGCTTACATTGACGGCTGTAACTTTTATAGCGTTTTCTGGAAAATCATTCTTCCGCTGCTGCGTCCGGCGCTTGCAGTTACGGCCTTGTTCACGTTTCGCGGTGCCTGGAATGAATATATTTTGCCGCTCGTATTCACCATGACCTCGCCGAAGCTGCAGACACTGACGGTAGGTCTCGCGAATCTTCGTTATGGTATTGGTGCAGCTGCAGAGACTCAACTGATGATGGCCGGTGCTTGTCTATCGTTCCTGCCGATTCTCGTGGTCTATATGATAGCGAACAAGTCGTTCATGCAGGTTACCGCAGGTGCTGTCAAAGGTTAAAAAGCTGGTCGGAGGTAGAGGCGGGAGACGGAAAGTAGTTTTCCCCTCTATAAAAGTCGGATTGTCCTTCACGGTTCGACAAACTCAGCCGTTATGCTGAAAGCAGTTACATGATTTCCGATTAGGAACCTATTCACGAATGGTTTATAATTAAAAAGGAGGGTTTTATCAAAATGATGAAAAAAACGATAGGTACCGTGCTGGGCGTAGCTTTGGTCGCTTCCTCTCTGGCAGCATGTGGAGCTGGACAGGACAGCGGGACGCAAGCTGGAGGGACCTCGGGTACAGGTACAGCGACAGGTGGAAAAACCAAGATCTCTTATTGGACGATTGATCGCCATGATGCGGATTATATGAAAGAGGTTATCAAGAAATTTAATGATGCGAACCCCGACATTGAAGTGGAAATGACGGTTTTGGCTGATAACTTCAATCAGGCTGTGGATATCGCGTATGCCAGCAAGCAGGCTCCTGACGTACTGCGTACGAACGATTTTCTCGGTTTTGTGAAAAAAGGCTATTTGCTGCCGATTAATGATTTGATGAACGATGATTTGAAAAAGCGATATGCCAATCTGATGGTCGAGGAATCGAACATGGTTGAAGGCAAAATATATTCGCTGCCGAATACCGGACAGTTTTGGAGATTAATATATAATGTAGATTTGTTCGAAAAAGCAGGGATTAAGGAACCGCCAAAAACAGTAGCGGAAATGGTTGATGCTGCTAAGAAGATTACAGAAGCGAATAAGGATGTAGGGGCGTACGGCTTTGCTGAAAACTTCAAGAGCGCAAGCTCCGCATTCGCGCGAATTTCAAATCCAATAAGCTCCTTTAGTGGCACTTCAATTGTGGATGGCTATAACTATAAAACCGGACAGTTCGATTTCTCCGTGTACAAGCCCATTGCTGAAGCGCTCTATCAAATGAAAAAGGATGGAAGCTTGCTGCCGGGCGTGGAATCGTTGGATATTGATCCACTGCGTGCGCAATTTGCAGCCGGGAAAATTGGTATGTACTTCAATCACTCTGGCGAGCCGGGTGTATTCCAGAACCAATTCCCGACCAAAATACGCTGGGCTGCTGCTCTGCCTCCAACCCTAGACGGCAAGCAATCAGGAACCGTTTCGGTTATTGCCGGCAACTACGTTGGTATAAGTAAAGACACTCCGAACAAGGAAAAAGCGTGGAAGTTCATGGAGTACCTTGCTAATATCAATTTCCAAAAGGAATATCATGAAAAGGGCTTTGGTATCTCTGTCGTTCCTGATGTCAATGCCACTGCTAACAAACCGACTATTCCGGGCATCGATGGATTCCTGCCGAGCAAATATGATGCACTGTATTCACCAACTCCGCTTTCCGTAACGGAAGCTAAGGTTGAGGGTGTCAAGACAGGCAATGCGATTACGAAGTATATGCTTGAAGGCGGAGATGTCGATAAAATGCTGACGGACCTGACAACTCGTTATAACGCCGCTCTGGAGAAAGCACGTGCTTCCGGCGATACGAAGAGCAAAGCGAATCCAAGCTTTGATCCAGGCAAGCTGCAAGGCACTTTAGCCAAGTAATGCTGGATGGATCTGGTTATAACTGTAGTTGATTATCATAATGATGGACGCGCAGCAGAAAGCGGCGCGTTTTTTCATAATATCAGAATTTATAAGTTTTCAGCGGAGCTGAATATTCTGTTATTGCAAGAAAAGCTACATGTAAAACACGGATGTATCTTCCTCGAATAGGCTTCGATCAGCAGCTTTTCTTATATTGGGTATGGAGGAGGAACAGACGTGAAACACTGGTTTTATAGGCTTTCGCTCAGACGTCGGCTATGGATAGCCTTTTTACTGCTGACTTTAATATCTATCGCCTTGACCGGACTGATGTCCTACTGGATTGCTTACAGCTCAACAGAAAAGGAAGCCTTCCTCTCCAGCCAGAACACATTGAATAAATCGGCGCGTGTGCTCGATGAAAAGCTGCGTCATACGATTGTAGCGACCTCCTCCATGATGCTCAGCGATGAATTCAAGCAGGCGATGAATGATGTGTACGATCACCGAACATCGGCCTACTATAGACAGTTGTCTTCCCTACAGATACCGCTTGCGCAAATGAAGTTGAGTGAGCCATCGATTCAATCGATTTTAATCTATACGCCGATGGGTGATCTGTTCGCGACGAATGACCTTCGCAATAGCCAGGTCCCTTTTAAGAGCACAATATTTTCGAAGTATTTGGAAAGCACGGATCGCGCCTTGTGGATCGAAGGACATGAAGATCCTTTATTTCTCGGTAATAAAAGAGTGATCTCCTTATTGATGAAATCGATCTCCGAAGTTAATGTACAGGACGTTTTTATTGTCGTTAATTTAAAGGAAGATGCCATCCGCAAAGCGATTACCGATGATTTGCTTGACCATTCGGACAATTATTTTCTCGTTTCGCGCAGCGGCGGTAAGGTACTGCCGATGGCATCCACAATGGAAACGTTTCAGAATGACCCGGAATTTATGAAGCCCATGCAGGAGCAGGAACGGGGCTTTTTCAAATATTCCAAAGGAAACGAGCCTTATTTGGTCAATTATGCGCGTCTGACGCTTACGCAGGATTGGCTGCTGGTCAGTGTGCAAAAGCAATCGGATTTGCTGTATCAAGTGAATCGCATCAAAATAGCCACGCTGTTCATCATGGCCTGCTGTGCGGTGCTGGCCCTGCTGCTCTCCAATCTGATGTCATGCTTCTTGCTGAAGCCGCTGCATAAGCTTCAAGGTCTTATGAAGAAGGTCGAGCATAACCAGCTTGATGTTCGCTTTGAGAGTAAGTACGAGGATGAGGTTACACAGGTCGGGTTGAAATTCAACCGCATGCTGGAGCAAATATCGAAGCTGATTGACGATGTGAAGGATGCCGAGAACGAGAAAAGAAAGATGGAGATTAAAGCGCTGCAGGCGCAGATTGATCCGCATTTCTTGTACAATACGCTCAATACAATCGTCTGGAAATCGGAAACAGCGCAGAATAAGGATGTTACCGATATGATTGTTTCCCTCTCCTTGCTATTCCAGCTTGGTCTTAATGGGGGCAACGAGATGACGACCTTAGCGAAGGAGATCGACCATGTACGGCAATATTTAAGCCTGCAGCAAAAGTGCTACGAAGGCTTGTTTGATTATAACATCGTGCTTGAGGATGATTCGCTGCTTGATATACCGATATTGAAAATCATTTTGCAGCCGCTGGTGGAGAATTCGATCCTGCATGGCTTTCAGGAAATGGACGTTGATGGACAAATTATGATTACGATCCGACGTCTGGATTCAAATTGGCTCGAGCTGCGAGTGGAGGACAATGGTTCTGGCATGGATGCCCGGCAAGTTGACGAGGACATGCGGCAGGAGCAGACGGTTAAGAAGGGCTACGCGCTGCGCAATGTATTTGGACGTCTGCGACTGCAATACGATAGCAGAGCCGATATTGAATTATCGAGCATTCCGTACCATTCAACCGTAATTACCTTAACGATTCCATTGGAAAGTGAGTGACGATCAAAAGTGAACAGTGAGCTTAGAATGTGTGTGATAGATGACATCAAGACAGTTGTTGATGGTATCGCCAATCAAATTCCCTGGAGTCTGCATGGGATTCGTGTGGTAGGCTCGGCCAGCAACGGCGAGAAGGGTATTGAGCTCATACGTGAAACAAAGCCTCATATCGTGCTGACGGATATCCGCATGCCGCGAATGAATGGGCTGGATATGACACGTTGGGTATTAAGCGAATTTCCCCGTACCAAAATTGTTTTCCTAAGTGGATATACCGATTTTGATTATGCGCAGCAGGCCATTCAGCTTGGCGCTTTTGATTATATATTGAAGCCTTTTACACCGCAAAAAATTATTGATGCCGTTCTCAAAGCCAAAGCGTCGATCGAAGAGGAACTTGGAAGCCAGCAGCGGTTTCATGAGATGGAGCGCAAGCTTCGGGAGAGTCTGCCTTATTTGCGGCAGGAATATTTTCAGCTTCTGCTGCAGTTTCCCACTACGCCGGAACAGGCCGCCAAGCGTTGGGATTTTCTCAATATTGCACTCGAACGTGAGCAATTCGTTGTCATGCTTACGGAAATTGACCAGTTTGCCGAGCTGACTCATAAGCTTCCTGTGCAGGAGGTCGAGCTGATTCGGTTCACCCTGCACAATATTCTGGAGGAGACGATTGGCAATGTAACGAAAGGATTTGTGTTTCGGGATCATTCGCACCGGTTTGTTGCTGTGTTCAATTCGCCTGATTCCGGGAGTGCCGAGAAGCTGGCCGAGCAGTGCCGTGAAAATATCGAAAGCTATTCCAGATATACGGTATCTCTCGGTCTGGGGGAAAACGTACAGCATATTCATGAAATTTCTTATTCGTATACGCAGGCAATGACCGCACTATCCTATAATTTTTATACCGGTGGCAACAGTGTATATGGCTACCAGCATGTGGATCATCAAACGGCACCGCGCTTTTCAACGGAAAAGGAAAAGGAGCTGTTCTATTGCCTGCGTTCGGGCAATCTGCACAAAGCGCAGGAGCTTGTAGACGAATTGTTCGATGAAACCGTATCTGTGCCTGTGCCTTATGCTCCAGAAGCTGTAAAGGTCATGTACGACGAGCTTGCCTTTATGATGAATCGGGTATTTGCAGAAAAGCTGACGACTGAAGAAATGAAGCCGCTGGAGGCGCATCTGCTGCATATTAAGAATTTGCATTCCTACAAGCTGACAGAGCTTAAGGGAGGCATCAACGAGCTGTGCAGAATCGGCTGTGAGGTCATCCAGCAAAGGCAGAAAGAAGAAGCCAATCAGGTGGTCGAGCAAGTAATCGCTCATATTAGACAGCATCTGGATGTGAACCTGACAGTGAATGATTACGCCAAATTGGTATACTTAAGCGGAAGCTACTTTGCCAATCTATTCAAGAAGGTCAGAGGGATGACGGTTGGGCAATTTGTTACGACAGAGCGAATGGAGCGGGCCAAGGCTTTATTGCTGGAAGGCAGGCAGGTTCAGGAAATTGCCCAGGCGCTCGGATATGAGGATCGACCCTATTTCAGTGAGCTATTCAAAAAGCATACAGGGATGACGCCTTCCGAATTCAAGCAGCAATATGCGAATTAATATCGGAGTTATGCATACATCGACCACAATTGCATACAGGTAAGCCAACTATCTCCATGGATTCATGGGGATTATTTGTTGTTCAGCCGACACAAGTTGGCTGTTCACAAGAAACCTATAATGTGGTTAACTTAATAGTGTATGTAATCGGTTGCAAAGTCAGTTTGGGAGAAGGAGGATCGGTCTACCATGCTTAAAGGACAATGGCTGAGTGATGGAAAGGGCAGACATCGTGTATTTATACGCTTGCTTATTCCGTATATTCTCTTTTTAATATTGCCTATGATCGTCGGCTGGATCATCTATCAAAAGACGATTGAAACGATGGAAAAGGAAGTTACTGCCAATCATATGAATGTGCTTGAGCAGAGCAAGGATATACTGGAGCGAAGACTGGAGGAAATTTCCTCCATCGCCCAACAGTTGTCGGTAGATACTCGCATCATCCAATTTCAGCCGGTGATCGATCCGTTCGAGGGAACTAATACTTATCGTGTTCTGGATACCAACAAAAGCTTGTATAACTATAAGCTGTCCAACAATTTTATTTTTAATTACTACGTTCTGTTTAAAAACAGTGGTCTTGTACTGACCCCGGGCTCAAGCTATTCGATCAAGGAGTTTTATGAGAATATAGCAAAGTACAGCCGACTTGATTACACAAACTGGAACAAGCTGATGTTCGATCAATATTTTACACGTAAATATATTCCTTCCCAGGAGGTTATGGTGAACAATACCCCCTATACGATGCTGACGTACATCCAATCGCTGGGCTATCCGGGAAACCCGCAGGGTGCAATCGCTGTGATGATCGATAACAGGGAGCTGCAAAAGCTGTTCCACGGCCTGGATATCTCCGGCGACGGTTGGGCTTATATAGTCGACGATCAGGGGCAATTAATCAGCTCATTGTCTGCGGATGCCGTTCCACTCCCAGTCGATATCGCCAAACTGTCAGGCTCTCGGGGCGTCGTAGAGCAAACGATAGACAAGAAACCGATGATGATCACTTACGTGAAATCAGCCTCAAATGGATGGACGTATCTGGTGGGGCAGCCCACGCATATCGTGCTGGAGAAGGTTCGTTATATTCAGAAAATTACATTTTCCCTGACGTTTCTGTTTCTAGTCATCGGGGTCATTATCGCTTATTTGCTGGCGTATCGGAACAGTAAGCCGCTTCGTAATATTGTCAATATGATCATGGAAAAGGCGGACGTCAGTCCCCAGCATAGGGATGCCTATGGCTTGATCGGAGAAACGGTATCGGGCTTGATCAACAATAATCACAGGCTGAAATCGGAAATCGAGCAGCAGGCCCCGCTGCTTCGCGCGGCGTATTTTCAAAGACTGCTGAACGGGGAGTTTCTGTCGGTACATGATGCGAATGCGCTTCTGAAGCATGTAGGAATGGATGTAACGGGGATGAGCTATGTAGTTGCCATCCTGCATTTGCGGGGGCTGGACAACGGCTACAGCGGAGATCTTCTGGAAGAGCTGGATATGAAGCGTGTTTTGACCAAAGAAATGCTGCGCAAGACAATGGAGCATAACGGTTTTGTCTATGATGTGGCTGAGGACCAGCTTGCTGTGCTGTTTTGTTGCAATCAATCCCAGTCGCTGCGGGTTAAGGAGCATATTGAGAGCAATCTTCTGGAAGCGGATGAAGCGGTTGGTGATCTGTTGAAATATGTCCCCATCTATGGGATTGGGGCGATTCATAACAGCCTTACAGGCGTATCCAGATCGTACGAGCAAGCAAGGCAAGCACTCAGTTTTCAACTATGGCAAAATCGCGAAGGGATTTTATGGTTCGACGAATTGCCGGATGATCGCAACAATTATTATTTTCCATCCGATTTGGAGGGCCGGTTAATGAATTTGGCCAAGGCCGGTGACAGGGTGGAGGTCAAGCGTATACTGGAGGATTTGTATCGAGAAAATTTTGAAATCCGGCGTCTTTCCTTTTCGGTCATGCAGCTGTTTTTATATGAAGTCTGGGGGAGCATCGTGAAGCTTCTGCCGCAAATGGAGCTGGCTCAGGAACAGGTTTTTCATCAGATGAAGCCATTGAGCAGCGAGACGCCTTCTTACGAGCATATGAAGAACAATTATGCCTCTGTTATATCCACTTATGAGTGGATCTGCGATAGCGTGAATGCGCATAAGAAAAGCCAAAATATACAGCTGGTCGAGCATATTATCACGATCCTGAACCAGGACTATATGCAGGATGATCTGAGTCTGGATGTAGTTGCGGATCGAATACCGATTTCCAAGGTATATTTATCACAGTTTTTTAAAGAGCAAACCGGTATCAATTTTTCCGATTACCTGGAGAGCGTGCGAATGGATCATGCCAAGACGTTGCTGCTTGAATCCAGATTGACCATTAACGATATTGCTGCGAATGTCGGATACAGCTCGTCCAATACATTTTGCAGGGCTTTCAAACGTCTTCATGGTGTCAGCGCTACCGCTTATAAGAAATCGCAAACCGGCTAAAATACGGGGTTATACAAGCGTTTTCTAAAATATTGCACACCAGGAATAGCAATGCACATTGCTATTCTTAACTATCGCACAAAAAGAAAGCGTTTTCGGATATACATTTGTTCTCCTGAACCTTATGTTGGAATTACGAATAATGAAAGGGGGAACAACGATCATGAAAGTGGCAGCCGCTACCAAGACGAGAGCACAAGCGAAGATAGAGCCACTGTCCGCTCGGAGGCGCATACAGAAATGCTGGCAATTGTATGTACTACTGGCGCTTCCGTTGATTTACATTTTGGTATTCAGGTATTATCCGATGTACGGAGCGACGATTGCATTTAAGGATTACACAGCTTTCAAAGGAATTAATGGTAGTGAATGGGTGGGCTTCAAGCACTTCATCCGGTTCTTCAATTCGTATGAATTTGGCAAGCTCATGACCAACACATTAATTATTAGCTTGTACAGCCTGATTGCGGGAATCCCTTTTCCGATCATTCTGGCCTTGTCGCTTAATTATGTGAAGAACCAGTTTTTCAAAAAATCGGTCCAAATGATCACTTATGCACCTCATTTTATTTCAATCGTGGTTATGGTAGGAATTATTCTGGAGTTGCTCGATCCCCGGAATGGACTCGTGAATGTGATGCTACGAACGCTTGGCTTTGAATCGGTCCATTTTATTGCCAAGCCCGAATACTTCAGCTCGATCTATGTATGGTCTGGTCTATGGCAAAATGTTGGTTTCTCCTGCATCATTTATTTGGCGGCCTTGTCAGGTGTAGATCCTTCGCTGCATGAAGCGGCGGTTATGGATGGGGCTAACAAATTCAAACGGATGCTGCATATTGATCTGCCCAGCATTCTTCCGGTGATGATCATTTTGTTAATTTTGAACACAGGGCATATTCTGGATTTGGGCTTTGAAAAGGTGCTGTTGATGCAAAATGCGCTGAATGCGCGGACCTCCGAGGTTATCGATACTTACGTGTATAAGGTGGGGCTTGCCTCGCAAGCTATGAATTATTCGTATTCCACGGCGATCAACCTGTTCAAGTCTGTCATCGGTCTCGTTCTACTCATCACGGTCAACCAAATTGCCAAGAAAGCCAAGCAGGAAAGCCTATGGTAAGGGCAGCGAGAGGAGGTAACAACTGTGGAAACTACGAATATCAGGGAAACGAATACGGATCGATGGTTTAACATCGGCAATTATGTCATTCTATCGCTGTTTTTAATTACGGTTTTATACCCGTTAGTATTCATTGTAAGCGCATCCTTTAGCAGTCCAGGTGCCGTAATTGCCGGAAAAGTATGGTTATGGCCGGTAGATCCGACTTTGGATGGCTATGCAGCCGTATTCAAGCACAAGCTGATCTGGAGCTCATTTCGTAATTCTGTCATTTACACAGTAGTAGGAACCTTGATTAATGTATCCTTGACGATTATGGCAGCGTACCCGTTAGCCAGACGGGATTTGTATGGGAAAAATGTGATCATGCTGCTGCTCGTATTCACGACGATGTTTAGCGGTGGCTTGATTCCAAACTACCTGCTCGTTAAGGACCTGAATATGTTGAATACGATGTGGGCGATGATTTTACCTACAGCTATGGGCGTATTTAATGTGATTATTGCCCGTACTTACTTCAGGACAACGATTCCTGATGAAGTGCTGGAAGCCGCGCAGTTGGATGGCTGTAATGATTTTAAATTTGTCTGGAAAATTGTTATTCCGTTATCGGGACCAATTATAGCGGTTATCACCCTGTATTCGGCTGTTGGCTATTGGAATCAATATTTTAATGCGTTGATTTATTTGAAGTCGCCTGCGTTGTTTCCGCTGCAGCTCGTGCTCAGGGAAATCCTCGTACAAAATGAAGTCGATGCAAGCATGATGTCCAATTTGGCCGACGAAGCAAACCGCGAAGGCTTGCGAACCTTGCTCAAATATTCGCTGATTGTCGTATCTTCACTGCCTCTGATGATCGCTTATCCCTTTGTGCAAAAGCATTTCGTAAAAGGGGTCATGATTGGATCACTTAAGGGGTAGGTTGATTACCTAACTGGAATAGAATAAAGGGGTTTGGGTTCATACAAAAAAAGGGAGGCACTACAATGAAAAAGTTATGGATAGGTAGTTTGAGCTTGGCAATCGCAGCAGTTGCTGTGTTAAGCGGATGTACAGATAAGGCTGCAGGGCCCCAACAAGACAATGCGGCAACTGCAGCGAAAATAAATCCGGCAGGACAATTCCCGATCATGAAAGAAAAAACAACACTTAAGGTGCTGGTTAAAGGCAGTTCGTTCGTTGAGGATTTTGCAACCAATGAATATACGAAGTTTCTCGAAGAGAAGACCAACATTCACATCGAATGGGATATAGCACCTGAGAAGTCAGCGATAGAAAAGTTGAATTTGGTGCTGGGCAGCGGAGATTTGCCTGATGTGATCATGGGCTTTGATATTAGCCCCACACAGCAGTTGATATACGGAAATACTGGGGAATTTCTTGATTTGACCAAATATATCGATCAATATGGTACAGAAACGAAGAAAATGTTCGAGAAGCTTCCTTATGTGAAAGAAGCTATTACGGCGCCGGGCGGTAAAATCTTTGGACTGCCGCAGGTGAATGAATGTTTCCACTGCTCCATGTCACAAAAAACGTGGATTTACAAGCCTTGGCTAGACAAATTAGGGCTGCAGGTACCGACTACGACGGACGAATTCTACAATGTGCTTAAGGCGTTCAAAACCCAGGACCCGAACGGGAACGGAAAAGCAGATGAAATTCCGCTGGCAGGTGCGGCTGTAGGTCCGAATGTTAATATTGATTCTTTTATTATGAATGCTTTCATCCTTAACCCAAGTATCATTAACGGTAGTGAAAAACGGTTGTTTATCAATAATGGAAAAGTCACAGTAGCATTTGACAAACCGGAATTTAAAGACGGCTTGGAGTACCTGCACAAGCTGTATGCAGAGGGACTGATTGCTCCGCAATCGTTCACCCAGGACCGAGATCAAGCGAAGCAAATGGGCGAGAATCCGGGAACCGTGATATTAGGGGCGGCTGTAGCCCAGCATGATGGTATATTTACCGATTCAAGCAAGGGTAATGTGGGAAGATGGTTAGACTATGTTGCCGTTCCAGCGTTAAAAGGGCCAAAAGGCGTTCAGGTAGCTCCATTAAACAACAGTGTGAACCAAGGTAGACTAGTTATAACCAAAGCAAGTAAAAATCCCGAAGCTGCTTTCCGCTGGGCGGACTTGATGTACGATCAGGAAATGACACTGCGTAATACGGAAGGTCGCCCGAATGTTGAATGGAAATTAGCGGATCCGGGAGAGGTTGGAATCAACGGGAAACCGGCTATTTGGAAGTATACGGATGTGAAGCTGTCGACGGTACAAAATGTGAAATGGTCGCAAACCGGTCCATCTTTGCGTACGAATGATTTCCGTTTGGGCCTGGTCCCTGACCCGAAACTCCCGCAGGAATCTATTCTTTACAATGAAACGAAAACCAAGTATGAACCTTATAAGCAAAAAGATGATACCGTTCTTCCACAGCTTTTCTTTACCAATGAGCAGGCAACAGAGCTAGCTGATTTGGATAAGACCATCAATGATCATGTCAAAGAAATGATCGCGCGATTCATTATCGGAGATGCCAAATTGGATAAAGACTGGGACGGTTACCTGAAAAATCTGGATAATATGAAGTTGAAGCGGTACCTGGAAATTTATCAAGCTGCCTATGATGCAAAGAAAACTAAGAAGTAAGGTTTCGATAATATTGTGAAAAAGAGGCAGTCCCTCAGGTCATTCATCTGACCAAGGGACTGCCTTTGCAAATTCCTATTGCTGCTTCTCGGGTATTTCCGGGATGACTTTGGGACTGATTTCAGGAGCTGGCTGTGGTGTTGATGGTATCTCCGGGATCAAATCCGGTTTAATTTCGGGTGGAGTTTTTGGTGTTATATCCGGAATGGGTTTCGGATTAATCTCTGGTGGTTGGTTCGGATTGATTTCTGCATTCATGCTGAACACCTCCCTCATAGTTATTATTAAACAAAAAAGCTGTTTTTAAATAATTGTAAATATGATTTGCATTTTATAAATCTATATGCTATTATAAGTGAGCGTTGCAGGTCCGTAGCTCAGTTGGTAGAGCAGTTGACTCTTAATCATCTGGTCGTGGGTTCGAGTCCCACCGGGCCTATACTTTTATATTTACATATAAACTGCTGATCCAGCAGTTTCATAGTGCGAGAAAATAACCCTCTGTCATCACTTTATTGTGAGATGGAGGGTTGTTTTTTATCGTAATACCATGTTGCTTTTTTAGATTATATAGGGTTCTGCTATGGGGCTTAGTCTCAAAGTAAAATCTGAGACTGGCCCCCCAGCAGACCGTTGTTAAATGGATAAAGGACTTGCCTGTAATTCTGCTGTGTATTCCCGCAGCACTTTACCAAGCCTTGCTATTCCCTCGATGATCCGTTCCTCCGTCATGTTGGAATAATTGAGGCGCAGCGTATTCTCATGGCCACCATTCGGGTAGAAGCTGCCTCCAGGTACGAATGCAACATTGTGATCCAGGCAGCGTACGAGCAAGTCACGAGCGTTTAGCTCAGGTGCCAGCTCCAGCCAGGTGAATAAGCCACCGGAAGGAATATTGAAACGGACATCGGCAGGCATTTCACGACGAAGTGCTTCCATCATCGTGTCACGACGCTTGCGGTAAACCTCTACGATTTTGACGATTTGTTCACCCAGATCGTACGTTTCCAGATAGGCATCGAGCTGCCGTTGGCTAATCGTTGACGCTTGAAGGTCGGCTCCCTGCTTCAGCAGCACTAATTTGGGTATAATAGCGGAATCAGCTGCTGTCCAGCCCATGCGCAGGCCCGGGCAGAAGGTTTTGGAGAAGGTCCCCAAGTGAAGAACACGACCTTCGGTATCCAATGATTGCAGGGAAGGGATAGGTTCGCCCTCAAAACGTAGCTCTCCATATGGATTATCCTCAATAATTACCAGATCGAATTCATTGGCAAGCTTGATGAGTTCTTGTCTTCTGGCTAGTGTCCAGGACCGGCCAGTCGGATTTTGAAAATCCGGAATGACATAAATAAGCTTGGCCCGCTGTGTAGTCTGTAGAAGCTCCCTTAATTGAACGATATCCATGCCTTCGTGATCAGTAGGAACCTCGACGAATTCAGGACCATAAGCACGAAAGGCCTGAATAGCTCCAAGGTAAGAGGGGCTTTCACAGAAAATGACATCGCCTTCGTCGAGGAAGGCTTTTCCTGCCAGATCGATTCCTTGCTGGGAGCCGCTAGTAATGAGAATATTGTCAGCCGTCCAAGCCGTACCCAATGTACGGTTCATCCGCAGTGCGATTTTGTCCCGTAAAGGTCGATAGCCTTCAGTGGTCGCATATTGCAGCGCTTCTTTACCGTGCTCCTCCAATACTTTTACGGCGATCAGCTGCAGCTCTCTAATCGGAAATAACTCAGGATCTGGAAGGCCTCCGGCAAACGAAATGACCTCAGGTCTTTCTGTCAGTTTTAATATCTCTCTGATTTCTGATGCTTTTAATTGGTCCATACGTTTAGCGAATCTTGAAAAGGCCATGGGGTCCATCCTCCTTGGAATAGGTGTTAAATAATAGGATCTAATCCTTCTGTTCGGTTGCCTGTTTGATGGTATCGACGAGCATCCATCGTGTCGTGCACGGCTAAGACAAATCGGCGAATGCCTTCATCGATCGAGTCCTCCTCGGCACATGAAAAGTTAAGGCGTACATAGGCCGTCTGCGGCACTTGGGCAAAGAACGGGTTGCCTGGCAAATAATCGACACCACGATCGGCTGCACGAAGCATCAACTCATTGGCATTCAGTCCGGCTGGCATCCGGCACCAGATGAATACGCCGCCTTCAGGCTCCTGCCAAGTCATACCTGGTACCTCATATTTATGAAGTGCTGCGACCATAAGCTGCTTACGCCGATGATAACGATTTCGCATATCGTTCAGATGCTCCTCCAGCAGCCCGCTGCGAATCATTCTCTCCATCAGAAACTGTGAGAGTGTGCTCGTATGCAGATCAGCCATTTGCTTGGCAATAGCCAGTTGACGAATGACAGACTTGGGAGCACTTAGCCACCCCATACGTAATCCAGAGCCTATAAGCTTGGAAAAGGTACTGAGATAGATGACATGATCATGGCGGTCCATGGCATGGATAGGTGGAACATGATGGCCGGAATAACGCAGATCACAATAAGGGTCATCCTCGACGATGATTGTCTTGTAGCGATAAGCCAGCTCAAGCAGGCGTTCCCTGACATCCTGATTCATCACCAAACCCGATGGATTCTGGAAGGTAGGCAGGACATAGATCAGCTTCGGATGATACTTGGCTAACATGGACTCCAGAATATCGAGTCTCATCTGTCCGTCGGTATCTGCAGGTATTCCCATTAATCTTGCTCCGGCTGAACGAAACGATTGCATAGCGCTGAAATAACTGGGTTCTTCAACAAATATGATATCACCTGGATCGATGAATACCCGGGTAAGCAAATCAATACCTTGCTGAGAGCCGGACAGTATGAGCACTTCCTCGGCAGCGGCGTGAATCCCACGCTTCTCCATCCACATACATATCGCCTCACGCAGTGAATGAATACCTTCCGTAGCGGTATGCTTCCATAACGAATCACTTTTCTCCTGCATGAGCAATTGCAGCTGCTCTCTGAGCTTGACCGTCAGTTTGGGCCCAGGGTCTGGCAGCGCAACACTGAAGGAAATGGAGTCATTGCGCTTGGACAGAGACAGCAGATCACGAATTAACGGGTCACCTGCTGAGAACGATCGTTCACTGAATAACTGCCGCCATGGAGGCGTACTATAGCCGGGAAGCTGGGTGGAGGCAGCAGTTGTATCCGCAGGGTTCAAGGGCAGCACGACGGTTCCTTTACCAACAAAGGATTCGATCAAACCTTCGGACTTCAATTCAACATATGCGTTCAATACGGTACTGCGATTCACACCTAATTGCTCGGCCAGCTTTCGCTCGGGTGGGAGACGGTAGCCGGCTGGCAGCTCACCATTGAATATAGCTTCACGTATTTGCTGCGTAATTTGCATATAGATCGGTATGGAAAGCTCTCGTGAAATAATAATATTCATAGATAGCACTCCAATGGTGATCAATTGGTTGGTGATAGGATCAATAATCACGTGTATTTTCTTATTTTACCACGAAATGAACAGATGAAAACAACCAATTGGCACGTTTATAGACCAGCCAATTTTTACTATTGACCCTAACGTAACGTGATAGCTTATGATCATCTCAGGAGGTGAAGCGAGGGTATGGCTTACAGGGTAAAGGAAGTTGCAGAGCTTGTGAATATCAGTGTACGGACTCTGCATCATTATGATGAAATCGGCTTGCTTGCACCCGGGTCCATCAATCAGGCAGGTTATCGGTTGTACACGGATAGAGAGCTGGAAAGGCTTCAACAGATCTTGTTTTTCCGGGAAATCGGTTTTTCTCTGCAGGAAATCAAGGCCATACTGGATGATCCTGGATTCGATCGTACCCAGGCATTGTTAGCTCATAAGGAGCTGCTGTTGGAAAAAAAGAAGCGGCTGGAGCGCATCATCGATACGGTGAATCAAAGTATACAATCGGCACAAGGAGGCATGGAGATGAGTAATAAAGACAAGTTTGAGGGCTTTGATCAAAGTGCTATCGAGCAGCACAAAAAGAAGTATGCAGCTGAGGCGAGACAAAGATATGGTCATGCAGCGGTTGAAGCGGTTGAGAAGCGGACAGACGGCTACACGAAAGAGGATTGGGCGAACATCACAGAGGAGAACGACAAGATCCATACCCGGATCGCTGCAGCTATGCATCGCGGTCCGGATGACCCCGAGGTGCAGGTGGCCGTGGGTGACTTAAGACAGCATATTACGAATTACTATTATGACTGTACACCGGAAATTTTTCGTGGACTAGGTGATTTGTACGTAATGGATGAGCGCTTCACTGCCAATATTGATAAGCACGGAACTGGTTTGGCTGCATTTCTCAGAGAGGCGATGCATATTTATTGCGACAGACTTGCAGCTGGGAATTGAGGAAGCCTCCAGATCGACTTTACTCGTCGATCTGGAGGCTTCCATTTCTTCAAATATTAAACTTTTTTACATACAGTCTGCTGGTTTCTTCCCAGATCTCACCCGGCTCCAGACCGAACAATCCGATCAGTTCGGGGTCAAGCTCCTGCTTGATATTCGGTGCGTTCACCAGATTGATTTGCGGCTCTGGACAAAAGAAACCTTCCGTTGCTCCGTTGTTCCAAATCATCCACTGCTTATAGCTGGTACCGACGTCATAGACGAGAGTCAGCTTATTGCGCGTATCGGTAAGCTCCATTCGGTTTCTTCCATTTTGCGGAACAGCTGTATAATGATTATCCATCGATTCAAAGAATGGGGAGAGCCCACCAGCCTTCATGTTTTCCTCATCTGCTGTAAGTGCTTGAAACTGACCCGTCGGCAGCATCCGTTGATCCAGCTCCCAGCGTTCGCCAATCGTCATATTGAAGCGATAATCGGAAGCCGAGCTGTCCGAAGCGAATGGTGCATTGATTGAGGTATGGAAGGCAAGCAGACGAGGCATCGGCGTGTCGCCGTCATTCCGAATCAGCACGTGCTGCGATAATCCATTGCTGCTCAAGGAATAACGAAGCTGAATCGTAAACGCATGCGGGATATATGTATATACAGAATGTCCCTCTGTTACCGTCAGGCTTAAGGTTACCCAGCTCTGTGCTTCATCAGCCCCCAAACCATCCACCTTCCATGGAATATTATGAACAAAGCCGTGAAGATGATTGCCAGTCTTTGGTTCATTGACAGGAAAACGATACACGCTACCATTCCAATGAAAGTCGCCGTCTTCATAACGATTCGGTGGAAACAGTACCGGAATGCCATGAATGATCGGATTGGCTTTGAAGGCTTCCATCTCATTCTGCTCCGGTTCGTGCAGGAAGCGGTACTGGTTGGCTGTATCGCGAAAGGCAATCAGATTGGCGCCCACACCCGGCAAAACAGCAGCTTCATAATTCGCTGCACGCAGCCATACAGCCGGTTCTTCTTGATACATGCCTTCATGAGCCTGTGCTTGATTGTTCATATTTTCCTCCTGAAATGATAAGAATAATAGCCTATACCCATTATAAGAAAAAGATCTAAAAAAACAAACAAAATGATAATTTTACAGCATGCCAATTGGTCAGAACCCTTTATATAATGAGGGAAAGGAGCTGATAATCATGCTAACCAAAGAAACCTATGACAGCACAACCGCTTATGTGAATACGTATTCGATTCCTTCCGAATTAAAAATCACCGATATTCGATTTGCCGATATCGAGGGTTCCCCGATGCACTGCAGTTTAATTCAGGTATACACCAATCAAGGATTAATCGGTTTTGGCGAAGTGAGGGATGCGGCGGACAAGAACTATGCATTACTATTGAAATCCCGTTTGCTTGGTGAGAATCCATGCCAGATTGACAAGCTGTTTCGTCGTATCAAGCAATTCGGAGGCCATTCCCGTCAAGGTGGAGGGGTGAGCGGTATCGAAATCGCACTTTGGGATTTGGCAGGAAAAGCGTACGGTATCCCGATTTATCAAATGCTGGGAGGCAAGTTCCGCGATAAAATCCGGATGTATTGTGACACCGATGTGCAAGGCAGAGATACCGGACTGACAATGGGGCAAGCGCTGAAATCACGGATGGAAAAAGGTTATACGTTTTTGAAAATGGATCTGGGCATTAATCAAATTATCCAGGAGCCGGGCACCTTAAGCGCGCCTTTGGGCTTCTTTGAAGATATGAAAAAGCTGTCGGACGTATGGGCAAATCGAAAAAATACCGAAATGACGGAATTGGAAATTATCCATGCCCGCAACCGCATGTATGACGCCTACAATGTTGCACATCCTTTTACCGGCATTCATGTAACTGAAAAAGGGCTTGATATGCTGGAGCAGTATGTGAGCGAGGTACGCTCAGTCATCGGCTATGAGGTACCGCTCGCGATTGACCACTTTGGTCATATCGGCGTGGAGGACTGTATTAAACTGGGACGCCGGATCGATAAATATAATTTGGCCTGGATGGAGGATATGATTCCATGGCAGTACACAGATTTATATGCCAGACTGGCGAGATCGGTCACGACACCGATTTGTACCGGGGAGGATATCTATTTGAAGGAAAATTTTAAACCGCTGCTGGAATCCGGTGGAGTTGCGGTGATACATCCGGATCTTCTGACTTCTGGCGGTATACTGGAAACGAAAAAAATCGGCGACATGGCGCAGGATTACGCTGTTGCAATGGCCATTCATATGGCTGAAAGCCCGATTGCATGCTTGGCTGCCGTTCATTGTGCAGCAGCTACGGAAAATTTCCTTGCGCTTGAATTTCATTCCGATCACATATCCTGGTGGGACGATATTGTGATTGGGCGTTCACTGCCCAAACCGTTAATACAAAATGGCTTTATAACCGTACCGGATGCGCCGGGACTTGGTATCGATTCATTAAATGACGAGGTAATTGCCGAGCATTTGCATGCGAATATACCGGGCTTGTGGGAATCGACGGACGAATGGAACCATTCGTGGTCCAACGATCGTCTCTGGAGCTAAATAAAGACAGGATTCAGAAAAGCGAACCATCGGCGTAGCCGTCATTCGCATTCGAATCCTGTCTTTTTGTATGAATCGCACCTCATTGAGGCCTGAGTTATACCTTTAATTCGGCTAGCTGAATTTGCCGTTCGCGCTCTCCCGCAGCTGCAGCCTCCATTAATCCTCTTATATAACCAACTCCGTACAAGCGACCAAGTAATTCATAGCCCGGATTATCATTATTCTCGCCCTCCATCGTCGGGACGTGGTCAGGTCGAGCAGGACCTTGAAAACCAACCTCGTAATAGGTCTTCATAGCTTCGAGCATATCCGTTTTACCGTCATCATGAAACGTTTCCTCGAACTTCTCTGGCGTTCCGCGAACATCACGGAAATGGACGAAAAAGATTTTGTCCTGTGCAGCAAACTTGCGGATCACAGTCGGTATATCCTCACCTGCTGTCGCTAGTGTTCCTTGGCATAACGTAATACCGCTGTATTCGCTCGGCACCAGATCAATAGCTTTCTGCAGCGCATCTGAGCTTCGCAGAATTCGTGACACCCCACGAATCGGAGAGATCGGCGGGTCATCGGGATGCAGGGCCAGCCTGACCTTTGCTTTTTCCGCGACAGGTACAATACGTTCCAGATAGTATTTCAAATGTTCCCATAATTGATCCTCACTTACGATACCGGCTTCGGTCAACGGCGCATTGGCTAATAAGGCATGATCGTAGCCGGAGACCAGCGCACCTCCACGGGTACGGATCGTGGTTGAGGTACGAAACCAATTGAATTGAGCCATAAAGTTATAGCAGAGCACAGAGATGCCAGCAGCCCCCATATTCGTGATGAACTGGCACATGATATCAATCTCTTCATCTCGTCCTGGCAGGCCAAGCTTGATGCGGTTCGTCTCGGGCGCCGATTCAATGACTTGAAGATTGAGTCCAAAATCAGCGAATCTTTGTTTCATTTGCACCAAATTCATATAATCCCATGGTTTCATACCGTGATCTTCCTTGGGTAGAGGACCAACCGCATAATTAACACCCATCTGCTTGGCAAGATGCCAAAGCCTGCTTGGATATCCGGGGAAAAATTCAGCTAATTGAAGCATGAATAGACTGACCTCCTTATAATGAAAACCTGTGCTTTGTTCTGCATGGTCTCACCATACACCGCCCTGTTCTTTTGTAAGAAGCAGGACGGTACAAGGATACACCGGACGGTTTACTTTTTGTTCAGCTTCGCTTCGGTTTCCTTGCCTTTGGCTACGATTTTGTCATAAGCTTGTTCAATCGTTTGTTTTTTGAACATGACCGCTTCCATTTCCGATTTATACAAGCTTGTGAAATCGGACCAGCCTTGAGGAGCCGGATAGAACGGAAGTGCCTTATCCAGTGCATTGCCTAACAGATCCTTACCCATCAAATCTTTTTTGCTTAAGGTGGGCTCCAAGGTTTTGTAAATCGCATCGTTGATCGGAACGCCACGAGTCAAACCGAGTGTTTTGCCTACTTCCTGATCGGAGATAAACCATTGAATAAATTTCTTGCCTTCAGCCGCATATTTGGTGGATTTGCTTAAACTGAAGAAGATTGTGGCTTGTGCCCATCCGCCTCCAGCTGGACCTACAGGATTGTTTACTACCGAAATTTTACCCGGGTTGAGTGTCTCCATGACGCCAACAGAACCGACAGTAACGCCTCTTGCCATGACACCGGATACCATCGCATCGGCTTTGGGATCGTTTTCTTTAAAGGCCGTGGTGGCTTCTGCAGATGGAAGGGTTCCGTCAGCACGCCATTGCTCATGCATTTGTTGAAATTTGAACCAGAGATCTTTATCCAGATTAAATTTGGTTCCATCCTGCATGATCGGTCCTTTGCCATTGGACGTCTGATAGAACTGATACCAATCCCATACGCTTGTATTATCGGTAAACGGATATTTACCTTTAGGCAGCTTGTCATGAGCTTCCTTCATGTAAGTGAAATATTCATCCCATGTCCAATCCTTATGTGGCAGCTTCACGCCAGCCGCCTCCAGCTCCGCTTTGTTGAAGGCGACTCCCGCACCGTTATGACTGAGCGGAATTCCATATAATTTGCCATCAATCTTGACGTTGTTGACGATTCTTGGATCGACAAGTCCCTTCAGATCGACATCGGATAGATCCATAAGCAAGCCTTTTTTGGCATATTCGTTAATATAAGCTCCGTCCATTTGCAGGATGTCGGTCATGGAATTGGAGGCAGCGAGTGTAGGCAGCTTGGTCCAAAAAGCATCAAACGCCATATATTCGGAAGTGAATTTAATATTTGGATTTTTCGCGGAATACATTTCAAGAGCTTTCAGAGTCGCTTGATGGCGGTCATCCGGTCCCCACCACATGATCCGTAAGTCGGCATTTTTGCCGGCAGCTGGTGCATCCTTGGCCGGAGTACCGGTGCCAGTGGTCTCAACAGTTTTGGAGCAAGCGGTCAGAATCAATGAAAAAGCAAGCACCGCTACAATTATATTTGTCTTTTTATTGGCTTTCATTATACATAACACTCCCTTTGATCATATAGTTGTACAGGTTCCACCCGTTAATCGATCTGCCTGCACAGCGTAGCGTACGCTTCCATAACATGGCTAGCTCATGAATGGATTGCATGCCTTCCGTGAGGCCGATGAACCTGCAGGCTGTTTATCCGACTCGTATCCATCATTGTCGCTTCACGCAGTTGGTTTCTGAAGATTACAACTGCCAGTCTGTCATCCGGGTGCGGCCAACATCCCAGATCGTTCAGTACAAGCTGGGGGTACAGTTATCCTTTAATGCCGGTTGTAGCAATGCCTTCAACAAAATGCTTTTGTGCCGAGATGAACAAAATGACGGATGGAATGATCGATAGCAGGGACATCGCGAGAAGCTGTCCCCATTGAATTTCAAACTGATCAATGAACATGCGAAGCGCCAGGCCAACCGTATAGTTATCAACCGAGCTTAAATATAAAACCTGTGCAAAAAAATCGTCCCAGCTCCATATAAAAGTGAAAATCGCTACGGATACCAATGCTGGTTTGATTAATGGAAAAATTACATGTGAAAATGTTTTGTACACCGAGGCTCCATCGATCTTGGCGGCCTCATCGAGCTCTCTTGGGATCCCGCGTATAAATTGAACGACAAGAAATACGAAGAAGGCGCCGCCTCCAAAAAAGTGCGGGAGAATAAGCGGGATATAGCTGTTTACCAATCCCCAATTGTTAAACATGATGTATTGAGGCACGATGGTAACCTGTCCGGGAAGCATCAGGGTGAGCAGCAAAATCGAGAACCAGAAGGAACGAAGCTTGAATTTGAGTCTGGCAAAACCAAAGGCGACGACCGCGCTGCTCAATACGGCACCGAGCACATTCCAGAATTCCATCACCAAGGTGTTGAGATAAAAGGTAGTAAAGCTGTATTTGGGTGAAAATACCCAGCCTTTGGAGTAATTTTCCCACATAAAGGTGGTCGGCCAGATTGATGTCGATTTCATATCTGTTACCGTTTTGAGCGAAGCGCCCAGCCACCAGAAAATCGGATAAATCATGATCAAAGAAAATAGGATCAGGATCAAATGGCTGCGAAACGTGCCGAATTTGGTGACTCTGTTCATTTGTCATTCCCGCCTTCCGACTCATAGAATACCCAATACTTGGATGCCAGGAAGTTTAAGCCGGTCATGATCGCTATAATCACGAGCAGGATCCAGGCAAGCGCCGAGGCATATCCCATTTGATAATGTTTGAAAGCCTTTTCATAAAGATAAAAAGCATACATATACGTAGAGTTTGCGGGTCCACCAGACGTAATGATAAATGCCGAAGTAAACGTTTGAAAGGAGCCGATGATGCCAAGGATGAGATTGAAAAACATAACGGGAGAGAGCATGGGCAAAGTAATGTGAAAGAATTGACGTATCTTGCCTGCCCCATCAACGGATGCAGATTCATACAAATCCTTCGGTATTTGCCGTAAGCCAGCCAAAAAGATAACCATCGTGGAGCCGAACTGCCATACATTGAGTAAAATGATTGTACCAAGCGAAGTATCGGGGTTGGCGATCCAGGCTTTACCTTGAACTCCAAACCACGAGAGGATCTGATTAACATAGCCATCCAGACCGAACAGGTTGCGCCAGAGGATCGATACCGCTACACTGCTTCCGATTAGCGAAGGGAAGTAGATCGCCGTTCGGTATATATTCATTCCTTTCAGACTTTTGTTAATGAGAAGCGCTACCATCAATGAAAAAAATAACTTGAGTGGAAGTGAAAACAACACGAACGTAAAAGTAACTCCGAGCGATTTGGTGAACAGATTGTCTTTGAAAAAGATTTCCGTGTAATTGTCGAGTCCCGCCCACACGGGCTGCTCAAGAAGCGAATACTCCGTGAAGGACAAATAAAAGGAGCGTCCTATTGGCCATACGGTTAGCAGTAAAAAACCGAGCAGCCAAGGCGAGATAAATATGTACCCTTCCAAGTGGTTGCTGAATAAGTTTTTTTTACTTTTGCGAACGGGAACTTCTGCTATCGTGTTCATACTGGATATTTCCTTAACCCCCATTGAGTCACTTCCTTATCCTATGATTCTTGTACTTTCACAGTGTAGCAAAGCGAATTTAACATGCACAGGTGAGGATTTTATGATATTGTTTGATTTTTTAATCAGTCTTATCAGGGTGAATTTTGCTTGCTGCAGGGGGAAATACACATGATGTAAAACCATCAATGCGGTAGTTGGAGGCCATAAATGTAAATCATGGAGTATAAAAAACGGATGTCATGTAAACGCATTCAAAAAGCTTGAATAGTGGAAATAACCATCTCCTTTCTATTCCAATATACAGACGGTTAGTCATTTCATATAGGGGAATATCATCAGTTGTTAGGGGGAATATGATAAGAATTTACCCATTCGATGAAAAATTTATAGTTACTGTACGAAAAATGCGTAAAAAAACCACATCGACAAATCTGTGAATTTGCTTAACATAAGAGGTGAAAATACAATCAGTGAGAAGGAAGGGTTGCACTTGAAATATGATAACCCCGAAGACATTATTCAATTGACGCCACTGTGGCAGGGCGAAAGATTTGCCAATGGCCGCCCCCGGGTATCGGATGATGTATTACGCCGAATGGCGAAAATTACTTTGGAGGAAGCATGGGGTACCTTGTGGAATCACGGCTATGCTTTTCAATTTGAAGGCGATCTTAAGATTGTGCATCCGAATCAGGTGATGGTAGGGCGTGCCGTGACATCCGTATTAGTTCCCAAACGTCCGGATCTGCATGAGACTTTACTAAGCTATGGCCATCAGCAGGAGGACAGAAAAGGTTTTTTCAACCAATGGGTCATCGACACGCTGCAGGAGGACGATATTGTAGTGGTTGATTTGTTTGATAAAGTACATCAAGGGACCTTTGTGGGTGGGAACCTGTCAACGGCGATCGCTTCCAAAACGAAGCGGGGTGGTGCTGTGATCTGGGGTGGTATCCGTGATAATCAGCAAATAGTTGATATTGAAGGAATCAACGTGTTTTATCGTGGCAGTGATCCGACAGCGATAGCAGATGTCACAATGGTAGGAATCAATTCCCCGTGCCGAATCGGTAAAGCGATCTGTCTGCCGGGTGATGTGGTGCTGGGAACACCGTCAGGTGTGCTGTTCATTCCGCCTCATCTGGCAGAGCTTACAGTCGTTCAGGCAGAAAAGTCGCAGGTACGCGATATTTTTGGCTTCGTTCGATTGCGCGAAGACATCTATACAACAGCTCAAATCGATTCGCCATGGACAGTTTCCATCTGGAATGACTTCACAGCATGGTTGGATAGCACACAGGAGTCGGCTGAATACCGTCATCTGACCTGGGATCAGGAGCTGGAGGATGCTATGAGAACAGAGACAGAAGGAAATTCAGGTCAGGTTCGATTGTAATATGAAATTAAAAAGGGGCAAAACAGGTGATTCCGCCTATTGCCCCCATAGCTTAGTGGATGGCTGATTCCCGATAATCACTCGGCGAGCATCCAACCTTTTTTTTGAATATTTGGCTGAAGTAACGGGAGTCCTGATAACCAATCGATTCAGCGACTTCATAATTTTTTAGATGTGTGTTCCTTAACAGGTGTTTGGCTTTGTCGATGCGAATGTCGGTTAATTGCTCGATGAAGGTTTTGCCAGTATTCGTTTTGAATAGTAAGCTGAGGTAGGAGGGTGTCATGTACACTTTTTGGGCAAGGCTGTCAAGCGTGGCGTGCTGAAATTCATTCTCCATGTTCTGGATCGTTTTCATAATAATACTCGTATGGTTGTAGTTAAACTTCTGCATAATAATACCCCGTAATTCCATGAAGCATTCAAGTACATAGGCTTTAACTTCCTCGAGATTTCTCTTGGTGACCACCGAGATTACATCGAATTGGTTGCGACGGGTATCATTCCCGAACTCCGCTAACACTCTTTTTTCCATTCCGACCAGCAAACGAACCGTAGTTTCGTACAAGACCAGCATTTCACTCGAACCGTTCTCGATCAAAAATTCGTAAAAGACGTCTATCACGTGCTCGACTTCAGAGGAATCTACGGCTGATTTGAAAGTATCATAAAGCTCCTTTTCTTTCACATATGAATATTCACACATGTACTCACTCCTAACCAAGTTTTCCGAATTACAATCTTTTTGTTAGGTTATTTGTTATGTTGTTAGCGAAAATATGCTGTATTTACAAAATGGTATCGGTTACATTGCCAATTTATGATAATAGTACAATGAATAGGGTGGGATTTCAACCTAATTTATTAGAATTTAGAGAATTAAAGCAGATTTTTTAAAAGTTAAGCATACATCATACAAATAAAACCTAACAAAATAATTTGTTAGGTTACTGTGTGTTAAGCCATTATTTTTGAAAAGCGCGGGTGCTGTCTCTGACTATCAATTGACTTTGCAGTAAAACTTTTTCATACGGCATCAAAGGGTTATCGATTCTCCACAGCAATAAATCAACGGCCTTGGCTCCAAGCGCCGCTTCCTCGGCTATGATGGTTGTCAATTCAGGGAACAATTTGATGATGTCTTCATTGTTATCAAAGCCGGTTATAGAGCAATCGTCCGGCACCTGAATGGCGAGCTCGTTCAGCACATTCAAGACATGTAGGGCAATTTGATCATTGGCACATACGAAAGCAGTAGGGAAGGTGCTCCCTGAGAGCTGTACAAGCTCGGATGTAAGCCGATTGTAATTGTCTTCATCTACAGACGGCTTGATCCTAAGCAGGCTGCTGTTGTATGAATAATCATTCATTTTCTCATCCATCACGGATTTAAACCCGCACCATCGGTCAAAAAAACTTCTCGAATAATGAATATCCCCGACAAACTGGATGCGGTTATGGCCTGTATCCAATAAATAATTGGTTAACCTTCGTAAACTATCAAAGCTGTTCATAAAAACGCTATCGGAAGCGAGCAACTCATCCTCATGATCGACCAGAACGAAAGGGATCGATAAATTTCTAAGTTCCAGAAGCATTTCGGGAGCAATAAGGCCCACACTGATTACGCCTTTTAAACCTTCAGGTTTAATAACAAGGTTAAAATTTTGTGGAGAATCATCAGTGATGATAATCGTACCGATGCCTCTTTTCTCCAAATTGGCTGAAATTCCTTCAAGAATCTTGCCCCAATAGGCCGATTCCTTGTTCTGACTTCTAATGTTGGGGATGAGAATACCGATTATTTTGTAATCAGGATCTGTGGAAAGCTGCGGATCAGGGCTGCTGTTTTTTTGATTGCTATAACCGTATTCGGCAGCGACTCTATGTATCTTTTCACGGGTTGCTTCACTTATACCTGATTTGCCAGACAAGGCCTTGGATACAGCGAACTTGGATACGCCTACTTTATCGGCTATTTCCTGCATAGTAACCTTTTTGCTTCGAGACATGATGCTCACTCCGATAATAGGTTTTGATTCAATTTTTGCATACTTGTAAACCGAATATCAACTGTTTTTATTTACAAACCGATGGTCGGTATGTATAATAAAATTAACTAAAAAACTAATCATTTTACGGAGGTGTTACTTCTTGAAACAGGAAGAACGAAGACAGCAAACGAAGCAAAAGCTACTTGACACGACCAAGGAGCTGATCCGCGAGAAGGGCTGCGATTCCTTGACGATGAAAGATATTATGGATCATTCGGGTTTGTCCAAAGGAGCTATTTTTCATTATGTAAAAAGCAAAGATGAGATTTATGCCTGGGTGCTCAAGGAAAGAAATGAGATGATCAATCGCAGCTTCATGGGAGAGGTCGAGCGTGGAGATAAGGATTTTGAGGGGCCTTTACGGAAAATAACGGAAACCCTTCATCATTTGGATGATCCCGCGGATGTGTCGAACAAAGTTTTGAAATATTTGATTGGCAAGGAGGATCAGCCCGAGGTTGCGGAAGTGTTGGAAGAGTTTTACGAGCAGACACTCAGCTTTTCCAAACAATGGATTATTACGGGTCAGCAGCATGGTGTCATTCCGAATACGGTTGATGCGGACAAAACAGCAGGATTGTTTGTGCTAATCTCACTTGGCTTGCGTATCCGTTCTTCTTTAACTTCTGCTCCTGCTACTTTCAGTTTACAGGATTATTTCAGCTTTCTGTCTGATACGTTAAAGCCGCGATAAAAAATGGAGAGGTTGTGTGTGCAAATGAGCTATTGGTTAGTGATCCATATTATCGGAGTTGTTCTGTTAGTCGGAAATATCGTGACAGCAGCGTTCTGGAAAATACGAGCGGATCTGCAAAATAATCCGGTTGTGATTCATAGTGCAGTCAAAAATGTGATGCTTGCGGATTATGTATTTACGCTGCCAGGTATCGCACTTATTACGGTATCCGGCATAGTCATGGCGGTTCGTTCAGGAATGCCGATGTCAGGTTTGAGCTGGCTTACGGTTTCACTAATACTGTTTGCGATTTCAGGGATCTTGTGGCTGGCAGTGCTCATACCGCTTCAGCGCAGCATGATTCGGCATAGTGCTCACTCCGTTGAACAAAAAGCGGTTATGGAGGAATATCGTCGTGCTTCCCGCTATTGGGCTGTTTTTGGCATAGTGTCGACGCTACTGCCGGTCGTTATTTTATATTTGATGATTACGAGAACCCTATAATTAGGAAGAGAGAGGTGGAGGAACATGGCTCCGTTATATACGCTTATTATATCGTTATTATCATTTCGATTATTTGGGGTGCTTGGTTGGTCATATTTTATTTCTTGGCATGCATCGCTCCAGGCCGCGGTGGCCGTCATGCTGCTACTTACAGCTTCAGCCCATTTCGGGAAAAGACGTCCCGATCTGATACGGATGGTTCCCTCCTGGCTTCCTGAGCCGGGTAGGATCGTAACCATTACCGGTTGGCTTGAACTGGCTGCTGCTGCAGGAATTCTGATACCTGGCATTTCGCAATTGACCTCGATTTGTCTGGTCATCCTGCTTATAGCGATGTTCCCTGCAAATATTCAGGCTGCCCGTCAGGGCTTGACCATTAATGGAAAACCTACACCTCCTCTCGGGATTCGTTCATTGCTGCAAATTATATTTGTGGTCGCAGTTCTAATAGCTGGATAGAAAGCTTTTTGTTTTGGGTAACTTATATATAAGTAGCTTTTAGCAGCATAAGGACCATTCTCCGCACATCTCACAATCTAATATTGAAGGCGAGTTGTACGTATGAAAAAAATCTCTTGCAAAGAGAATGAGTTTTCATTATTATATATTTAAACAACTTAAATATTATCTTGTATAATATTAAACCTATGATAGTGAGGTGAAAAGCATGGAGAAAGCAATGAGCTCATCTAAGGAAAAGGAGGCTGCTTACGACCAAGGTTCCTCATTGGAAGCCCACGATCCGAACAATCGGAAAGGATTGCTGGTTGCGGGATTAATCATCGCCATGCTGTTCGGTGCATTGGATGGAACGATAGTCGGAACCGCGATGCCAAGAATTGTTGGTGATTTGGGTGGACTTGGTTTGATGACATGGTTGACGACAGCCTATATGCTGACGTCTACGGTTATTGTTCCGATTGCCGGGAAGCTGGCCGATTTGATGGGTCGCAGAGTTGTTTATGTAACCGGCTTGAGCATTTTCATCATAGCATCCGCCCTGTGCGGATTGTCGCAAAATATGACCGAGCTCATTTTGTTCCGCGGCTTGCAGGGCATCGGCGGCGGGATCATGATGCCGATGGCGATGATTATTATAGGTGATATTTTCACAGGTAAGCAGCGTGCCAAATGGCAAGGGGTATTCGGTGCTTTGTTTGGGCTTTCTTCCATTATTGGTCCGCAGGTCGGCGGCTGGATTGTTGATGCTGCCAGCTGGCGTTGGGTGTTTTATATCAATTTACCTGTTGGCGTATTGGCTATTGTATTGATTGCAATTGCCCTTCCCAAGTTTCAAAGAAAAGACAAGGTTCAATTCGATATTGCTGGTATGACCACGATGATTGTGGGTGTCGTAAGCTTGCTGCTGGCATTAACGTTCGGCGGGAAAAATTTTGCCTGGGTTTCCTGGCAGGTCATTGGATTGATTGTACTTGCGGTCGTTTCTTTGGTTAGCTTTGTTGTCATCGAATCGAAAGCGAAGGAGGCCATACTGCCTGTCTCGTTATTCCGCAATAAAACGTTCACGATCATTAACGGGGTCGGTTTTCTGATGAGTGTCGGCATGTTCGGTGCGATCATGTTTGTACCGTTGTTCATGCAGGGAATTGTCGGGATTAGTCCGGCAGCGTCCGGTACCGTGATGACGCCAATGATGATCACGATGATTGCGGCGAGTGTTCTCGGCGGGCAGATGGTTCAGAAGATCGGTGTACGAACGCAGATGGGTATTGGGATGGTCATTATGGCTGTCGGATTTATTTTGCTGACCACACTCAGCATGACAACCTCGAAGCTGACGGCCTCCAGCTTTATGATGGTTATAGGTCTTGGCATGGGGCTGGTAATGCCGCTGCTTACATTAGCTTTGCAGGAAAGCTTTCCTAAGTCAGAGCTTGGCGTGGTCACCTCCTCAAGTCAATTTTTCCGGCAAATTGGTGGTACATTTGGGATGACCATACTAGGAGCGATTATGAACCATCATTCCAGTAATCTGCTGACTGTTAATCTCGTTCCGGTGTTGAAGCAAATTCCACAGCAAGGCAGCACATTGATTAGCGATATGATTGCCAAAATCAGTTCGGACCCGCAATCACTATATTCGGTGCTGCTCAATCCTGAGGCGCTCAGCCAGATGCCGCAGGCGTTAACCGCTCAGATTGTACCGATTTTAAAAACAGCCTTGGTGGATTCCTTGCATACGGTGTTTATGTTTGGTCTCGTATTCGTCATTCTGGGTGCCATTCTAAGCCTGTTTGTAGGCAAGGTGCAGCTGTCGGATCGTAAAGGCACTGACAATAAGAATGAGCCACAAGAAGCCGTGTAATAATGCGGATTACAAGCCACATGATAACGTGTGGCTTCATGCGGAAGAGTAAAGCAGATGATAGTCGTGATCTTTTACGATATTTGCGATTAATTGGCTATTTTTGGAGTTTTAAAAACATCTGTTTTTCTGATATATTATTTCGTGTGCTAAATATTTTTGTTATAATGATTAAGACGTGAAAATGTTAAAGGGGAAATGATTTTGTTTGGTAAAAGGAGTGAACGTCCTTGATTGATTATTTTGATATGGAGAAGATCGAGCGTCTGCATCGGCAGCTTCATAAAAAAGTTGTATCTGAATGGAACACAGTCAGTCCGAGTCCGCTGAATTTGAGCTTGCCTCAGGCGAATATGCTGCATATGCTTCGCAAAGAGGGTATTCAAAGAGTATCCGACCTCGCTGAGAGATTATGTATGACACCCGGAGGACTTACGTTATTGTGCGATAAGCTGGAAGAAAAGGGATTAATTCTAAGATATCGGGATGAAGGCGATCGCCGCAGCGTGTATCTGGAAATTAGTCCGCAAGGCGTTGAAGCCAGCATAGCAAGTCAGCAAATAAAGAATGAGCTTTTTAAAAAAATGCTTCAGGGAATACCTGCCGAGGAGCTACAAATTTTAGATAAGCTGTATACTCATCTTTTGCACAATCTTGAAGAAGAAAAGAGCTAGGCCTTTATTTATGTTCATTTATTTCGTATACGAAATAATGTAATGGATACAGACATTTTAGAGATGGAAAGAGGATTGAGGAGAAACATGAAGCGAAAAGCGGTGTTAATTGTTATTTTGACGGTACTGGTGATCGCCGGTGGTGGTATTGGTGGTATGTTCTGGTATCAGGGTCAAAACTTTGTATCATCTGAGGATGCAAGGCTTGCTGGTGATATTTATAAGGTGATGCCGCGGGTAACAGGAAAGGTTCTTTCCATGCAGGTGAACGAAGGAGATCATGTACTGGCAGATCAAATTATCGGTCAGCAGGATAGCAATAACCTGAGTATCAGTAATTTGGAGCAGGCTACGTTAAGATCACCGATTAAGGGAACAGTTATTAAATCATTAATCAAAACAGGCGAGATTGCTTCTCCAGGCCAAACGGTGGCAATGGTCGTCGATCAAAGTCAGCTTTATGTATCTGCCAACATCGAAGAGACGGAAATTCATCGACTTCAAGTAGGTCAACCGGTAGAAATCACAGTGGATACCTTCAAGGGCTTGACCTTGACAGGAAAGGTTCAAGAGATCAGCAAAGCAACAGCATCTACCTTTTCACTGCTGCCTGCGTCAAATACAAGTGGTAATTTTACAAAAGTGACGCAGCGAGTTCCTATTAAAATTTCCATTGATAATCAACAAGGCTTTGAACTATCGCCGGGACTTAGCAGTGTGATCAAGATCAGAGTTAAAAATTAATGAACGCAACCATAATTAAGGTTAACTGATAAAGGGGAGCAAAACGATGAAAACAAGGCATCAAATTTGGGTTCCGGCGGTACTGTCGCTTGCACTGGTGAGCGCATTGTCCGGTTGTGGTTCTTCTGTCACAGGAGGCCAGGCTAATGGTGCAGGAGCTGAAGCACCCGTCAAAGTAATGAAGCTGGGTCAACTCACAGACTCCGGCTGGAGCGGTAAAATTAATCCGGATCAAGAAGTGAAAATTGTCAGCAAAATCTCAGGAAAAGTATCCACTGTAAATGTAAATGAAGGTGCTGCAGTGAAAAAGGGTGATGTGCTGGTACAGCTTGAGACCGATGATCTCGTTCAGCAGCTGAAGCAGGCAGAATCGGGAGTGGTAGCTTCCAATGCCAAGCTTGCCGATACGCAGTCAGGTGCACGATCCCAAGAAATTAAAGCAGCTGAAAGCTCCGTCCGCGCGGCTGAAGCGGCCCAAGGGCAGACCGTCGCAGCAGTCGAGCAGGCCAAAGCAGGCTTTGAACTGGCAACGAACACGTACAACAGGCTTCGCAATCAGTTTGACAGCTCTTCAGCCGTAACGAAAGAGGACGTCGATCGCGGAAAGCTGGAGTACGAGAAGGCCAGAACAGGCTATGAGCAGGCTCAGGCCTCAAGTCAGGCCGCGGCTGCACAGGTCGATGCTGCCAGAGCCAAGCTTGAGTTGACACAGGCGGGAGCCACAAGCAACACGATCATGGCCCTGCAAGCTGATCTGGATCGTTTGAACGCTGCTGTTCAGTTAGCGAGTAATTCTGTCAACAATGCAACCATTACGTCACCAACGGATGGCATTGTCATCAAGCGCAGCATACAGCCTGGCGAAATGGCGCAGCCGGGTGTTGCATTGTTCTCTGTTGTGGATATGAATCAGGTTCAGGTAGAGCTAAGTGTAACAGACACACAAATTGGCTCCATCAAAGCAGGAACTGCGGTTGACGTGAAGGCGGTTAATATACCGGATAAAACATTCCCGGGTACGATTTCCTTTGTAAGCCCGGTTTCCAATGCCAACAGCAATACGTTCCCGGTTAAAGTTACTGTGGACAATAAGGATGGTCTGCTGTTTGCCGGAACTGTCGCTGAGGTGCATCTGAAGGATGCAGCCAAAGCTCGCCTTGAGGCTCCTAAATCGTCGATCATCAAGAAGGATGACAAAGAGTATGTCATCAAGGTAGACAACGGAACGGCTCACAAGATCGAAGTCAAGACAACAGAAAAAAATCAGGATTGGGTCTATATAGAAGCGAATGCCAATCTGCAAGCGCAGCAGCAAATCGCAGTGACTCCCAGCGATAGCATCGTTGACGGCGCTAAATTGAAAGTGGAATAGGTGGTGCAGTATTATGGCTGACGCTTCGACATTATCGGCGGATTCCAAAAGTGACAGCAGCATGTGGTTTGGACTCTTTGCCATCGTGCTCGGTACCTTTGTTTCCGTTCTGAACAGCAGCTTGATGAATGTTGCACTGCTGAAATTCGTTGCCGTATTCGGCTCTGATGTGCCAACCGTTCAATGGGTTATTACCGGCTACATGCTGGCTGCAGCTGTAGTTATTCCAATGAGTGGTTTTCTGGGAGCACGGTTCGGCAACAAAAATGTATTTATTTACTCGGTGCTTGGCTTTACCATTGGTTCTGTTCTGTGTGGAATCGCCTGGAGCGATTCCACCCTGATCATGTTCCGTATCATTCAAGGGCTTGCCGGTGGCTTTATTATGCCAGTCGGCATGTCGATCATTTACACGACATTTCCACGAGAAAAAGTAGGAACAGCTATTGGATTATGGGGCGTCGCGGCGATGGTAGCACCCGCGCTCGGACCGACCGTTGGTGGATATATGATCCAGTATTACAGCTGGCGTTGGTTGTTCTTGGTTAACATACCAATCGGGTTGTTCGCTTTTATTATGGGCAAAATTTTGCTAAAAGATTCACCAAGAAAATTGGATATAAAGTTCGATACGGCTGGCGCAGTGCTCTCCATTCTGTTTTTTGGAACCCTGATGCTCGCATTATCCAAAGGACAGTCCGAAGGCTGGACATCGCTATTTATTGTTAGCCTGCTATTTGTATCCTTCTTCAGTCTGCTGCTGTTGATTTGGGTTGAACTCGGCAGTAAGAATCCATTATTGGATCTGAAAATATTTAAAAACCCGCAATTTACGATGAGTACCATTGCCGGTAGTCTCGTCATGATGGGAATGCTCGGAGGCACCTTTCTGACTCCTCTTTACTTGCAAAATATACAGTCCATGTCTGCCATGGATACAGGGCTTCTCATGATGCCTCAGTCCATTGCTATGGCCTTTATGATGCCGATCAGCGGTAAACTCACAGACAAGTTTGGCATCATTCCCGTTGGAATAGTTGGACTGGCCACTCTTGGCTTTACGACGATGGAGCTTCATATGCTGACGGCCGATACGCCAAATCATTGGCTTAATGTTGTCTTGACGATACGTGCTATTGGTATTGGACTTGTGATGATGCCTTTAACGTCTGCGGGTATGATGTCCATTCCGACCAGCCAAGTCGGCAATGCGTCTCCACTATCCAATGTTGTTAGGCAAGTAGCAGGATCGATGGGTATTGCTTTGTTTACTTCCATCATGAGCAGTCGTCAACTCGTTCACTACCAGCATATTTCCGAAAGCGTCCCTGTAGATTCGTTGGCAGCGAGCAATGTGATCTCAGCAATGACAGGAGCTATTTATCAATGGGGCGTGGATACGACCACTGCAAGTGGGGTTGCAGCTATGAACCTTGCAGGGATGATCCAGAAGGAAGCTCTGGTTCGAGGTATTGCCGATACGTTCTATATATCTGCGATTCCAGCATTCTTGTGTATACCGGTTGTGTTCTTCCTGACCAGCAAGCGGAAGGCTGCTCCTGCCCCTGCTGAAGCGGAGGTTAAGCCTCCGGCTACAATCAGCTTGGAAAAAGATGGCGTATTGAAGGCTTAAAGATTAAAGCTTAAATCAGATTTTGGGAGGATTTACAATGAAATTATATTGGAAACAGGCCGTCTCTACGGTGATGATTGCCTCGTCGGTTGTGCTAGCTGTCTCTCCTGCATTCGCGGACGCAGCTGTGCCTGTGCCTACTGTGGTCGCGTCACCGACTTATAGTATTACAGATATGACGCAGGCTCAAGTGAAAAATGTGCTTTTGGAAAAGACCGCTGGAGGCTGGAGAATCGGTTCCGTCATTAAACTGTCAAATAGCTCCGGAGCAATTGTACGTATTCCTGATTTTGAATTGCGCGCCAAGGCAGCCGACGGTACTTCTTATACGCTTCAGCCGAGTGCAGCCAATGCCAAATCGATCTCACCACAAAGCAATGTCGAGCTTAGCTATATGACTGAGATTGATGCGAAAAACGAGATTTCTTTGACAGATCTGATATGGGTAGATGTCAATATGAATGTATACCCCAAGCAGGAGACCGTACTTGCTGATGCAGGTATCGGATCGATTGTCTGGAAAGGCAGCGATGCTGTTATTGATGATGCTTCGCTATTGAGCTGGGGACAATCCTTCACGTTACCTGAAATCACTTCATCACTTACGTATTCAGCGGTAAGCCTGTCGACGCAATTTACGGAGCAAAAACCGACCTATGTGGTTCAGCTAAAGGTAAATAATTCGAGCAGCTTTACAGAAACCGTGCCTGATTTTACTTTGAGCGGCAAAGTAAGCGGGCAATCGTTTGTTGGTAAGCGCGTCGAGCAAAAACCGATCAGCGTGAATCCTAGAGAAAGCCAATATCTGTATTACACTATTTCAACAGATGCCGGAATAAAGCCGGAGGCTTTCTATGTACTAACACCTGAAAGCTTTCTGAAGCAGGGTCAAACGACACCGCAATCCTATTATACCGGACGAATTGGCTTCCATCTGCCAACTGAGGATGCGAATGTAGTCAGCTTGCCAGCTTATCAAATGGGCACGCCAATAACGATTGATGCCGTTAGTCAAGCCGTGAATCCCAAGCTAGCTGTCTCCTTGGTACGCGCAGATTGGTATGAGAACGAAGGACAAAGCTATAAAACAGTCGTTGCCAATTTGAAGTACATGAACAATAGTGATAGCCCATTGCCAATTCCTGCGCTTGGAACCGAGCTGGTGAATAGTTCAGGAACTGCCTATACCGGGAACGTGCTGCCAAGCACTATAAAAGAAGTATTGCCGGGTATGGGAGTATCAGTTGCCTATGCTTTCACAATGCCGATTTCCGAGGAAGCAGAGAGTTTTAACTTCAAGCTGCAGGAGCTACAGGGTGAATCGGGCTTTAAGGCTTCGATTGCACAATTGAATGTAGCTGTGCAGAAAACAGTGCCTAACGATACAGAGTTAAATTTATATCCTTATAATGTGAAGTTGAACTCATGGGCCTTATCGATGGTTATTTCGCAAAATGCTTCCACCAAAGATTATAATTATACGTACAAACTCAAGACATTAATGGATATTAACACCACAGATAATGTCGTGACGGAAGAAAGCAATCCCAAGCTGCTAATTGAGTTGGATAATCCTGCTGGTGAACGCATTGCCTTCAAAACCTTATTGCTCAGTGGCCCGGACCGGATCATGAGTGGTAACCAGAATATTTACTTCACTAACGGCAGCTCTGATCAGATGGAATCACCGCTTAAATTGAAAATCTATGAAACGATTACAACGCCAATAGGTGAAGCTAGACGTTTGTTATCATCTTTGACACAGTAATAGATATCGTAGAAAGAAGCTGCTGGATGAAATAGCGGGCCCTCTTCTTGGCGACATTCGAATAATATGATATAGTTTGAACAATTATCAACAAATGATGCCAGAATGGGGGCTTTGTCTATGAATCAAGCCATGCATATTTCCAAATCTATTCACAAGCTGACCCGTTTATATAATGCAACACTTGAAAAATTCATGAAAGAGCTCAATCTGACCAAGCCACAGGGTATAATCATAGGTCAAATTTATAAGGAACCGAAAACCATTGGGCAAATTACAGAAGCGGTTCAGCTTTCATACAGTACGGTATCGGGTATCATTGACCGTTTGGAACGGGATGAATGGATTCAAAGAGTACGGGATAAGACCGATCGCAGAGTGATTTGGATCCAAAGGACCGAGAAAATGGAAGAAATTAAGAACAAGGTTGAATTTTATCATGAACAATTTTTTCATACCGTGCTTAGCGATCTTGATACAGACGAGCTTGATAAGATTGCATCAAGTCTTGATTTGCTAAATTCGCAATTGGAAAAAAAGGGCTCATGAAAGTCTGTGTCAATTTTTAATGCATGCATAGCTTCCGAATCCACCCGAGTGGGTGCCGGGAGCTATTTTTATTCACAAAATTGAGCATTGACAAGGCTTCATAAACAGGTGTACGGTAAAGATACATAGGTCAATATTCCTACATAAGCGGATAATTGAAACGATGGGAGGCGAGTATATTGAAAAATGACTTGAATTTGCATAAGCTGTCGATGAACGGGCTTGGACTACAGGGTCTTGATACTGAAACGGAAGTCCGCAACGTGCTCCTGACAGGAAACGATCATTTTTGTCCGGTTTCTCTCGGTAAAAAGACGACAGTGTCACTCTGGATACTGATGGTGCTATCTATAGGCGCTGCTGTCTGGCTGCATATGTATTACTCTTCTCCATTGCTATTGGGTTTATATGCGGTTCCTGTCGTTATCGTTGCTTTGTATGTAGCCAACGTATACCTGGTGTCGACTTTTGCTGCCGCTGTAATGGGAATATGGCTGTACTTTAGCGAAACAGGCTGGATTCCTGTAATTGGTGCTGCTGCCCTGCTGCTGATCTCTATGCTGATTCGTAGAGTTACAGTTGTATCACAGCGTAATTTTGTGCAAAAGATGGAATTTGAAGAGTTGTTTATGAACACGATTTTGTCATTTTCCAAAAGCATTGATGCTCGTGATCCCTATACAGCCTTTCATTCCAACAATGTCGCCAATTATGCCAAAAAGATTGCTACCGAGCTGGGCATGTCCTCACGGGAGATAGAAGCCGTTCATTTGGCGGGACTCATTCATGATATAGGTAAGATTGGAACTCCGGAAACGATTTTGCAAAAGGAAAGCCGGTTGACAGAGGAAGAATATGATGTAATGAAGAAGCATGCCGAGGATGGCTACCAAATTATTAAGGATATTAAAAGATTACAGGAAATCGGTGCGACAGCAATGGTCAGGCATCATCATGAACGCATGGATGGACGGGGATATCCGCATGGCTTGAAGGGTGATCAAATTCCGTTTGGAGCCAGAATTTTGGCAGCGAGCGACGCGTTTGATGCGATGACAACCAATCGTTCCTACCGGCAAAAGCTTTCAATGGAGACTGCTGCCGAGGAGCTGCGCAGACATAGTGGAACACAGTTCGACCCGATGGTCGCCAATGCCTTCCTCCGGGTATTGGTAGAGGACGGGCTGATACCGGCTGAAGAGGAGCAAGGATCCTTGGGTCTTATGGCCTCATTGCAAAAATCATAATTGAACGATAACCGAGAGTGCAGCTGCGGCTGCCTCTTTTTTGCTGTTTTAGCATACTGCTGGATGTTTGAGGCTTAAGGTTGCATGCAGGCCCGGGTTTGGTTACAATAAATCTTGACCAAAAAAATGATGTAGTCAACTATTCAGAAAAGCTTTATGAGACTCGGAAAGGATAGATATATGGATAGGAGCGGAAGACGTGAGCAAATTATTAGAGCGGCCCGTGAGGCATTCCAGAACTTTGGCTACAAGGCTACAACACTCGATCATATAGCCAAATACGCCAATATGGGTAAGGGAACCTTTTATCTTTCCTTCAAAACTAAAGAAGAGGTGTTCACTTGTATCGTAGACGATGAGCTCAAGCAGTTCGCCAGGTTTGCTGAGGAAGCGATAAATAAGTACGGTCTGAACATTGAATCACTGCACCATTATATATGTAACCTGTCTGGCTACCAGCAGCAGCATCCCTTGTTTTGCAAGCTCAAGCAGGAGGCGGAAGCGTTTCAGACGCATGAGGTCAAGGAAGGTCTTACACGGATCGAGAACACTGCTTTTGATCAGCTCAAGGAGCTTATTATCAAGCTGATGGAAACGGGCGCCATGGAGCCGAGCGATGTGGAGTTTACTGCATTTCTTATTACCGAGCTGTATACAGCTCTGCTGTTTAAATGGGGAGAGAAGCATGATCCGCTGAGCAATGAGGAGATTCTCGAAAGGTTTCAGCAGTATTTGCAACCAGGCTTATGCCATTCAAACCGAAATAAGAAAAAGGAGATTTAACCATGAATGCAGTTGAAAATAAAACCATGCCGCTCGTTTTTTTAATGATAAATATTTTTATCGCCATGCTCGGGATCGGCTTGATCATACCTGTATTGCCTGAATACCTGAAGGCGTTTAATGCTGGTGGTCAGGCTGCAGGCTATATGATAGCGGCCTTTGGTTTGACCCAATTTATATTTTCCCCAATTGCTGGGGAATGGTCTGATAAATACGGACGCAAGATAATGATCGTCACCGGTATGGGATTATTCACGATATCGAATCTGGTGTTTGCTATGGCTGATCAAATATGGCTGCTGTACCTGTCTAGACTTATTGGCGGTGTCGGAGCGGCAGCCATGATTCCTTCCATGATGGCTTATATTGCCGATGTAACGAGTGTGGAGAAGAGAGGTAAGGGTTTGGGGCTTCTCGGAGCTGCCATGTCGCTCGGTTTTGTAATCGGTCCTGGTATCGGAGGTTTTCTTGCCGAATTTGGGATTCGGGCACCCTTTTACGTATCTGCCGGAGTTGCGGCCTTAGCCTTGATTGGTTCCTTAATTTTCCTGCCGGAGTCGCTTTCCAAAGAGAAGCAGCTAGCTACGCGACAGGTTAGGGTTAAGCGAGAAAGTATTTTTAAGCAGTTTGTGCTTTCCTTTAAGGCGCCTTACTTTATATTGCTGTTGTTAATTTTTGCATTGACCTTTGGTTTGGCTAATTTTGAAGCGATATTTCCTTTGTTCGTTGATGCCAAATATGGATATACGGTCAGGGATATCGCGATCCTGATTACGATAGGCGCTTTAATCGGTGCTTTGGTGCAAGCTCTGCTGATCGGTAAATTAATTCAACTGTTCGGTGAGAAATTGTTAATTCATGTTACGTTCGTGTTATCGGCGGCCTGTCTTGTACTGATGCTGCTGTCAGGCAACTTCTGGTTCGTCCTGATCGTGACAATGCTGTTCTTCACTTTAACTTCCATCATGCGGCCGGCGATCAATACGCTGTTATCCAAAATGGCAGGTGAAGAGCAAGGGTATGTGGCAGGTATGAACAATGCTTATATGAGCTTGGGCAACATCTTCGGACCTGCTGTCGCCGGAACCTTATACGAGATTCATCTCAATCTTCCTTATGCATTCGGTGCGATCGTACTCGTCATAAGTTTCTTCTTATCCGCTGTGTGGGGACGTAAGAAATATGCGGATGCTCCTGTTGACTTGCAAAAGTCATAAGACGAATCACTGGAATTCATAAATCCTTTACCCGGATATGACAGGGGCTGGTCACTACCTGTACAATCCGGATAAAGGATTTTTTGTTGTTCTCCTGGCATGAACCTCGCGGCCAGTCCATATATTGAAACAACGGTATGAGCATCGATTTCGGGGAGAATGGGGTGAAGCCATGAGCAGGCACATTGAGCTTCAGCATGTGACGCTGGATGTAGACGGAATGACCTGTGCAGCTTGCGGGGCAAGGATCGAGAAAGTAGTAGCCAAAATGGATGGAATCGAACAAATTCATGTGAATGTAGCCCTGAGTCGCGCCTCTGTCGTCATCATCCCGGATCGAATCAGTGTAGAACGAATTGAAACGAGGATTGAACAGCTGGGGTTTACAGCGAAGGAACGTCATTCAGACGGGAACAACGGGGCCGATGCTCGAACGAGCGGCATCAGCAGCGGAATGATGTTCGGGATGTCCCTGCTGCTTACGCTTCCCTTTCTATGGGCAATGGCTGCACACCATGAGTGGACGGCCTCAGTCTGGGTACCCGAGCTGCTGCTGCATCCTTGGTTCCAGCTGGCTTTGGCGACACCGATTCAGTTCATACTCGGACTTCCGTTCTATACGGGAGCTTATCGTTCTATAAAAAGCGGCAGTGTCAACATGGATGTGTTGATTGTAATCAGTACCTCGGCTGCTTATATATACAGCCATTATTTGTTGTTTCATGGTGTATCGACGATTGGTCATGGCAATGTGATGACCGGAGGTCATGGAGGCCATGTCCCGTTATATTTTGATGCCAGTGCGATGATTATTACGATTGTTTGGTTGGGCAAATGGCTGGAAGCTTTGGCCAAGCGGCAAGCACTAAGCGGCATACACCAGCTTCACCGTCTCAGGCCGGAGATGGCTTCCGTCATGAGAGAAGGCCAAGAACAGCGGATCCCTGTGTCCCAGGTTGTGATCAATGACATTGTTGTCGTCCGGCCAGGAGAAAGTCTGCCAGTAGATGGTCAGGTTATAGAAGGTTACTCGAACGTCAATGAATCGATGCTTACAGGGGAAAGTATGCCGGTTGACAAAGCTGTTGGGGATCGGGTTACTGCTGGCACGTTAAATGGTAACGGTATGCTGAGTATCAGAACGACTGAAGTAGGAAAGCATTCGACTTTGGCGCGAATCATTAAACTTGTAGAGGAAGCGCAGAGCACAAAAGCACCCATTCAAAGAATGGCAGATCAAATTTCCAGTATATTCGTGCCGATTATTATGGTATTAGCTGCAGCAGCATTTATTACCTGGTATATGGCGCTTGAGCCAGGTCAGCTTGGAGGTGCTTTGGAAAAGGCGATAGCCGTTCTGCTGATAGCTTGTCCTTGTGCTCTTGGCTTGGCAACACCGATTTCGATTCTGGTAGGCTCCAGCAGGGCGACACAGTCCGGTATCGTAATTAAAGAGGGTAAAATGATGGAAATATTGCCACAAGCCAATGTGATTTTGCTGGATAAAACAGGGACGATTACAGGGGGGAACCCCAGGGTTACCAATGTGTGGGCTGCTGATGTCTTAACCCGGCCCGGTTCTGCTCGTGTTCTGCCGTTTGAGAAACGTTCTGCGCATGCTCGTAGCCGGAGCACTTATCTGTCTATGGAAGACAGATCTGCCGCTAACGAGTCATTCATGCTGCGTATGGCAGCGGGTGCGGAGCAGCATTCCGAGCATCCCTTAGGCAGGGCTGTTGTGGAAGAGGCGTTGCGCAGAGGAATCACATTTCCTCAATGTGAGAATTTCAAGTCGATACCAGGTTGTGGAATTCGTGCATTGGTAGAAGACAGAGCCGTATGGTTAGGCACACGTCAATGGCTGGAAGCTGAAGGCATAGCAGGCCTCCCGCAGGTAGGAATGGCTAGTCAAGAGAATCGGAGACATCCACAGTCCGGTCTGGCTGATCAATGGGAGCGGCAGGGGTTCACAGTCATATGGATTGCGGTAGACGGGCGATGGGTCGGGGCTATAGCACTTAGTGACCCGGTTAAACCGACTGCTCGCAAAGCGATCAAGCAGCTGACTTCAATGGGATTAGACGTTAGAATGGTGACGGGCGATCGAGCATCAACAGCACATTATGCAGCCAAACAAGCGGGAATCAGTCAGGTATACGCGGGAATGCTGCCTGAGCATAAAGCGAATCTGGTACAAAGCTTGCGAGAACAGGGTCATCGAGTGGCAATGGTGGGCGATGGGGTTAATGATGCACCTGCCTTGAGCGCAGCAGATATCGGAATCGCAGTCGCCAATGGAACGGACATTTCCAAAGCGGCTGCAGATATCGTGCTTCTGAAGCATGATGTAAGCGGAGTTGTCCGTGCTCTTGTCATCAGTCAAAGAACAATAAGAATCATTCGTCAAAATCTGGCCTTTTCGCTATTATATAATGTACTGGCAATTCCGATTGCGATCATGGGCTATCTTGCGCCGTGGATGGCCTGTACGGCTATGGCGCTCAGCTCTGTAACCGTCATTTGCAATGCATTGAGGCTCCACAGGGCGTAGCTATGATTAACCAATAACATACAGCTGGAAAATCAAGGTTTCGCACAGTGTTTTTTATTGACGAAAAATAATCGTGCTGATAAAGTAATATTAACGATGCACTATCCCAATAAGAATAGGGGCAATAGATTTGATAAAGACGAAGTGGGAGTACTGTCGGGCGAATGATTTTAATGAGCTGCACGTACTGGGGCGTCAGGGCTGGGAGCTGGTTGGTGTTACCGGAGCAGGATCAGCAGAACTTGAAGCGGATAGAGGGGCTACCTTTTATCTGAAGCGACCTGTCCCATCAATTAGAGAGCAAATTACGTCCGAGCAGCGGGACCGGGCATTGACAGAGAGGCAGGGAACGGAATGAAACGAGGAGGTATTTTAAATCCGACTTTGAATCGTATTTTGGCTGAGACAGGCCATACCGATCTATTGACCATCTGTGATCGTGGTTTTCCGGTACCCATGGGGATCGAACGGCTTGATCTGGCTTTGACAGATGGGATTCCGACTGTATTGGACACGGTCCGAGCCATCTATGGTGAATTTTTGATTGATTCGGTTATTGTCACGGAGGAGATGAGAAAGGCAAGTCCTGAACGCTATCGTGAGCTGACTGAAGCTCTGCCGGACGTAGCTTTTCGAATCGTATCCCACCAGCAATTCAAGGATATTTGCGTGGAGTCGCGTGCAGTAATCCGAACAGGCGATACCATTCCTTATGCTAATATTATGATCGTATCAGGATAAATAAAGTAACTCTTCATTTCCAATATGTGATAAAATCTAATATATAGCAATAATATTGGGGACTATAACCAAGGCCTGTTTATTTCCTCCAGAACACAAACAGAACTGTCCTCTCGGGCAGTTTTTTTACGTATAAGTTCTTCAACATCTTGATAAACAGGAAGGTTAATTTCATGGATAAACCTAATTTCTTAACTGATGTTCGAAGCATGAAGCATGCTTATATTTCCTATTGGTCAAAGCTGTTTAGTAAACGTTTTCCAGACCATTATGATGCGACTTACTTGTACAGTCTTGGGGAAGCAGGTTTCAACTATATAACTGAATACCATATTGCTGCCGATTTCCATCCATTTCAGCGTAGCTTGATGGAGGGCTTCCTTGTATTTGAAAAGCAGGAAGAGGGCGTCGCCTTCATTTTCTGGGCGGTACTGCTATGGCGGCAGACATTGCATGAAGTTGAGGACAGTAGCTTAACATTGGCAGCCTATAAACAAATGAATTCAAGAATTGATGATTTGGAATCTTTTATTTTTGTTAAATACTGGAAAAGTGATTTGTCACCAGATCAGGACAACTCGTCCGCGATCAACCTGCAGCATGATGACCGAATTTCGTTGTTAGGCAAGATGGCCGCTAGTATGGCGCATGAAATTCGTAACCCCATGACCTCGATCAAAGGCTTTTTGAAATTATTGCGACATAATATTAATGAAAATAACTATGAACGGGCCGACAGCTACCTCGGTTTTATTGAGGATGAATGCGATCAAATATTGATGCAGGTGACCGGATTTCTCAGTTTTTCCAGAAAGCCGATCATGGATGAGGAAATGGTACATATTTCTGTAAGGCAGGTGCTTGATCATATTTTATCGCTGTTAAATCCACGACTCATTAATGAAAATGTTGACCTGTTGCTGGACATTCCACCGGGAGCGATGCTTTATGTTCAAAAAATGGGGATTCAGCAAGTGCTCTCCAATGTATTAAACAACGGGATTGACGCCTTATCCGAGCTGAGAAGCGACAAAAAAATGAGCATCTCTATCGTCGAGGACAGCTTTAACACTTATATTCAAGTAGCTAATAATGGGCCACGAGTACCTGAGGAGCTGTATAGCACCATATTCAATCCGTTTGTGACCGATAAGGAAAATGGTACAGGTCTTGGCTTGGCCATATGCAAACAGATCATGCTGAATAATGAAGGAGACATTACCTTTACCAGCAATGAAAAAGAGACCGTTTTCATGTTAACGTTTCGTAAAGCTTCTATAATAAGTTGAGTGCATACAAAACCTAATTTATCCCTGCAGGCTGTGTCAATTTCCTCTTGAATGGGGTAAGAAAGAGGAACAATCACGATGGGGAGGGCTGTTGTATGGCAAAAGCCGTAGATCCTGCAAAAAAAAATCGAGCACCTGTCGAATGGACACAGCATTCCCAATTGCCACAATCCTCCGAAGGGCCCGGCGTTAGGAAAAAGCATTTTTCATTGATGAGTTTTGCGCAAAGCTTATACGGCCGATTTGAAGATGACGACGTTCCTGCCATGGGAGCGCAGCTGACCTATTATTTAATTCTTTCGTTTTTTCCGTTCCTTATTTTCGTATTTGCCGTCCTTAGCTACTCGGATATTAGCGTAAGCGATGCAATTAAAAATGTAAGCAGCGTGCTGCCGCAGCTTTCCGATCAGATGATTGTGGATGTATTCACAGAGCTTCAGAAATCACGCAACGGCTCCCTGCTCTCCATTGGTCTATTGGCAACTTTGTGGTCGGCCTCCAATGGGATCAATGCTGTAGTCAAAGCATTAAACAAGGCTTACGATGTTGAGGAGAATCGCCCTTTCTGGAAGGCAAGAGGCATATCGTTTATTTTCACAATAATTTTGGCGGTATTGATTTTTCTAAGTATGATCCTGCTGATTTTCGGTAAAGTCATCGGTGAGACCATTTATCGAGTTACGCAATTACCTGGTAATTTTGAAGTGCTGTGGGGAATTGCTCAATACGTGATTCCACTGATTACTATGGTATGTGCTTTTGTGCTGCTCTATAAGTATACGCCTAATCTCCGGCTTCGCTTTCGTGAGGTCATTCCGGGAGCTGTATTTGCTACGCTCGGTTGGGTCGTTACTTCAATTTTGTTTTCGTTTTATGTAAATAATTTTGGCAATTATACGAAAACCTATGGAAGTATCGGCGGGATCATCGTGCTGCTGACATGGTTGTATTTATCGAGTATTCTCATTATATTAGGCGGGGAAATGAATGCGACCCTGCATTTTGACCGGGAAGGAAAAACAAAGGATGGAGCCAAGAAATTTGCATTTCCTTTGCTATTTGGGAGAAAAAGTAAGAAGAAGTGAGATCGTTTTAAAAAAACTATCACAACCACCCCTGTTGAGGGTACAGTGATAGTTTTTTTACATAGTAGTAACTGCCTCCTATCCCTAAGCTCTGGAGATTACTGAAGCTTAAATTTACCGAGGACGCTATGCAGCTCCTCTGCCAGTACCGCCAAGGACCGGGAGGATGCGGTGATTTCTTCTAACGATGCCAGCTGCTGTTCACTGGCAGATGAGGTTTCCAGATTGACACTGGCGCCTTCCTGTGCAGTATAATGAATTGTATCGATGGATTGCTCGATTTGTTGGCTTCCAGCAGACATCTGCCCGATATCGGAAGCTACTTCTTGCACCTTCACTTTGACATTCGATACGGATTGCTGAATGACATCGAAAGCTTTATTTGCCAGCAGTGTTTTCGTCATTCCCTCTGCCACTTTGCTGGTGCCCTGCTGCATGGATGAAGTGGCACGCTCCATGTCCAGCTGAATTTCATCGATAAGCTGTTTAATCTGCTGTGCGGAATTGCCGGATTGTTCAGCAAGCTTTCGTACTTCACTGGCGACTACGGCAAAGCCTTTACCCATATCACCTGCATGAGCAGCCTCGATTCCGGCATTTAGGGAAAGTAAATTGGTTTGGTTGGCGATCGTGGTTATGATCGTGACTATGGCTTCGATTTCTTGTGAGCGGTCTCCGAGGCTTTTGATAAAACCGGATGTTTCTTGAACAGTGCTGCTTATTGCATCCATTTGAGCGAGAAGAGCAGTTACGGCAACTACACCTTCGTTAGAAGCACGATAGGCGCTGTCAGCCAGATTGGAAACTTCTTCACTGTTTACTGTAAATTGCTGAAAACTTGTGGAGAACTGACTCATCGCGTTTGATGCTTCATAGATACTGTTCAATTGCTGCTCAGCTCCTGTCGTTCCTCGCTGCGCGGCTACTGCAATATGTTCAGCAGCTTGTGAGCTTTGTTCAGCACCCGCATGCAATTGCTCTGATGCAGCCGCCAACTGAACCGCGGTATCATTAATCTGGCTCAAAATCGAACGTAGGTTATGTACCATTCCATTGACGGATTGCATTAGTCTGCCGCTCTCATCCTGGGACGTTATTTTCAAATCATTCTGGGTGAGATCTTTGTCGGCGATTTGCTGAAGTGTTCTTGATGCAATTCCAATTCGGCGCAGAATAGGACGAATCAATACAAAATTGAGAATGATCGATGCGATAATGACAATGATGGCGATAAGTTGAAGCTCATAAGTGCGTGTTTGGATCAAGTCTTGGATTCGCTCACTCGCATCGGGTGCTCCTACGTACCACATGCCGAGAATGACACCTTTCTCATCCTTAATTGGCATGTAGGCAGCCTGATAGGTATGGCCTGCAACGTTAGCTGTACCGATATAATACTCACCTGCCTTCAATACCTTTTCAACAACAATGGCTGATGCTTGAGTGCCAACAGCTCGCTTTTCTCCGTTAAAAACATTAGTCGTGACACGGGTGTCTCCCAGAAAGAGGGTGGCCGTATCTCCATTGGTCAGCTTGCCAATTAAATCAACGATCTCCGTATTTCCGTTTATTAACTGAGCACCTTTAAACAGTTGTTGATCCTTAATAGTCCAAGGCCCGGGATACATCCTGTCAATAAGCTCATAGCTGGTATTCAAGTCAGATTTTGCTTTTTCAAGTGCTTCTCCTTGGAAGATAGTTGCAATCGCTCTCATTTCATGGTAACCAACGGTTATAAAAGTGAGGGTGGTAATTAACAACGATATGAGTATCAATTTTATTCGAATGGACAGAGATGAGCCTGAACGTGCAGAACGTTTAATTCCAACCACTTCCCTTTTTATTTTTAGTATTTATATGCATAAACAACTTATCAATCTTAACATATTTTATAGAAATATATACAGATGGTAGTTTGATTTGGGGATTTGATCAGGTTTGCAGCATAGAGGTTGTTGAAATGCGAATTTCCAAGTATTATAGGGTGCGTAGGCTTACGTAGTACGAGGCTACAGTGAAGCTGGGATGAATGAAGGAATGATGAAGGAGCTGTGTTATTATGAACTTCATGGGGCAGAGGGTACTTCCAGCCGTCCGGAAAATGAGAGATTTGGAGCTGCTGATCAAAAGCCCATTTCAATATTTGGTACTGCTGGATAGCCATGTTTCCCAACTGCAAAGCGTATCACAGCTTGCCCGTAGTAATGGGAAGAAGCTGCTCATTCATGCCGATTTGATCCATGGATTGAAAAATGATGAGTATGCAATTGAGTTTTTATGTCAGACCCTGAAGCCGGCAGGTATCATTTCGACGAAAAGCTCAGCCGTTGTAACCGCCAAAAAGCACAAGGTTCTTGCCATTCAGCGGCATTTTCTGCTGGATACTACGGCTCTTGAGACGATCTATAAAATTACAGAGAAAAACCAACCGGATTTTATTGAGGTACTGCCAGGCGTCATGCCTCATATTATCGCAGAGATGCATGCAAAGCTCAGCATCCCTATACTTGCTGGTGGCTTGATTCGTACGGTAGAGGAGGTAGAGCTGGCCCTGCAGGCAGGAGCTGTCGCTGTCACTACCTCCCATAAAGAAATTTGGAGCCATTATTGAACCCGAGTTCAAATTACCGCATATGGAGCGTGAATACCGATAATGTCTCCCTGTTTACTTCGATTCAGCACTCAACGGAACTACGGCGTCGCGGATGTGACGCTCCAAGGTTTCAACATGCGTATCCGTTTCGGATGCACTCCAGCCAAATCGTTCTGCCATATAAGCTGTAACAGGCTGCTTCCAGCGCTGTAGGGCCTCAATGTTGAAATACAATGCACCTGTCCGGCGAATGAAAAAGTCGTGAGGTGTCGCCACCATCTCGGCTTCAATGCTATACAGAAGAGATGCGAACCATTCGCCTGGAATGGCATATTGCTCGGCTTCCTTGTCATGCAGCTTGTATAGTTCGAATACCCGATCAACATTGGAGCCGTAGCGACGGACTAATACGTCAGCAGCAGCACCTGTAAGCCCGATACTTTTTCCGTAGGCAATCTTGTCTTGAACAAATTGGCTGTAGCCGCGCGAACCACCAGTGTCACCACCGGACAGCACGATGCTTGCAGTTGTACAAACCGGGAAAGTGCTGCGGCCTTCCTCTGTTTGTAATTGAGTAGCAACGAGATTAACGATTCGCTCGGCCATTTTACGATATCCTGTCAGCTTGCCGCCTGCTATCGTAATTAAACCCGATGGAGCGATGAATATTTCATCCTTACGCGACAGCTCGGATGGTGATTTGCCATCCTCGTGAATGAGCGGTCGCAATCCCGACCAGCTGGATTCCATGTCGGCAGGAGTCAGATTGAGCGTAGGGAACATGAAGTTGGCCGCGCGGATAATGTAATCGCGGTCTTCAATCGTCATTCTGGGATGCACGATATCCCCTGTGTAATTGGTATCTGTTGTACCGATATAGGTTTTGCCTTCTCTGGGAATAGCGAACACCATTCGGCCGTCCGGTGTGTCGAAGTAGATTGCCTGATTCAACGGGAAGCGGGACTGATCAAAAACAAGATGGACACCTTTGGTGAGATGCAATCTTTTGCCCTGCTTGGAACCATCGATATCGCGAATCGTGTCCACCCAAGGACCAGCCGCATTCACGATTTTTTTGGCTTTGATATCGACGATTTCCCCACTCAGCTGATCCTGAACACGCACGCCGATCAAACGTCCATTATCGTAAAGCAGCTCATTCGCTTTGGCATAATTGACCGCTTTGACTCCACGCCGTACAGCTTCCTTCATGACTTCAATCGTCAGTCTCGCATCATCGGTACGGTATTCCACATAGTAGCCGCCGCCCTTCAGCTTATCCTTGCGCAGCAAAGGTTCTTTCTTGAGTGTAGCGTCGAGAGAGAGCATAACCCGGCGCTCCTGTTTGGTAACACCCGCTAGAAAATCATACACGAGCAGGCCAACAGAGGTAGCCAGCTTCCCATAGGTTCCGCCCTCGATAATCGGCAGCAGCATCCATTCAGGTGTTGTGACATGAGGCGCATTCTCGTATACGATAGCCCTTTCTTTACCGACCTCGGCGACCAGCTTGAATTCAAGCTGCTTTAAGTAACGCAATCCGCCATGGATCAGCTTGGTTGAACGACTGGAGGTGCCTGCGGCATAATCCTGCATTTCAATAAGTCCTGTGGACATCCCGCGTGTTCGGGCGTCCAATGCAATTCCTGCTCCCGTAATACCACCTCCGATAACAAGAATATCCAATGTCTCGGTTCCCAATGCTTTCAGAAATGCGGACCGTTGCTCCCCGGAAAAATTCAAGCTCATAGCTACCCCATCCTTCGCAATAACAGTATTTTTGGCGAAAAAAGCAACAAAAAAGACCGCCACACCCCCTGAGGTAAATGCCAAACGGCTCCCCAAAGGTTGTATCGGTCCACTCTTAGTCTCTGACCACTTATTAACTTGTCTTTTGTGTGAATATTACCGTCATCATATCATGAGACGGGTGATTAATCAATAATGGGATTGCAATTGTCGCCTGGTAGTAACGTGGCATAACTTAAGGTTGACAGTTAAAAACGGGATGTGGTAGATTGCTTCTTGAAAACTAATATGCGCGTGAATAGGGTTGAAATGGGGGAGAGACACGATGACAAAACCGCGTTATGTCGTTGCAATTGACCAAGGGACAACAAGCTGTCGAGCGATTGTATTTGATCCTCAGGGTGTGATAGTCAGCACAGCTCAACAGGAATTTACCCAATATTTTCCGCAATCCGGTTGGGTTGAGCACGACGCTGAAGAGATATGGCAAGTACAGCTTAAGGTTCTTCGCGAGTCAGTGAGATCGCTTTCAATCGAAGATATTGCAGCGATAGGAATTACGAATCAACGTGAAACAACGGTTGTTTGGGATCGTATAACAGGCAAGCCGCTTCATAGGGCCATCGTATGGCAATGCCGCAGAACAAGTGCAATGTGCGATGAGCTTAAACTTAAAGGCTGGGAACCAACCATTCGCAGTAAAACGGGATTGCTGCTGGATGCCTATTTCTCCGGTACCAAGCTCAAGTGGCTGCTGGATTCAAATGCGGATATTCGTGAAAAAGCGGAGCGTGGCGATGCCCTGTTCGGCACGATCGATTCGTGGCTGATCTGGAAGCTGACCGAAGGGCGTCAGCATGTGACGGACGTCTCGAACGCTTCGCGAACGATGCTGCTGAATATTCATACGGTGCAGTGGGATGAGGACATCCTAAGAGATTTAAATATTCCGCTTGCGATGCTTCCGGAGGTGAGGTCCTCGAGTGAAGTATATGGGCACACGCAGCTTCTGGGCGATGGCTTCAGTATTCCGATTGCCGGAGCGGCAGGAGATCAACAGGCAGCTTTATTCGGACAGGGCTGCTTTGTTGAAGGCATGGCCAAGAACACCTATGGTACGGGCTGTTTCGTGTTGAAGCAAACCGGCGAGAAGCCCGTTATGTCCTTAAACGGCTTGATTACAACAATCGCCTGGAAGCTGAACGGCAAGGTTTATTACGCGCTCGAAGGCAGCGTCTTTAATGCCGGTACGGTTATCCAATGGCTGCGTGATGGATTGGGTATTATCGGTGATGCTGCTGAGACAGAGGCAATTGCGTTATCTGTAGAGCATACGGAAGGCGTATATTTTGTGCCGGCATTCACAGGTCTTGGTACGCCTTATTGGGAGCCGGATGCAAGAGGAATGATAACGGGGCTTACGCGTGCTTCGAAGAGAGCACATATCGTGAGGGCTGCACTGGAATCGATTGCCTTCCAGAGTCAGGATGTGCTGCAGATTATGGAAGCTGAGTCAGGCATACATCTGCGCGAGCTACGTGTGGACGGCGGTGCAGTCCGCAATGAGTTTTTGATGCAGTTTCAGGCTGATTTGCTTGGCGTGACGGTAACACGTCCCAAGGTGATAGAAACCACTGCGCTCGGAGCTGCATTTCTCGCAGGCCTTGCGGTTGGCGTGTGGCAGGATGTATCCGAGCTGGAGCAGCTCAAGGGCTTTGACCGAGCATACGAGCCGGGTATGGATGAAGTGAAACGCGAGGCGGCAGTTGCAGGCTGGAAGCGAGCCGTAGGGTATCAGTTGCAAAGCAGATAATTAGAACGGTTGATGAATAAATGGCAAAAAAGGACCTGAGGCGGTATGAGCTTAGGTCCTGTTTGCTGCTGTATGGCGTTATTAAATACCCGAGTCAATGAGGATAAGCTCTGAAGGTAGATTGAACATTTTGCCGATGCCTCTTGCACATATTAATGCTTCTTGCTTACTGCTCCAAGTATAACTAATTTCCTCCTCATGAGTTCGATTTACAGGGACTCCGTGAATCTTGACACAATAGGTACTGATGCTTTTCCTGGATATCTCAATCTTGTTCACGGACCTGGCCTCACTTAAAGATAGTTTCATCCACATTCACTCCTATTTCGATTTAACTGGACTGCATCATCTGACATTATAGGAGTCGACGATGCTCCTTGTTGGACGTGTCCCTAGTATATCAAAGCCTTCTGGACAATTTCTGAACAATTCCTATGGTTAAATATCTCGTTAAATAAAAAAGAGGCTTACCCTTGATTTTTAAGGGAGGCCTCTCTTGTTATTCAAATTCAAATATATGGATAATTGCAGATGGTCTACTTACTCAATGGTTAAGCCCAGCCCTGCTGCGACACGTTCCCCATATTCGGGGTCAGCCTTATAGAAGTGCCCGATCTGGCGCAATTTTATTTCATTGTTATCAACAGGCTTCATGGCGCCAACAATATTGTTAACCAATCGTATACGCTCTTCATCACTCAAAAGACGGTATAAGTCGCCCGCTTGTGTATAGTGATCATCATGGTCATAAGCTACACTGTTCGCAAGACCGGATACCGCGAAAGCAGTGGGTTTGGCTTCCGCAGATTCCTTCGGACCGCCATAGCTGTTCGGTTCGTAGTACACGGATTTACCGCCATTGCTGGTAGAAGTCATTTGACCATCACGCTGATAATGATTCACTTCTGTGTGGGGACGGTTGATCGGCAAAGTATTATGGTTCGTACCAACTCGATAACGATGAGCATCTGCATAGGCGAACAGGCGACCCTGCAGCATTTTATCCGGTGAAGCTTCAACTCCTGGAACAAAAGAGCCAGGTGAGAACGTAGCTTGCTCAACCTCGGCAAAATAGTTTTCTGGATTGCGATCCAATACCATTCGGCCAACTTCGATCAGGGGATAGTCCTTTTGCGACCATACCTTCGTCACATCAAACGGATCATAACGGTACGTATCGGCATCCGCCAGCGGCATTATTTGTACATACAGCTTCCAAGCCGGGAAATCGCCCTGTTCAATGGCGTTAAATAAATCCGCGGTATGATAATCGGGATTATCACCGGCAAGCTTGGCAGCAAGATTGACATCAAGATTCTTGATGCCCTGTTCCGTTTTGAAGTGGTATTTCACCCATACGGCCTGCCCTTCGGCATTCACCCATTTGAAGGTATGGCTGCCAAAACCATGCATATGTCTAAGCGTGGCTGGAATACCCCGATCGGACATAAGAATGGTCACCTGATGCAACGATTCCGGAGAAAGAGACCAGAAGTCCCACACCGCATCAGGGTTTTTCAAATGTGTTTGCGGATGGCGCTTTTGTGTATGTATAAAGTCAGGAAATTTAATGGCGTCTCGAATAAAAAATACCGGCGTATTGTTGCCAACCAGATCATAATTTCCTTCTTCGGTGTAGAACTTAACGGCAAACCCACGTGGATCACGAACCGTATCAGCAGAACCCAGCTCGCCGGCAACCGTAGAGAAACGAATGAACATCGGTGTGCGCTTGCCGACTTCTGATAAAAAGTTCAGCTTGGTATAGGAGGACAAGTCGTGAGTTACTTCGAAATATCCATGTGCACCGGCACCTTTGGCATGAACAACACGCTCAGGAACGCGTTCTCGATTAAAATGAGCCAATTTTTCCAAAAGGTGTACGTCTTGAATGAGTGTGGGACCGCGTGACCCGGCTGTCATTGAATGCTGATTGTCTCCGACCGGGGCGCCCCAGCTGGTCGTTAGATGGTTATGGTCTGTAGTCAAATAAAATCACCTCTTATGTTAAATTAATGAAGATCATTCTACTATATGATAACAATTCTTAAATTAAAATCAATATAAATAAAAAGACTTATTCATGTAAACCGCCTCGAGGAGCAGTTTAAACGAATAAGTCTCGGTGTTCAAGTTACGACTCTCTTAGCCGAAATGATGCGTCCCTTCCATGTATCGTCCAGATCCGTCACAATGACGCCAATACCTACCCGGTACGTATGCAGAACTTTATTGTCTCCGAGATAGATGGCTACATGTCCGATCCGCTGGAGTCCTGATTCATTTTTTCGTTGTGGTGTCGTGAAAAAAATCAGATCGCCTTTGCGAATTTTGGTTATATCTACATCTTGTCCAATCTGGCTTTGCTCCCTGGAAACCCGTGGAAGTGTCACGCCGTTTTCACCAAAGACATACCGTGTGAATGACGAACAATCGAACGTAGCTGTCTGCTTGGGGGATGCGCCGAACTGATAAGGTGTGCCCATATACTTTAAGCCAGTGGCAATCACCGCATCGGCCTTTTGCTCCCATGCGGGCCGGTCCGTCTTGAATCGATAATCCGTCGCTGCGGCAGATACATAGCCTTGTCGGCCGTTAACGGTAATCGCGAGCCATTCCCGATTGACCTCCGCCGTGACGGTTACTTTGGCACTCGCTGGTATCGTCTGCACAACGGCTGCATTTTTATCTGCTTTCTCCAGCATGACGGAAGAGGATTTGAGCAGCGCCGTATTAGGCGCATAATCCGTCTGGGATGGCGCAGGCAGGTCCAGACCAGGATCATCGCTTTGAGCCGGATCGATGAAGGTGGCTGTTTTCGAGGAGTCGTCCCATCCCACCTCGTACCCAAGCGTTTCGGCTGCCAGGCGGATAGGGATGTAGGTGGTGCCTTTATAGTTCATGCTTCCCGGAAGCTGCTCAGTCCCATCGTTATATCCATCCTGCGCTGAATAACGGGTATCTCCCGCCTTCCAATAAAATGGGGACAAATCGGCGGTTACCTGCTGTATTTTCCCAGAAGCCAACGAAATTCCTGAACCGAGTCCTCCCACAAAAACAACAAGTCCAAGCGCTATGTACGAAGCTGATTTTTTCATGCTGTTCTTCCCCTCTTAAGTGAAGTTGTACTAACTCTATTCGGAGGGAAAAGTTCATTTGGCAGGATTCTGGCATGTGTAAATACTGGAAAGTACTAATTTTGCTATCACAGCCCTCTACGCGGTAAAATATATTCATAAGGCAGGGGGAGGAAGTTATTATGCAAAGAGCGATTTGGGCTGGCATTGGAGCCGGTTTATTCATTGGAATTTTTTTTAGAATCGTGGAATTCGAATGGAAAATAAGGGTATATACACTTTTGCTGAATGTGGATTATGTACCTGTACTGCGAGATTTGACCTTGACTGAAGCGACTGAATTTTCTATACATATGATCATTTCGGCCGTTGCAGCTCTCGTTTTTTACAAACTCATTCGACTTAAAGACTATGCCAAGCGAATTGTGCAAACCTTTGTTCTGTGGAGCGTAATCGTCGGTGCTGTGCTGTATCTGACTACCATGTTATCTTCCAAAACACCAGCCATTTATGATGTGAGCGCGATCACGGTCTGGCTTGTGGGCCACGCTATGTACGGATTCCTGTTGGCCTTGCTTATGGGTAGGCGGGCACCAAGATAAAGCTGGGGATTAGGGTTTGATCGATATTTAAGATTGTTCAAATGAAAGGTTTATTGTATAGTGTACCAAGACAGTTCGCGACCATCCTGTCTATAAACAAAACTATGGAGGTAAGCGCATGAACAAATCAAGTCGTACAGCAAGTGATCTATCAAAAGGAGGGGCAATCCCTTATCTGCCGATAGATGGGACGACAAAAAAGCTGATTTTATTGATGGCAGTTTTTATTTCGTCGTTGATGATTGCCAACATTGTGGCGATTAAAATTGTCGATGTCGGCTTTGCCGATGTCACAGCCGGTATTTTCTTCTACCCGATTACGTTTATTATTGCCGATACCATATCGGAAATATGGGGGAGAAAGGTTGCGCGGCAGGCGATCTGGATCGGGTTGTTTATGAATGCCTGCATGGTTGGAGCGTTCACACTCGTCATTCATATGCCTTCGGCAGTGTTTTTCGAAAATCAGGCCGAGCTGGCAACGATTCTGGGCGGTGTTCCAAGAATTGTGCTTGCATCCTTAGTGGCCTATTCGATCAGCCAAAATATTGATGTGTATCTATTCACTCGTTTGAGAGAGAAAACCAATGGTAAGCATCTTTGGCTGCGCAGCAATGTGGCGACGATTACGTGTCAGCTGCTCGATACTTCGGTGTTTTTCGTGATTGGGTTTATCGGAATTATGCCGATTCCCGACATGGTGGCGGCTACAGGTACGGAGTTCGGCGTCAAGATCATGATGTCTATTGTAGGCACACCGATTATTTATTTACTGGTTAGATGGGTGAGAGGAAACTCCAGGTCGACAACCCAGCAGCCTCAATATGAAGTGACTCATCATACGCAGATTCAATAGCAATGGCAAATACCCCTTATTCCACGATTTCAGCGGAGTAAGGGGTATTTTGTCTATTATTAGGCGTCGTTGTAGTATTCCATTTTTCTCCGACTTAAGAGGTTACACATTTTATGTTACAGACCCTTTTATCGTATTGGTGGTGCCCATCTAAATGTTGAAAGAACTGTCTCGTCATAGTGCGTGAATGGAGAATCATACCTTGCAGCAATCGAAGGGATTCCTTGTTTAAAATCATAATTAGCCCATATATTTTCTACATTGATCTGCCAATCAACTTGTATATATTTATATTTATACCCACTATTATTTGTTTCACCTTTAAACTTTTTATCGGGTGCTCTAGAAATAATATCTCTAGCCATTTTTTCAATGAATTCTTTTATTTGTTTTCTTGTTTGATTTGCGATTTCTTTTCCGTTGGCACTTTTATTTTCGACTTCGACAAGTGCTATATCTAATAAGGCTAGATTATAACCAAATGAAACTAAATAATCGTATCCTAATTTAGTATTATCGTAAATGTCGATTTTAAATTTAATATTAGTTGCTGCTGTTTTTAATGGCGACTGACTATTGTAAGTTTTGTCCAAATAATCCTGAAGCTCTGCTTTTGAAGCGAACGTCGATTGCAATTGCTTTCCACTGTTATTACCAGTAACATAATTACTTAATGCTGCCTGTGCCTTCTTTAAGTCATCATTAACAGCAACGGTTTGTGAATGAGGATCGGCACCAGCATCCAGCAATTCTTTCACTACTTCCCAATGACCATAATATGAAGCCCTTAAAAGTGGCGTCCAACCTCTATTATCATGCACATTTACTTGTGCACCTGCATCTAGCAGTAGTTTTATAACATCAGGATGACCATCTGAACCTTCAACTGGATCTCCACAAGCATCCAGTAAAACTGTTTGTCCATCTCTCAAGGAAATATTAGGGTCTGCACCAGCGTTCAATAATATCTTTGTGATTTCAGCATTTTTCTTTGACAAACCTAAAGGATTCCAAGTAACCGTTAGGAAATTTTTCACTAACTCTTCGTCAATTTTTGCATTAACGTTTGCTCCAGAAGCGATTAATAACTTCACAGTATCAACAGCATCCGCCGATACGGCACTCATTAACGGTGTTCTATAACCCTTCATTATTTCAACAGAAACACCACTACTTAATAATTTCCTAACTCTATCGGTATCATTGGAAAATGATGCATTATGCAAGTTTAATACAGGGTCTAAAAAAATATCTATGGTATTATACTTTGAACTCCATGTAACTCCAGCACCAATTGATTCACCAATAAACCTTAAGGGAATCAGAGTATTCCCCTGTATTATTCTTGGGGCGGCCGATAAGATTATTTCTTTACCATTAACTTTTGCTACATCACTACCGATTACCAACTGTATGCTTATATCGGATTTACTTCCTGTAACTGTCTGTGATATACTATCCCACCCAATTTTTAATCCAAGCCTCTCAAATATCGGTCTAAATTGAACAAGTGTCGTTCCATCTTCAATAATTGGATTTTCATCAAAATTAATCATAATTCCATCAATGAAGACTTTAATTGGATCTTTTTCTGCATGTGATCCAGTTGGCAAAATCAAAGTAACTAACAAACTCAAAACAGTTAATGACGAAAAAATGCGCTTCAACATACTGGTAGAATCCTCCTATACATTTTTTCCCTAAAATATATCATCTATCGACATATAATTCCAATATTTAACAGAAAAAAGACTATCCTCAAGAGTGGCCTATCAGAAATCTTATACCAACCCAGTTCCCTGCTTACGCTTTTATAAAGCGCCGTCCATTCATCCATTTACTGCCTTTAAACATATCTATCAACCTCTCATAGTCGTACTAAGACTACTAAGCCTTTGAAAAAAGTAGACATGGAGAACCGAGAATAAGATACAATCATTTTTATCCACATTCGAGGTGGATGGAATTGATCCTAGCGTCTTTTTATCCGGCAAGTTTACAGCAACCCAGAATCGTAATTACAAAGCGTGGGGCTCGCCAGCGTCGGAATGCATTAATTATGTCGGTTCAATGCGGGTTGATTCGTTCCCGAAACACAAAATTGAAGGGAATTTACGAACGAAAAAGAGGCTGAAGGAAAGCCACATAATACATAAAGTAGCCCTGGTAGCTTGCGGTAATAAAATGGTCCATTGGGTGTACGCAACCTGAAAAGCCAACAACCTTTTCGCATTGTATGATTGTCCCGAATTGGTATAACCTTCCATCAACTTCTAGGTTGGAAGGTTATTTGGCATGTCTATATATCACATGCCATATGAATTTATTTAGTCTTGCTGGAAATGTTGACAAGCTATCAGCTGGTATAGCTTAATGCCGTTCCCAGTCTAATACTATTATTTTCTCAATCTACAACTTTATTTTCCTAGTCTAATACTATATTTTCAGTCTAATCTAACATGGCCTTACGGCCACCACCATGGATGAAAATGGGGCTGCAATTTCACAATACTTTTGCAGTAATGAAAGTAAGCAGATCAGAGGTCGAAAGTATATTGGTGTTTGAACCCGAAGTCTAATCTTGCCAATTGCAACCTCGAGGATCGCCGATTGTTGCCTTGAGCACGCGTATAAAAAAATTTCCTGATTACAGGTTGCATGATCTGCGAACTACACGCAAAGGTTGTGACACATCTATGGATGCTATCTTAGAAACATGCGCTGGTCTTGATGTTCATCAAGAAACAGTTGTGGCTTGTATATTGAAAGGTTCCTTGGATAAGAAACCGAAACCGGAAGTAAAGACATTCGGCACCACTACAACAGAATTACTTCAGCTGCAAGACTGGTTGAGCGAGCGTGAGTGTGTCGAAGTCACCATGGAAAGCACTGGCGTGTACTGGAAACCGATATGGAGCATCCTCGAGGATACTTGTCGACTCACCCTGGCCAACCCCGCAAAGATCAAGGATATGCCGGGAAAGAAAATCGACGTCAAGGATGCCGTGTGGATCGCTCAGTTGCATTGATGCGGACTCATCGAAGGAAGCTTTGTTCCCGAAGAAGAAATTCGTGACTTGCGCGACTTGACCCGTTATCGTCGGAAACTCATGCAACATGGGCACACAGGAGAGAAATCGTACACACAAGATCCTACAGGATGCGAATATCAAATTGACAACATTCGTATCCGACGTATTCGGTGTATCAGGGCGGGCTTTATTAGAGTCCATTGTCAACGGTGAAGTGTTAGAAGCCGAAGACGTTCGTAAGATGGTCAAGACCCAATTGAAGAACAAAGTCCCTCAGTTAATCGAGGCTTTAAATGGACGCCTTCGATTACACCATCGTCAGATGATCAAGCAGCATTTGGATCACTTTCACTACTTGGAAAAGAAATTGAGAATCTGGAGCAGCAAATCCAACTCACAGAAGCACTAGCCTAATCCATAATATACCATATACTAACCGCTAGAGAATTTTTTAGTTTTTTAAACTGTGCTACTTTAAAGTGTAGAAGTAATAATTTTTCGTATAAATACTTTATTATCTATTAACAACAGCCGCTCCGGCTCTGCACGAGCTATTTATATTCAGTTTATAAAACTATCTTATACTGTTTCAATGTTAATAAAAATATTGTGGATCATGGGAGGAACGAATATATGAGAAAAGATATCCTAGTTAGCGGGGCAAGTTTCGCCGGACTCTCAACAGCCTACTGGATGAAGAAACTGGGCTACAATGTTACCGTTGTTGAGATCGCCAATGGTCTAAAAAAAGGCGGCACGCCTGTAAATATCCGCGAAAATACCGTCGACATTGTGAAACGCATGGGGCTGCTCGATCAAATCCAGTCGAACAAAATATTCATGGGATTGATGGAATACAAAAATTCCGATGATGTCACTGAAAGATTGGAATTCCGCGAGGAGCTCGTAGAAGATGAATATGAAATCGAGCGAGATGTATTGTTGAATATCATGTTCGAAGCTGTCAAAGATGATGTCGAGTTTATTTTCGGCGACAGCATAACATCGTTGAAGGAAGAAAGTAATGGCGTCGAGGTAACTTTTAAAGGGGGACAAAAGCGCTCGTATGACCTGCTATTCGGCTGTGATGGTATTCATTCGGTCGTCAGAAAATTGTGGTTCGGCGAGGAGACGGATTTTTCGCATTTTCTTAAAACTTATTTCTCTATCACGATCGTGGATAAGTTGTTGATCCGGGAGAATACGACACAGATGTACAATGAGCCGGGCAAGGCGGTCATGCTGAACACCTACAATAATAAAACCGATATCGTCCTCTGCTTTTCTTCGGAGAAGGAAATTCCTTACGACTACCGAAACGAAGAACAGCAGAGGAATATAATTTTGAATCAATTTTCCGGACTAGGCTGGCGAACGCCGGAATTGCTGGAAGAAGTGAAAAACTCGAAAACTTTTTACTTTGACAAGCTGTGTCAAATGAAAATGCCGTCGTGGACAAAAGGCAGGGTAGCGCTAGTCGGTGATGCTGGATACTGCGCCTCTCCGGCTGCTGGCATGGGTGGATCACTGGCAATAGATGGGGCGGCAGCCTTGGCTGATGCTTTCCAAAAAAACCATGGGAATTTTGAACTTGCGTTCCAAGAATATAATAAAAGTTTCCGTCCTTTCATCGAGGAAGTGCAAGCAAACGCGGAAATGATGGTAGATTTTCTTGTCCCACGAACTGAAGAAGCCATTCGCGAAAGAATTTCGCAAGCGGCATCCATCAAGGACATCTAGAGACCGATATGTAGGATAATGAGAGGGCTTATGCCAGTTACGCTAACGGCGAACGATAGTGCAATGGACGTACTTAGGAAGCAACTTATTCCTAAGTATGTTCATTTTTTTTTAGCCAGGTATCTGTTCTCCCTCATAATAAGTTGTCGAAATCCCAAAAACTTAGATGATCCGTTTTTCTTCACAAACACAACATAAGTACTAGCTTTATGCAATAAAACAAGCTCCGGAAATGTCTCCAGAGCTTTTTGATAAATTAAAAAGATTCAGCTACAATTATTCAACTACGGGCAGTTTAACGCAATGAATCGATTCTTGGTATGTGAGAAGAGGGGATCGTAAAAGATGGACCTTTCAATAAATCTTTATGAGATACCTAATAGATTTGGTGACCCCATTACACAAAAGATCAATCAATTAATAAATTCATTGACTGGTATTTGGTTTACAGAAGACGTTGCTGAAGACACATGTAAAGATTTAATGTTTCAAGATTTACTGTGCGCTGAGAGTGATGGACAAGTTACATCTTTTTTAGTCTTTACTAGTTCAGAAGGATCAATTTCTATCTCATTAATGGGTACTGATCCGAGATACCATCGCAAGGGTATCGGTTCCAAACTGTTATTGCATTTGTTTGAACACGTAAAGAAGATGGGCTTTAATAAAAGTGTTGTTTTAACGGTGCCGCCAAGTTCGAAGCCATTATATCAGCAAACTGTTCAATTCTATGAAAAGCATGGATTTAAAATCGAAAAAGAATACACTGAGCTATGGCAGAGTGGAACAGTTCAGTTGGTGAAAATTCTAGACTAACACAGAACGATAGTGGAGGAGCTTGCCGCATGGCAGCTCCCTGGTTTTGTATATTAAAGTAACAGGCAGAATTGAGGATGATCTAAACATATGAAGCAAGTTACTTTTTATTTTATGTAACGACGTAGTATTGACATTGTCATTACAAATAGCTTACAATTTACTTATTCAAATTAAGGAGGTATCAACTAAATGGATACGAATTTACAAATACGTATTTCAAAAGACATAAAAGAGAGTTTCCAACAAATAGCTAAGGAAAATAATAAAGATACCTCATCCTTAGTGCGTGACTGGATTTTGTCTTATATAGCTGAACATCAGCAAGCCGATGAAGATGTAGCTGCTGAACTATATCGGGCAGGGTACCAATTGCAAGAAGCGCTTGGGGGGAGAGAACACGTTAACAAGGAGTTTGCAAAACAATTGCAGGAATATTCCTTAACGAATCAAAAAGAATTCACACAGCGGATACTAACTACCTACTTGGACCTTGAGCTGACAATTCCTTCATGTGTATCGAAAACGTATAAAGGATACGCTTTTTCTCAAATGTTTTTGTTGGGCTTAATTGGGGATAAACCTAAGGAAAGATTTTAGGATAATAACTTAATTAAGGGGTCGGTTGTAAACTAACGGCGAACGTTAGTTGAATGCTTCAAGGAATCAGATCGCCGTCGCTATCGCCACCTTTTTCGTTACGATAATTTAACATAAAGGGCTCCACATATTAGTCATACATAATATGTGAAGCCCTTTATGTTATTTGATTTTCTTAAGTTTAGGTCTTGATAATTTTCAGTCTAATCTTTTATTTTCTTTTAACAGCAAACAAAGAAACCAGCCCGCCATGCGGACTGGTTTACATCTTCCTCATATGAACTTACAAAGGGACGATTTGACGTTCCTTTTGTTTGAAATACACCCATTCTTTAAAGCCGATCTCCTTCAAACGCTTGCTGACCTCGTCCCAGTCATCGCCTACACGCTCAGGCACATGGGCATCCGATCCGAAGGTAACTCTGACTCCGTAATGAAGCGCCCGTTCAAGAACCTCATCAACCGGATACCAGCCGCCGCAGGCTTTGGTTTTGCCGGAGGTGTTGATCTCGATTGCGACATCGTTCTCGCCAATGATCTGGAGGGTACGATCCACGGAATCGGTCGGTACCGCCGAGAAAGGAACAAAGTAAGCGCGCATCGCATCAATATGCCCAAGAATTTGAAAAATACCGCTGCGAGCCGATTGTTCAATCAGACCGTAATAAATGTCTTTTTGTTCAACGAGCTGAGCATCGGTTAGTCCCTGGAAACGGGTTTTGTTGAAAATACTTGTACCCCCGGACAAATGAACGGAGCCGATAATGTAGTCAAAAGGGTATTGCTCATATATTTGCCGATACAGCTCTGCATGCTCAGGGAAAAAATCGGATTCCACGCCCAGCAGCACATCGATTTTACCGCTGTATTCCTGCTTGAGCTTCAACACTTCATCAATATAGATCGCGAACTCGCTTTTGCCCATTGCTATACCGGGCTGTTCCCGTTCCTTCGTACTCCCGAAATAGGGAGAATGGTCAGAGATCCCGATTACCGATAGTCCGTGACGAATACCCGCCTCGACATAATCGCGTATGGTGCCCACGGCATGGCCGCAGCGTTCATGGTGTGTGTGTAAATCGAATTTCATTTAAATTCACTCCGATCCGATAAATTGTATTTCTTGCATGCCTTTTAAATCCAGTAAGAATTGATGCAGCGCCGAGCTTAAATAGCGTCCGGATTTATATATAACGCCGACAGGGTGGCTGATTTCGAGCTCATGAACTTTAACCATCTTTAGGGTACCCAAACGAAGCTCGTTAGCAATCGACATCTTCGAAATAATCGCAGCTCCTAAATTCAACTCGACCATTCGTTTTACCTCTTCGCTGCTGGACAGTTCCATAACGATTTGCGGGGTGATGTTAAGCTGCTTGAAAATTTGATCGACAAACCTGCGGCCTGCTGTTTCAGGCGAAAGCATAATTAACGAAATGTCATGCAGCCTCTCTATAGGTACGTGAGCGTAGCGGCTGAGCGGATGATTAGGTGATACGACCAATTCGAAAGTATCGTAGTACAGCACCGAGCTTTCGAGTGAAGGCTGTTTTTCAAATAAGTACGTAATGCCAATATCAATGGTACCATTTTCGACGCTATGCATGATTTGTGAGGTTGTCATCGAGTGTATCGTCGTTTTGATCAATGGAAATTGATTTTGAAAATAGGACAGCACACGCGGTAAAATCTGAATGGCAATGGAGGTAGTTGTCCCCAGATGGATATGGCCTTGCGGCGTATGGTTCAAATCGTTCAATCGTTCCTTCATATCCTCAACCGTATGCAAAATTAATTCTGCATGTTCGAGAAATATTCGTCCGCTATCGGTCAGGGTTACTGGCTGGTTACGGTCAATAAGTACGGTCTTGAACTCATCCTCCAGACTTTTAATCTGGGCGGATACAGCTGGCTGTGTGAGATTGAGCAACTCGCCCGCCTTGCGGAAGCTCATGGTTTTGGAAATCGTAATTAACGTTTCGAGTTGGTTCAAATTCACTTGATCAGACCCTCCTCTCTAAAAAGTTGTGCCTTAGGTGGGTATACAAACCGATTTGAAAAATAGATAAATTTTATCGATTTACCCAATAATATAAATACAATTTCTCAATATAGACATTATATGACACATGGCAGCGAGGAGCAAACCTAAATAAGGGAATTTCTAAAAAATGAGCCGATATTCCTTGTTAATTTTTGATTAATCACTTGTTAATTACTCAAATTTGAATATAATAATTAACGTAAGTACAAAAGCAAAAATGAGGGTGAAATGATGGTTAACAAAAAATCTAACGTCCGTCTGACGATCGTCGGATTAATGCTGGGATTGCTCCTGGCTTCACTAGACCAAACGATCGTCTCCACGGCGATGCCAACGATTGTCGGTGAGTTTGGTGGCTTGGACAAGTTTGTGTGGGTATTCTCCGCATATTTGATTGCCAATGTCGTATCGATGCCGATTTTCGGTAAATTGTCCGATATGTATGGGCGCAAGAAATTTTTCCTGCTTGGCTTGGTCGTGTTCATGATCGGCTCTGCCTTATGCGGGACTTCAACGAGTATGTTCCAATTGATCGTTTATCGAGCGATTCAGGGCATAGGCGGTGGCGCTCTGCTGCCGATTACATTCACTATCGTATTTGATCTGTTTCCTCCTGAGAAACGGGGTAAAATGCAGGGCTTGTTCGGCGCCGTTTTTGGTATTTCGAGTGTGTTGGGGCCGCTGGCTGGTGCTTATTTTACGGATTATGTGAATTGGAAATGGATATTTTTCATTAACTTGCCGCTTGGTGTAGTCTCTCTTTTGCTGATCACTTTATTTTATCACGCGACACTGCCTAATAATCCGAATCAAAAGATCGACTGGTGGGGGACGATTACTTTTGCTGCTTCCGTGTTGTGTCTGATGTTCGGGTTAGAGCTTGGAGGCAAGGAGTTCGCCTGGAACTCTCTGCAGAGCTATAGCTTATTCTGCGGTTTTGTCATTCTGCTGGCGTTATTTCTCTGGATCGAGACCCAAGTATCTGATCCCGTCGTACCGCTTAAATTGTTCCGCAATAAATTGTTTACAGCGAGTATGGGAGCCAGTTTGTTCTATGGAGCGATTCTGATGTCTGCCGCTTCTTATATTCCTCTGTTCATTCAGGGCGTTTATCAAGGCTCGGCTTCCAGTGCTGGACAAGTGCTGACTCCGATGATGCTGGGTGTTGTCGTCAGCAGCGTATTCGGGGGACGTTTTATTAGTAAATTGCCTTACCGTAATATATTGCTCGTATCGTGTGCACTTCTGCTTATAGCAACCTCGTTGTTATCGACGTTGTCCTATTATTCACCTGCGTGGGTCCAATCGCTGTATGGTATATTTGGAGGTACGACTCCACAACTAACGCCACGACCATTGGTTATCGTTTATATGATTCTTATGGGCCTGGGGATCGGGGCATCCTTTCCGGTAGTCTCGATGTCATCGCTTCATAATGTAGGCTTTGAGTTCCGCGGCACCGTGACATCTATGGTTTCCTTCTTTCGTTCGATCGGCTCGGCTATCGGGGTGACCGTACTTGGAAGTGTGCAGACGGGCGCATTGACTTCGCGGCTGACTGAGCTGCTTCCGGGCTCCAATATGTCACAAATCGATCCTCGAGCGCTTTTGCAGCCTGAGGTTAGAGCCAAGATTCCACCGCAAGTATTGGAAAAGCTGACGGTTGGGCTGGCAGATTCGATTGCTATTGTTTTTCAGTGTACACTGCTAATGGCGGTTGCTGCCTTGATCTGTATTTTGCTGATGGGTAAGGCGAGGATGGAAATTCCGGCGCATACGAAGCAAAAGGCGTAATGTCAGTACTCGAAATTATCAGGAATAAGGTGATTGCTCCATGTCCATGAAGCTGGTTATTCTCGGACTTTTAATGGAAAAAGAAAGCCATCCCTATGAAATCAAGCAGACGATGATGGAACGTGAAATGCATCATTATATCAAAATGCGTGACGGTTCCTTGTACTATGCGATCGAGCAGTTGAAAAAAAATGACTATATCGAGACCGTTGAAACCGTCAAGGACAGCAGCAGGCCGGATCGGACCATATATCGGATTTCACCATCCGGCAAGCTGTTGTTTCAAGAGCTGCTGCTGCAACAATTTCAGGAAAAATCCCCTGTCTATTATCCGATGGTAACGGCATTAATGTTCTCGGGTTATGGGGATCAAGGCAGAATCTATGAGATTATTGTAAAGAAAATCGAAGAGCAAAAGCTGAAGAATCGCAAAATGAAGGATCTTTATGAGGAACATATTCCGATCGTGCCGCGCGGCGTACTGCATATGATGTATTGCTCTTATGAGCATGGTCTCACCCAACTGCGCTGGCTGGAGCGTCTGGCGAAGGATGCCAAGGAAGGACGCCTGAGCGAAGAAGGACTTCCCCTGGATGAGCAGGCGTAGTCACCATATTTGAAAAGAATGAAGCCTCCAGATCGCTGCAAAGCGGGAATGGAGGCTTCATTCTTCATGTATCCCTATGCCAGGCATCGAACCCATCTGACAAGGTATCTAGCTGGCACTGGGTACATCAAGACCCTGATACAACGTTGTTAGGCTCAAGATGAGCGTGGTCGTTAAATTGCAGCAGCGACCACTGCTGGTCTTCGAGCTTAAAGCGGCTGATGGACGTATTCGCTGCTTCGAATGTCTGCATATGATGGGCTGGAAGTCCAACAGCATGACGCAGGAAGGCGCGAATCGGACCTCCATGTGTAACGATGACAATATGCATCCCTCGATGGAGCATGGCAATACGCTCAATCTCCGTAACAACCCGCTTGTGCAGGTCTACGAAGGATTCACCGCCCGGAGAACGGAATTCCGGATTGATCCGACTTGCTTGCCATCCCGCAGGATCGGCGGCAGCACAAGCCTTGTAGCTCATTCCTGTCCAGTCGCCACGGTTAATTTCCCGTAACTGGGAGGATGTTCGAATTTCCTTGTCGTGCGGCTTCACGATAATGGCGGCTGTTTGCACGGCACGCAGCAGATCAGAGCTGTATAGCACATCAAACTTCACAAATGACAACCGCGCTGCCAGCAGCTGGGCTTGACGGGTTCCTTCAATCGCTAACGGATTATTCATTTGTCCTTGAAATATAGGCTCGCGGTTGACATCCGTTACTCCATGGCGTATAAGACTGACTATTGTAGGGTTCATCTGATCAACCCTCTTTTTCTTGGCTTAGCGCTTCGGCCAGCATCATCAAATGGTCACAGACGAGCTCTGCCCGAATACCGGTACGCTGCTCATGTGCTTCCAGCGTACTTGACTTCACAAGGCCGGTAAGCACAAGTGCGGTTCGGCAGCCCGCGGCTAATCCGCCTTGTATGTCGGTTTGCAGATTATCGCCGACGACCCATATTTGATTGGATGGCAGGCCCAGTCTGGCAATAGCATAATTCATAATAATCGGAGACGGCTTGCCAATAATCGTCGGTTCCACTTGACTGGCCCGCTCTATACTTGCGGCAATGGAGCCTGCACCAGGATGAAGCTCATGGTTCATTGGCAGCAGATGGTCGGGATTGGTCAATATAAAGGTTGCGCCACCACGAATATATCGAACTGCCGTTGACAGCTTTGCATAGCTGAATTCCCGGTCGATCCCTTGCACAACAAAGGCTGGTTGAGCACCTGGCTCAACCGTCTGAAAGCCCGCATCCTGCAATGCCTGCTGAAGCCCTGTTTCTCCAATCGCATATACCTGCTTGCTGCTGGCCCGCTCCTGCATATAAAATGCGGCTGCCTGGGATGAGGTAAGTACCTCTTCCGGCAAAGCCTCAATACCAGTTTTACGAAGGTGCGATGCCACCTGCTCTGGCGTACGCGACGAGTTGTTCGTTACGTATAAATAGGGATAATGATGGCTGCGCAGCCATTCGATAAATGCCGGCGCATAGGGAATAGGCGCATCCCCATCATATAAAGTCCCATCCAAATCGAGAATAAAACCTTTCACTGTCGGCTCTTCCTTTCGTTGACACACTGATTCTCAACTATTGTGTGCATGTCATATTGTAACAAATAAACTAGCAGAACCGCCACAATCCATTTCGCTAGACTAATTGATTTACATTGCGGAGCCTCTGTGATATCATAGTAAAAATTTTCCCCTGGAGGTCACGATGGATGTAATTAAGGCTGTTGTCTTGGATTTGGATGGAACGCTCTTGAATAGCCGTCGCGAAGTATCAGCACGCAGTCTTCAAGCCCTCATATCTTGTTATCAGTCTGGTATTCATATGATCATTGCTACAGCAAGGCCTGCGAGGTCTTTGCGTATGCTTTTACCCCCTGAGATGCTGGAAATGGGTTGTATAATCTACTATAACGGTGCCCATACTGTTGATTCTGCTTACGATATGGAGGATCATCTATGGGTGGAGCAGCAGACGATGCTTGAGCTCTATGAGGCGATTATGAGGCGGAATTCGGGACAAATCGTATCATTTGAAGTAAAGGGTACAATGCACTGCAATCGCAGTCTGACCCCTGAGCATGCCATTCTTCTTGGTTTTCCGGATGGTACCCCGTTTCCTGAAGTATGCACACGAGAAGAGATGAATCAATTTTTGCTTTCCAAAATGCTGCTATCGAATGACGATGATATCTATACCGAGCTGAACCGTGAATTTGGACATCGAGTCAAAATCTTGTTGACGGATAAAGGCCGACTGATACAGATTATGAATGCCGGTGTTTCCAAAGCAGCTGCCCTGATGCCTGTATTGACACGCAGAGGCATACACCCTGATCATGTGATGGTTTTTGGAGATGATTATAATGATCTTGAGCTGTTTGATATGTGCGGGTATCCGGTAGCCATGGGCAATGCCATTGACGAGTTGAAATTAAAGGCAAAGCTAATGACAGCAACCAACGATCAGGATGGTGTGGCTGTCGTGCTGGAATCCCTATTACAGACCCACCCATAGTAGTACAAAAAGTGAAGTATAAGGGAAGTGGATGAACTGATGAATAAGTTTGACAAGCAGGAAAAAAGGCTGCTGCTCATATGCGTCATTGTCATCGTGTTGTTGGGTGTTTCGCTGCTGCGCCGGTTTTTTTAGCAAAATCGGTAGGGGAATAAACAAAATCGTTTAATTTATTAATAATGGGCATGAGGATCTGTCTTTGCTTCATAGCTTTGTAGTAGGAAGAACTACGAGGTGAAGGAGAGATGTCTCATGTCTTTTTTTGATAGGATGAAGCAAGGTGCATCGGGCGCAGCCAAAAAAGCGCAGCAGACGGTCGAGACCACTAAACTGCGTACGCAAATTACAGCCAAGGAAAAAGAGCAGGAGAAGACAAGTAAGCTCATTGGGGAAGCGGTATATAAAGCTTATACGGCGGGCAATTGGAAACAGGCGGACAAGGAAGTGACCGCCCATTGTCAGCACATTAGCGCCTTGCGACAGGAAATCCAGTCCATTGAACTGAAAATCAAACAAGCCCGCCATATGAAGGAATGCCGCTGCGGCAAGGTTGTTGCCAGTGAGGTTAAATTTTGTCCGGCTTGCGGATATTCGTTTACAAGCTCATATGATGAGAAAGCATCTGCGGCTGAAATTCGCCTTATTTGCCAGGGGTGCCGGACCGCCAATGATGCGGATACGAAGTTTTGCTCACACTGTGGGCTGACTATGTAAGGTACCTTGGCTGCCTCGCAGGAGCTGACACCATTTATTGCAAAGGCCCTGATTGTTGATTTTGTCGGGATATGAGGTCTGTGGTCCAATCGATCATTCCGTTCATCATCGCAAGAACCAGATTAATCACATCTTCTTCTTTAAGTGGTTTGCCTGAGGTTTGATTGGATATATAGCTTTGCATTTTGTATTCCAACTGACTGGTTAAATCCTTGAGCTTGGAAAAGTCCTGGGCAATAGCTTGAAAATCACTATCTTGTCCGTTGGACCCATCATAACTGCCGCTTTGATTGCCACTGCCATCGGTTTGTTCTGAATCGCTGCAGGAAGAACTGCTGCTACCGGAAGAATCACTGCCGCCGCTATCGGCTTGCTTTGAATTACCGCCGGAAGAATCATTGCCGCCGCTATCGGCCTGTTTTGAATTACTGCCGGAAGAATCATTGCCGCCGCTATCGGCCTGCTTTGAATTACCGCCGGAAGAATCACTGCCGCCGCTATCGGCCTGTTTTGAATTACCGCCGGAAGAATCATTGCCGCCGCTATCGGCTTGCTTTGAATTACTGCCGGAAGAATCATTGCCGCCGCCGGACTGCTTTGAGTTATCTCCGGATGAGCGGCCACCGCCGTTGGCTTGTTTTGCTTGACCACCAGTTGAATTTGACCCGCTATTCCAGTTTGACTGGCCGCTATTGTTGACTTGGTTTTGAAGCATTTCTTTAATCGATTGCAATTCCTGTGTCAAGCCTTGATTTTGTTCATTTAATTGCTCGATTTCATTCTTCAGCTCGCGATTACTAATCATGGCGGTCGCTCCTTCAAATGGCATTAAGATGACCATAGTATGACTCATTCGTTTAAACTTCATCCATAAATTGACGTTTGGTATAAGCTTTTGGGGCAAGAATCCTTGGGAGAGCTGTGCTGCAGAGAGAAATGAATGATGACTCTCGCGAGTACGGTTCTATTTTTGTGTAAACAAGGCTTGCCTATTGAAAAAAAATATGTTTTAATACATTTAAATTGTAATTATTACTATTAAAATAGGCATAAATCAGGAGTTGATTTAGGAATGGATCGATTTGATTGTATTATCGTTGGAGCCGGACCGGCAGGTATGGGCGTCGGTATTGCTTTGCAGGATATGGGTTTGACCCAATTCGTTATTTTGGAAAGAAGTGAGGTAGGGGCTTCATTCTTGCTGTGGCCGGAGGAAATGCGCTTTATTACCCCGTCCTTTACGAGTAATGCTTATGGCTTGCTGGATTTGAACGCGATTGCGCTAAATACCTCACCGGCCTACACACTTGGAACGGAGCATCCTTCCGGGGCAGACTATGCAGACTATTTGCAGGCTGTTGCTGATTATAAGAAGCTGCCTATCCAGACGGGTATCGATGTGGAAGCTGTACGGACAGAGGACGGTGGTTTTGTTGTGGATACCTCGGATGGACCTCTGCATAGTCGTTTCGTCATTTGGGCGGCAGGCGAATTTCAATATCCGCGTCTGGATGGATTTCCTGGAGCTGAGCATTGCATACATAACAGTCTTATAGACGAGTGGAAGCAGATTGATGCCGAAGAAATCGTGATCATTGGGGGCTATGAAAGCGGTATTGATGCCGCCATTCACCTGAGTAGGCTGAATAAGAGGGTCAAAGTAATTGATCGCAGCAATCGTTGGGAAAGAAAGGGCAGCAGCGATCCCAGTGTGGAATTAACGCCTTATACGAAAGATCGATTAAAGGAGGCAAACACTGGCGGAATTATCGAGTTTATGGGCGGTTATGAGGTCCATTGGGTAGAGCCAACCGAGGAAAGTGGATTTATCCTTTATTGCGAAAATGAAACAGGAGAGCATCAGTTTGTCACAACAGAGCATCCGCCATTATTGGCAACTGGCTTTAATGGAAGTTTGAGCTTGATCGGACCCTTATTTGAGCGAGGCGAACAGGGTGAAGTAAGGCTGAATGCACATGATGAATCAACGCTTACGCCAGGACTATTTGTTGTCGGTCCGGGTGTTGCACATGATAATCTGCTGCTGTGCTTTATTTATAAATTCAGGCAGCGCTTTGCGATTGTAGCCCGGGCTATCGCGGCTTCCTTGGGACTTGATGCTTCAATTATCGAGGAATACCGTAAACAAGGGATGCTGCTTGAGGATTTATCATGCTGCGGGGAGGATTGTCAGTGCTGAGTCAAATGAAAGCCAGCCCGAGAAGTGTCGTTCTGATCGGTTTTGAATCGTCCGGTAAATCGTCATTGTTTCGGGGACTTACAGGAGATGCAGCAGGAGAGGAAGCGAACTTTCGCGGTTCCACAGTCATGAGCCGTAAAGCGCGATTGTCTGCTGAGCTGGAATTAACCGATCTGCCAGGCATCCGTTTGAAGGATGACAGTGCAACGACCAAGCTGGCTCTGGAGCAGTTGTCTGAGGCAGATACGGTTATACTTGTGGTGCGAGGAACCCACGCACAAGTCGAGCTTCCTTTGCTGTTGGGTGCCGTGAACCTGCATGGCAAAAAAGCACTGCTGCTGCTAACCTTCGAAGATAAGTCATCGGCCATGCTGCACGAAATCATGGACTATTATCGCGAATGGCTTGGTATTCCGGTTACATCCGCCGATTCACGCAGATTGCAGATTCATAAGCAGCAACGCCTGATTCAAGACATAGCTGCGGCGAAACCCATGCGGTCCACAGCAATTCCACTGCTGGCACCAAAGATTCCCGTGGTCCGTCCTCAGACGACCTGGTTCGAGCATCGCGTGTGGGGAAGAGGGTTATCGCTGCTGGTGACCGTTCTGATTTTTGCCGTTCCCGTTTACGCAGCCTATCTCTTCTCCACATGGATGCAGCCGATAGCAGATCAGGCAGTCATCCGTCCCTTGACAGCTCTATTTAGCGAATTTCCGGCTATCATTCAAGCGGTCATGGCAGGGAATTATGGGATATTGACCTTAGGGTGGTATTCCTTTTTGTGGGCTTTTCCGGTTGTGCTATTGGTGGGACTTAGCGTCGGGCTTGTGGAAGAAAGCGGTTTGAAGGATCGGATTACCGATGCATTGGATGGTTGGCTGCGGTATATTGGACTGAATGGACGGGATTTGATTCCGGTATTAAGCGGATTCGGTTGTAATGTGGTTGCTGTATTTCAGAGCCGTACCTGCAGCGCCTGCACACGCAAATCGTGTGTATCGATGATTACCTATGGTTCCGCCTGCAGCTATCAGATTGGTGCATCCTTGTCTATCTTCGGATCGGCAGGCCATCCTTGGCTGTTCATACCTTATTTACTCGTTTTGTTTGTAGTCGGAGCGCTCCATACCCGATTATGGAATGGCAGATCGGCTGCTCATGCGCTGCCAGCTTACGATCATACAACCTTTTTACAAAAGCCGACACTTCGTGGGGTTAGTTGGAGAGTACGTGCGGTTATTAAACAGTTTATCTTTCAGGCGATGCCTATCTTTATACTCATTTGTTTGGTAGCGACCTTGCTGGAGCAGGTTGGGGGGCTGACTTGGTTAGCTGGCATTGTAGGCCCACTATTGGCGATCTTTCATCTGCCGAGTGAAGCGGCCCCCGGGATACTTTTCTCCATACTGCGCAAAGACGGATTGCTGATACTTAACGAGGGTAATGGCAGCTTGCTTACTATGCTCAGTGCAGGTCAGACGTTCCTGCTGGTTTACTTGGCATCCACACTGACAGCGTGTCTGGTCACACTGTGGACCATCGGTCAGGAACTGGGTATTCGCTTCGCCGTAACGCTGGCAAGTAAACAGCTGCTCACGTCTGTAGGTAGCACGCTTTTGCTTGCATGGCTGTTCGCCTAAACCTCTAATCATGTCCAAAAGACTACCTCAGATCTCGTTTAACCTGGCAGAGCTCCCATTATGGAATAATTACGATTAAATCATTGACGAAAGCCAACACAGCTGATAGAATGAAAAAAGTAATAATTACTATTAACGTTTTTGGCCATGCAAATGTTGAATTATGGGTATGTCATACGAAGGTTCTCATCGAATCGGCTTCCCAATGCGGCAGCTTTTCTTTTAACAACCATATCGTAATAATTACTTATTATGAAGGAGGCGGAATGTTCTGTGATCGATCGGGCTGTGGAGCGTATGATTCAGGTGATGTCCAATCATGGACTGCGAATTACCGGACAGCGTAGAACGCTTGCGCGATTATTTGCAGAAGCATCCGGCTTTTTGTCAGCGAAGGAAGTTTATCAGAGTCTGGAAATGAAGCACCACGGACTTAGCTTTGATACCGTCTATCGCAACCTTAGAATGTTGCAGGAGTTGGGAGTGCTGGAGCAGTTCAATTTTGAGGATGGAATGAAATTCCGTGTGGGCTGTTACGGGCATAAGCATCATCACCATCATCTGATATGCCTCTCCTGTGATCACATCTATCCACTCGATTATTGCCCCATGGAGCATCTGACGAATCTTCCGGCGCATTTTCAGGTGGTGAAGCATCAATTTGAAATCTACGGATACTGCGAGGAATGCCAACAACCCGATAACAAGCCCTTGCAGGACATTGTATCCGTTTGAAAGGAACATGAGTATTATGCTGCTTGCTTCAATGAATAAAGTGGTGTTTGGCTATAATGACATCCCGAGTCTGGATGGCGTCAACATCGAACTATTTTCCGGTGAGTTCGTGGCCATAGTGGGACCCAATGGCGCCTCCAAAACCACTCTGCTCAAGCTGGTGCTTGGTCTGCTGCAGCCATGGAGTGGGGAGGTCAGGCTGTCCACTTACAATAAGGATGGGAACAAGCTGGCAGTCGGTTACGTTCCCCAGCAGGTCGCTTCATTTAACAGTGGATTTCCGAGCAAGATTCTCGAATTCGTGCTGTCAGGTAGGTATACCAGAGGGTCATGGCTGCGCAGGCTGCGTCCTGAGGATCATGAAATCACGGAACGTGCCCTGCGTCAGGTCGGCATGTGGGAGCAGCGACATCGGAAGATTGGAGAGCTATCTGGTGGTCAAAAGCAGCGGCTGTGTATAGCAAGGGCTCTGGCACAGCAGCCGGATTTGCTCATACTTGATGAGCCAACAACCGGTATGGATGAGGAAAGCCGATACGGGTTTTATGAACTGATGCATCATCAGGTGAACGCACATGGTCGCACAGTTGTCATGGTCACTCATGGGCTGTCAGAGGTTAGCCACTACCTGGATCGCATCATTGAGCTGGAAAGAAAGGAGCACGGAGGATGGAAATGCTGCACTACGACTTCATGCAGCGGGCATTTTGCGCCGGTGGAATCATCGCAGTAATCGCTTCGGTGCTGGGTGTGTACTTAATGCTTAGACGGCAGGCGCTTATGGCTGATATGCTGTCGCATGTTTCACTGGCCGGGGTGGCAGCCGGTGCCGTTCTGCAAGTGAATCCGGCTTTAATGGGATTTGCAGTAGCTGTGCTTGGCGCGATTGCGGTTGAATATGTACGGCGATCGTACAAAACCTATAGTGAAATTTCAGTTGCGATCATCATGATCGGCGGATTGTCTACCGCTGTTGTTCTGATGAGCTTGAATCAAAGCATTAACAAAGGTTTTTCTGCTTATTTGTTTGGCTCGGTGGTGGCGGTCAATGAAACCGAGCTTTATATGATGCTGGGCGTTGCTGTGATCGGAGGGATTTTCTTTTATACGCTGAGAAGACCTTTATACCAAATTACGTTTGACGAGGAAACAGCCCGAACCAACGGTCTCCCAGTCAAGCAGATTTCACTTGCCTTCAGTATTCTAACGGGAATGATTGTAGCTGCCGCTATGCCGATTGTTGGTGTGCTGCTGGTCTCTTCATTGATCATTCTGCCTGCAGCACTCGCAATCCGGATAGCCCCGAGCTTTGTAGCTGCACTGCTATTATCCATGGTTATCGGCTTGGTCGGTGTATTCAGCGGACTGACGGCCTCTTATGCCTGGAGCACCCCTCCGGGTGGCACGATTGCACTTGTGCTTTTGACTTTTCTGGTGATCGGAATCGGGGTTAAAAAATGTATCGTTAAGCTAGGCAAAAATCACAACACGAGTATGGAATTACAGAAAAGAGAATTTCATAGCGAGGCTCGCAGTTTTATGAAAGAACCATCTATTCAGGAAACAGGGGGAAAGCATCATGAACGCGTGGTTTAAAACAACAGTTGTATTGGCAATCTCATCAAGCTTAATGCTTGCAGGGTGTGGGAATTCGGATTCGCAGGCGTCCTTTAGCGGCAAGAAATTGAAGGTCGCAGCATCTTTTTATCCGATGGTTGAATTCACCAGACAGGTGGCAGGTGAGCATGCCGAAGTTATCGGCTTGATTCCTTCAGGCGTTGAACCGCATGATTGGGAGCCGTCAGCTAAGGAGATGAAGCTGATCAAGGAGGCCGACGTTTTTGTTTATAACGGGATTGTGGAGGGCTGGGTCGAGGCTTCACTGAAAAGTGCGGCTAATGATAAAAGGATTGTGGTGGAGGCCAGCAAGGGAATCGATTTGTTGGAGGGCTTGCCGGAGGAAGAGGAAGCTGATCAGAAGGCACCTGCCAAGGACGGAGCCAAGCAGGAAGAGCACCATCACGACGATGATCACGATCCACACGTATGGCTGAACCCGGTTCTGGCGCAAAAGGAAGTAGCATCGATTCAGGCTGCTTTGGAGAAAGCCGACCCCGCACATAAAGACGATTACAAGAAAAATGCCGATGCTTACATAGCGAAGCTGAAGGATCTGGATCAAGCCTTCAAGACGGATCTGAAAAGTCCAAAACGCAAAGAATTCGTAACCCAGCATGCTGCATTCGCCTATCTGGCCAAGGAGTATGGATTGATTCAGGTGCCTATCGCAGGACTATCGCCTGAACAAGAGCCATCCCCTGACAAAATGGTTGGCATTGTGAAGTTCGCCAAGGAAAAGCAAGTGAAAACGATCTTTTTCGAAACACTGGTTGATCCTAAAGTGGCGGCTACCGTTGCCAAAGAAATAGGGGCCAAAACTGATGTGCTCAATCCCTTGGAAGGCTTGACGGATGAAGACAAGAAGAACAAGCTGGATTATATCGGCGTGATGAAAAATAATTTGGCAGCCTTGAAAAAAGCATTGAATGAATAACTATTCATAGAATCTGTTCAAAAAGGTCGGTTACTGCTGAAGGGGCATGCTTAAGAGCTGTGGTTAACGCTGCCAGCATCCCCTTTTTCTCTGGCCTTTCTTCTGAATTTATAATAATAGTAATAATTACACATAAAAGGAGATTGACCATGCAACCATTCCAAATACCCGTAACCGTGCTGAGCGGCTATCTCGGTTCTGGTAAAACCACATTGCTTAATCATGTACTCAATAATCGAAATGGACTGAGAGTAGCTGTTATTGTTAACGATCTGAGTGAGGTTAATATTGATGCTGAACTTATAAAAAACGGCGGCGGTTTATCACGTACGAATGAGACGCTGGTGGAGATGTCCAACGGCTGTATATGCTGTACATTGCGGGAGGATTTGCTTCGGGAGGTTGAAAGGCTTGCCAAGGAAAACCGTTTCGATTATATCCTGATTGAATCCACTGGTGTTGGTGAACCGGTTCCCGTAGCGCAAACCTTTACGTATATGGATGAGGAGCATGGGATCGATCTGACCCGATTTTGCCGTCTGGATTGTATGGTTACGGTTGTTGACGCCTATCGCTTCTGGCATGACTTCTCTTCAGGTGAAACACTGCTGGAGCGCAGCCAGGCTGTTGGGGAAGACGATACACGCGAGGTTGTGGATTTGCTTATCGATCAAATCGAATTTTGCGATGTGCTCGTACTGAATAAGTGCGATAGCGTAGAGGAGGACGAACTGCTGGAGCTTGAACAAATTCTCCGTAAACTGCAGCCTCGTGCCAAGCTGATTCGTTCCGTTCAGGGGCAGGTGGACCCGGCAGAAATACTGAATACCGGTTTATTCAATTTTGACGAAGCGAGCGTGTCGGCAGGCTGGATCAAAGAGATGGAAAAGCCTTCACATACACCTGAAACTGAGGAGTATGGCATCTTTTCTTTTGTATATGAAAGGATAAGGCCTTTTCAACCGGAACGCTTAATGGAGTGGATGGCGGAGTGGCCAGCTGAGATTGTCCGTGCCAAAGGGATGATGTGGCTGGCAACGCGTAATGATTACGCACAAAATATAAGCCAAGCCGGTCCTTCGGTTCAATTTGGTCCTGCCGGATATTGGGTTGCCGCGCTTCCTGAGGAGGAGCAAGCAGCACTCCAGCTGGAGGATCCCGAATTGAACGAGACTTGGGATGTGGTCCATGGTGATCGTATTAATAAGGTTGTATTTATCGGTATTGAGATGGACAAGGCACAAATCGTCTCCTCCCTGGACGCCTGTTTATTGACGGATGAGGAAATGCATCAGGATTGGACCTTGTTCGTTGACGAGCTCCCGAATATGCTGGAACCGGAATAGAGACCGTCCAGTAGTGAATGTAGGGTTACAACGGCCGCAAAGCGGAACTGGAAGGAGGTGAACAGCTTGCGAGTAATCATCACATTGGCTTGCACGGAAACTGGAGATCGTAATTACACGACAACCAAGAACAAAAGAAATCAACCGGGACGTATGGAATTGCGTAAATACAGCCCCAGATTAAAAAAATATACCATTCACCGCGAAACCAGATAATAGCCTGAACGTGGGACCGGACTGCAAAGTCCGGTTTTTTAAGAGATACGGATGTATCTTCGTCGAATAGGCTCCGATCAGGAGCTTTTCTTATTATGAGGGGTTTCGAACGAAAAAAAAGAGCCAACAGATTCGGAAGCATGCTATAGCTTCTGAGTTCTTAGCTCCCTACTTCGGCTATTTGGTTTTGCGCCTGTGCTTTGAGATGGCTGTTGTGGAGCCACGGACTGACTCTGTTTTTCTGATACCCTTATCGTTGTGTTCAAAAGAACCACAAAAACTTCCGCCTGGGCTCGACTTGCCGTTCGGAACGAGGGATTAGATTGTATTTGACAGCTTCATGAGCAATCGCTGCTCCTGTCTCTGCCAGCATTTCTTTACCTGTAGATGTCTCCAGCATGGTCTCTGAATCCTCAATGGATTCATGATCCCGGCTCAGGGATTTTATCCACATAAGCCGTTCCGTCGTAACCGCGACTTCCCCGATTAGTAGCTGCTGCTCTGTCAATTGCCGCTCCATGGACTCGATTCGTTGTTTAAGCGCCGCATGCTCCCGCTCCTGTATCTTGACCCGCTCATAGAGCATCTTCATCGTGAGCTTGGGAATCGACTGCTGCTTCAACTCATCATCATTGGATACAATAGTGCTCACCTTACCTACTCCTTCTGATTCATAGATTTCATCAGCTCGTATTCTCTGATAGCTCTATCGTACAGCAAGTCCATTAAGGATACTGTCACAACCTGCTGTCAAAATCAGGGCATAATCGACGATTAAAATAACAATACGATAGCAAGCAGATCAAACAGGACTAACGGAATAATAAACGGGAAAAATGAGGTATGGACTTTCTTGCCATCATTGACGGAAGTAACCTTAAGATGTACCCTTTTACCATCGACTTTGACAATCTTTCCTACATAGGTATTTCCATTTCTGGATTTGATACGGACACGTCGATTTAAATATTTGATACATTTATTGTAATTGGAAATAACGGACATAAGGATAACCCCCTTTTCGTGTGATACTGTATGATATGGCACTGGCAAGCAATAAGTGTGGACGGTTCGGGAGTTGGCAGCCTGCAGGCTGGACCCCGGTTGTTAAGGTGATGCCATTTGAACAACGGGTGCTAGTTTGCAAACCGATCATGGTTGTGGTTCACTATGGTGTAAGTCAGGCCTCAGGAGGAAATTCATGATACGACAGGCAACAAAAGAAGACGCGGCAGCTGTTATCAGTTTAATGTATACAGCGATAGGCGGTATTGTGCACACACTGGCAGGAACCGATGATATCGAGGATGCGTTGCAGGTGCTGGAGCAGTTTTTTCAGGAAAAAGGGAACCGGATCAGCTTCGAAAATGTGCTGGTCCTGGAAGAGGATCAGCGAGTAATCGCCTTTATGCTTGCTTACCACGGCAGCCGCGCTGCGGAGCTGGATCGTCCATTTCTTGAACGTCTGGCCGCGATCGGCAGCACAACACAAACGATTGAACGCGAAGCGCGTGAGGATGAGTACTATTTGGATTCCATCGCAGTTCATTCGGACTATCAGGGTAGGGGCATCGGGACCGAGCTGCTGCGCTTGTTCCAACAGCAGGCCACAGAGCTTGGACATCATAAAATTATGCTGCTCGTAGATCAGGAAAATGCGTCTGCCAAGCAGCTATATGTTAAGCAGGGATACAGCGAGGATGGGGTTGTTCAGGTCAGTGGACATCTTTTTTATCGGATGATTAAGCGACTAGATCAGGTTCACTGAGCATGCTAAATTTATATTTTTATTGTAATTATTTACATTCGATGTTAGTATATTAAAAATTATGTGGAAGGACTTCTAGGGATCCGAGGGTCAGCAATGGCCTGCTCGAACCAAGCGAAGTCGAACGCAGCTGGCTGCTGCGTTACACCGTAGGGATAAAAGACCTCGAGTAAGTTCCGCCTGTCCAAGGCGAAGCTGCTCGAGGTCTTTTCTGCGTTAGTGGAATAAAGGGGGATGAAACGATGAATGCAATCCGCGTAGAGGGCTTGACCAAATCTTTTGCCGTGAAGCGTAAAGCAACGGGTTTATTGGGGAGCATGCAATCGCTGTTCAAGCCCCAATACACGGAAAAACTGGCAGTACGCAGTGTGGATTTGCAGGTAGAGCAGGGTGAGATGCTAGCCTTTCTGGGACCCAATGGTGCCGGTAAATCAACAACGATCAAAATGCTCACGGGAATTTTGCATCCATCCGGGGGTGAAGCGCAGGTTCTGGGGTATTGCCCCTGGAAGGAAAGAAGTCGTCTGGCCTATCATATCGGTTCCGTATTCGGTCAGAAGTCCCAGCTCTGGTATCACCTTCCGCCGTTGGATTCCTTTGAGCTGATGAGTCGAATCTACGAATTGAAGCGTTCCGATTTCTACAGTCGTCGAGATGATCTGGTTCGCCGTTTTGAGCTGGGGCCTTATTTGCACACTCCAGTACGGAAGCTGTCTTTGGGTGAGAGGATGCGCTGTGAGATTGCCGCCGCGATGCTGCACCGACCCAAAATTGTATTTCTCGATGAGCCGACTATCGGTCTGGATGTAATCGTCAAACAAAAAATTCGCGAGCTGATTTTGGAAATGAATCGTGAGGAGGGCATGACGGTTTTTCTGACCTCGCATGATGCGGGAGACGTGGAGCAGTTATGCAAGCGTGTCGTCGTAATTAACCACGGTGAGGTTATTCTGGATGATGGTGTCGAACGGATGAAGCGCGAGCTGCTGACGGTGAAGACGATTCATCTGCAGCTTCAGGAGGCAGGTGCGAGCTTCAGCTTTCCTGGTGTGGAAGTGCTGCAGCAGGACGGACTCACGCTAAAGCTGTCTATCGAGACGACAGCTGTCAACATGGAGCAGGTGCTGGCGCATATCGTAAGCCAGTACCGGGTTATCGATGTTACGATTGAAGATCCGCCGATGGATCAGATCATTAGCCATATTTATGCCAGAGAATCCGGATTCGTCCAGTAGGAGGGGAGCGCGCATATGATGCAAGCGTTGAATAAACATACAGGTGCAGGCGGCTCATACCCCCATGCTGCTGATATTGACAAACCGTCGGGCCCCCGTGTATCGTTCGTCGGCAAGCTGTTTAAGTATGGGGCTATCGGCAGGGTAACGCTGCGTAATCATTTTGCCTATGTGTACGATTTCCTTATTCGCTCGATATTTCTTATTCTCATTATGTATATTTTCATTCAGCTGTGGAGTGTTACCTACCGGGGTGAAGGAACCTCACTAATCGAGGGATATAGCTATGCACAGATGATTTGGTATATTTTGTTTGCTGAGGCGCTCACAACAGCATTTCCGAGTCTGGCGACACGGGTGGAGGAAGAGGTTAAGAATGGAGATGTTGGCTATAAGCTGACGCGCCCCTTGAACTACATTGCATTTCATTATGTAGGTTATGTTAGCGAGGTAACGGTCCGACTGCTTGTTAATCTGAGTATAGGCGGGCTGCTTGGCATTGCGATCTTCGGATGGCCTGATTTTGGCTGGGGTTGGATGGGCTTCCTGTTGATGTCGCTTGGTGCGATAACGATTAATTTTTTGCTTAATATGGCTCTTGCTCTTTGTGCGTTCTGGGTGGAAGAAACAAGGGGACTGGAATTTGTGTACCATAAGCTGCTATTCACGGTAGGCGGGATGCTGATGCCTCTTGAGCTATTCCCCAAGCTGCTGCAGGAGGTATGTCGCTGGCTGCCCTTCCAAACCGTCTTGTATTTCCCTGCCAAAACCGCTGTAAAGTGGGCAGATATATCCCTCGCTCCGATGCTGCTCACGCAAATATGCTGGATCCTGCTGCTGGGTACAGGGGTATGGATGATTTATCGCCGAGGTGTTCGCAAGCTGAATGTGAACGGCGGGTAAAAGAATGTCAATGTCAGGTGGGACCTGAGGTGATGATCTGTGAAGTCAGAGAGGGGGACAAACAAGTGGTCAAGCAAGCGGCAGGTCTTATGGCATTCGTATGGGGCTGCTGGAAATTAAATTTGGCAGGCGCGATGGAATTCAGGATCAGCTTTATGTTAACTGCTGGCATGATGGTAGTGAACAATTTGGTGTGGATTGTGTTCTGGGGATTGTATTTCCAGAGATTCCAGGTAGTGAACGGCTGGTCGCTGCAAGACGTTATGATGATGTGGGCGGTCAGTGCAGGAGGGTTTGGCTTGTCGGCCGTATTGTTCGGCAATGCTTATCGGTTGGCTTCGTTGATCGCGTCAGGTCAATTGGATGTATTTCTGTCCCAGCCGAAGCCGGTGCTGCTGCATATTCTGATCAGCCGGATGTCGGTTTCAGCCATTGGCGACGTTCTGTTTGCCCTGCTTGTATATGTGTTGTTTGGAGACACGTCATTGGCGGGGATATTTAAATTCATGCTGGCTCTGCTTATTGCGCTGTTGATTTTTATATTTTTCGTCGTCCTGGTGCAATCACTTGCCTTTTTTATCGGGAATGCCGAGGGTATCGGGCAGCAGGTGTTTAATGGGCTATTGGCTTTCTCTACGTATCCTACGGGCATATTTAGCGGCTGGGGGAAGCTGATATTGTTTACGGTTATTCCTGCCGGCTTTATCAGCTATTTGCCGATAGGTTTGCTGCGTTCGATGGAACCGTTATTTGTGTGGCAGGCGATTGGTGTTGCGGCAGGTTTGACGATCGTGGGGACGGCTTTTTTTTATTACGGTCTGAAAAGGTACAGCTCTGGCAACTCGATGGGTATGCGGATGTGATTCAAGCTTTCCAGGCGAAGCCGATATCGTTAAGAAATAGCGATGTAATCTGCGTTGAGATTTCATTGCATTCATGGCATTGTCGGCTTGCTGATCTACGTTCGCTTGCTGCTGTTTATGCTATAATAAATGCTCTATTCGCTTCTAACTTGGCTGAAATGGGTAATTTACTGGGAAGCTAAATTGCTATAAAACGCAGCATAACCTGTCATAAACGGAGAGGATGATACCGAGATGAACTCTAAATATGAGAAAATAAAATCTATACCAAGCGAACACAAGGAAAAATCAAAGAAGAAATCAGGAAGACGCAGTAGAAAAGGTCTACTCGCGCTTGTGCTGGCAGTTGCTGTAGGCGGTGGTACTAGTCTGACCCTGCAAGGCCCGTCCGAAGCGTACGCAGTCATACTGGGAGGGGAACGAATAACGGTTGCTTCCCATCCCTTACTTATTGATGGGGTGCGCAAAATGATTCCAACCGCGAATGTTAAGGGTGACACTTACATCGGTTTACGTTCCCTGAACGATGAGCTGGGATTGGAAACAAGCTACGATGCAGGTAATCAAACTGTCACGGTGAGCGGGCGGGGGCGGACGTTGAAGTTCGAGTTAAAGGAGTATAATAGTGCCTATTTGCTGAATGACCAGCTTATTTACGGCTTGCCGCCTATTGTGCAGGAGGATACGACTTATGTGCCGCTTCGATTTTTGCTCGAAAGCGTCGGTTATGGGATTTCCTACGATGCAGCGTTGAGTATGGTAGGTATTGAATCTATCCAGGAAAATCCGCTTACTTACCATACGGAGCAAATCGCTGAATCCAGTAAAGAACTATCACTGAAGGTCAGCTATCCGCAAATCAGTGGCTTGGGTGATGACGGTATTCAGCAAAAGTTGAATACTTTTCTGAAGCAGGAGGTCGAGTCTCACGTCTCGGCGAGCAAGGTATTGATGGACAAAGCAGCAGCCGACAATAAACAGGCGGAAGCCGATAATCCGAAATTCAAGATTCCTCCTGTTAGCCTTGATGGTGTATATAAGATCACCTATAATGAACAAAAGCGGTTAAGCCTCTATATCGATTATTATATATATTTGGGTGGAGCGCATGGGATGACTGAACGTGTACCTTATACATTTGATCTCACTACGGGTAAGCTGCTAACACTCCAAGAGGTAGCAGGTGGCAATGCCAATTATGTGTCGATTATTAATAATGAAATTATTAGACAGTATACGAACACAGGATTAAGTCTATTAGAGCCGTTCAAGACGATAGAGCCTGAGCGTCCGTACTTTCTGAAACACAACGGCGTTGTGATCTATTTTAATCCATACGAATACACGGCGTACGCTTTCGGTATGCCTGAATTTGAAATACCCTATGCGGCATTTCGCTAATCCTTTCCGCCAAGAACCTGCATAATCATTGATATTCCAGCATTTCAAGACAAAAGTTATATACTTTTGCGACAGAAGTAGGTATAATGAGGGAGAAATTAGACCTATGTAGGACTCGTGATATTGTCGCAAAGGAGCCAGATCATTTTATGAAGGCGGAATACATCAATCCATTTTTGGAATCTGCTAGAATTGTCATAGAGCAAGTCGCCAATATTCGTCCTTCTACCGGACAGCTGGGAATCAAGGATGTCAAATTCGTAGAGAACTTTATCTGGATACAGATTGGCATGACAGGAGAAATGCAGGGAGATGTCGTATTCGGTCTGCATGAAGAGGTTGCGTTGAAGATGGTTTCCGCAATGATGGGTGGCTATGTGGTCACCGAGATGGACGAAATGAGCAAAAGTGCCATATCAGAGCTTGGTAACATGATCAGTGGTAATGCCAGCACCATGTTGTATAATCAGGGAGTGCGCGTGGATATAACGCCTCCGAAATTGCTTCATTCCGCCAATGCTGCTGGATTTATTCCCAAGAAAGCATTGACGATTCCTTTAATTATGGATGGAATTGGTGAGTTGGATATACAGGTTTTGATCGTTTGATTCTAATCGGGTACAGAGAAGTGGTAGCTTCCGGCTTGACGGACAGCTACCGCTTTTTTTTGAAAAAATATGAATTCATATGCTTTACTCTATAACATGCATATATTTCCGGGTAAACGTACTCGTCCATGAAGGACGGCGTAGCCGTTTATCCTCGAATGTTCAGCAAGTATAAAGCTGCTGCTTTCGGGGTATGGCTAGACAAACGTTACCGTTCTTCCAAATTCGGCGGTGCCGTCTATTCTTGTGGGGGTGTCTCAAATGTTTAGCGGTAAAATCGTTGTCGTAACGGGAGCTTCCAGTGGAATCGGAGCCCTCATGGCGGAGGAGCTGTCGAAGCGTGGTGCTATTCCAGTGCTGATGGCACGCTCGGTTGATAAGCTGGAGAAAGTTGCTGCCAAGTTGCAAGGTGAGCATCGTATATATGAGCTGGACGTTACTTCTACCGCACAAGTGGTCTCTACGATGGAGCAGGTTATTAAGCATTACGGACGTATCGATGTTCTGATCAATAATGCAGGTTATGGCCTATTTGAGAAGCTGCTGGATTGTTCCATCGAGGACATGGCCGACATGATGGATGTGAATTATCTGGGAACCGTTCGCTGTACCAAAGCCGTGCTGCCTGCCATGATGAAGGCAGGTAAAGGTCATATTATTAATATTGCTTCGATGGCAGGCAAAGTCGGATCAGCCAAATCCTCAGGGTATTCGGCAACAAAGCATGCGGTGCTTGGATTTACTAACAGTCTCCGACAGGAGCTGGTTGGTACAGGGATCAAGATGACTGCGATTAATCCGGGACCGATTGACACGCCTTTTTTTGACAAGGCTGATCCTTCTGGCCATTACGTAACGAACATCAAATGGTTTATGCTCAAACCGGAGCAGGTTGTCGGCAAAATCATGCGTGCGATCGAGAAGGGGACTCCAGAGGTAAATATGCCTTTTGTGGCAGGATTTGGGGCCAAGCTGTTCCAGCTGTTTCCGCGGACCTTTGAAAGGTTCACCTACAACATGATGAATAAGAAATAAACGTATTTTAACTGAACAGACCCTTATGATATGCAAAAATGCAAGCGAGCGCCTTGGACCATATGGTAGTGGTTCAAGGCGCTTGCTTGGTGTCAGGGTATGGATGCTTACATCTGTGTGTAATTAAATTGTGCTTTCCTGCAGATCGTACTACTCTTCAGGATTCGTGCTTTTGTTCTTTTCTTTCAGCTCAAGATGCATGGCGCGTACTTCCTCGAAGAGACCCCGAATGACAGCTCTACTTTCTGGATGATCCTGATTCCAATGGCTGGCCAAGGCGGGCATCGTTTTGTGAATATGATTATATATGGACCAAACTTTGATTTTTTCCACCATTTCCGGCGATCTGCTGCCTGTCACCATTTCTGCAAAGGTTTCGACCAAAGCGTTGAATTCACTTTCAAACTCTGTATTCATAGAAAAGCCTCCTTGTCTTCATATTAATAAGGTAACGCTAGTCTAGCGTATTTGTGTGAGTTCTGTAAAGCAGGAGATCCCGAAGTCCGATGGGTAATGGGTGAAGTGGCCATATGATCATGGAGAAGTGTTAGCGTTCCAAAGATATTTGGCACGAAGCGGGGCTTATTCATTGGACTTCTTAGGAAAGGAAAGAATCCTATTGATGAACATCGGTGAAACCGGAATACCTTCAGGTACGTTATTACAACGAGATCTATTGCAAAGTCATAGACAGGATGTACGCCTCTATGTATTAACCTATTCGAGTGAAGGCCTGAGGGTCAAAGGATATCTGGCAGTGCCCGACTCGAAAGGACCTTGTCCGGCATTGATCTTCTGCCGTGGCGGTATTCGTAAAGTAGGTATGCCCCGCAAACGCAGGGTGATGACTATGGCGGAACGGGGATATGTGGTGTTTGCTCCTTTTTACCGGGGGAATGAAGGTGGCGAGGGACGAGATGAGTTTGGCGGGGAAGATCGGCTGGATGTCATTCACGCGATTACAATGATCAAATCTCTCCCTGAGGTGAAGCCAGGGCTTGTCCCGTTAATCGGGTTCTCCCGTGGATCGATCATGGCTCTGTCAGCAGCCAAAGCGTGTCAGGGTGTAGGACCTGTTGTCGTATGGGGTGGTGTTAGCGATTTATTCGATACCTATGAAGAGCGTGTCGATCTGAGGCGTATGCTCAAGCGAGTTGTGGGTCATCCCCGCAAGCAAATAGATGCCTATCAAAGTCGATCTCCCGTATATTGGGTGGATGCTTTGAAGGTACCGATTATGATCGTTCATGGTACTTCAGATGCTTTGGTTCCAGTGAGACACGCGTGGAAACTTGCCGAAGGCTTGAAGCGATCAGGCAAGGATTTTGCTATGGAGCTGCATGAGGGCTTCGGCCATCGTTTTCCAAGGGAACAGGATGACAAGGCATTGGACGCGGTATTCGAGTGGTTGTCACAGAAGCTTCAGCAGATGGAGATCTCCTATTGATGTTACCCACTTCCATTGGTATGATGCTTTTATAGGCTTGTTAGGTGAATATGCTTACGAAGAAGGTTTTGCCAAGGCAAAACCTAGTAGATGCTTACGAAGTGAGTTTTCTACGAAAACTTTTAGGAGGAATTAGATGAACAGTTTTTCAAGTTTGCAAATTGATGAGGTTTATATAAATAAACTGCGGGAAAAAGATATTGTGGTCCCATCGCCAATTCAGGCGGAGTCGATCCCGGTTATTTTATCCGGCAAGGATGTGGTGGCGCAATCCCAAACGGGCTCTGGTAAAACCCTGGCTTACGTGCTGCCATTATTACAGCAGGTTGACAAGAACTCAAGAGAGGTTCAAGGTATCGTTATTGTGCCTACTCGCGAGCTTGGCTTTCAAATACTGGAAACCCTGCAGCTGCTAGCCGATGAAGCGGGTATCCGTGTTCAGGGACTAATTGGCGGTGCTGCCTTAACCCGGCAAATCGACAAGCTCAAGCTTCGGCCGCAGCTGATTGTCGGCACACCGGGCAGAGTGATGGAGCTGTTAAAGCTGCGCAAGCTGAGCGTTCACCATGTGAAGACGGTTGTCGTCGATGAGGTCGATCAAGTATTTGATCTGGGCTCCATGCGCGAGGTAGAAGTCATCTTTAAAGGTACGCAGCGCAACAGACAAATGCTATTTTTCTCGGCTACGATGCCTGAGCCTATCCAGGCTGTCATCAGCCGCTGGATGCAGGACCCGGTTTATGTGCAAATCTCGCCTGAGCAGCGGACCTCGGAAACGCTTAAGCATTTGTATTTCGTTTGCGAGGACCGTGACAAGATTGATACGCTTCGTCGTATCGTTCGTTTGTATAATATGCCTGCGGCGATTGTGTTCATTAATGAAATCGATAATGTCGCTGAAATTGTAGAAAAGCTGAAATTTGCCGGATTATCCATCGAGGCGTTGTATGGCGACGCAGGCAAGCAGGAGCGGGCAAAGGTGATGCAGGCATTTCGGGCAGGCAAATTCCAATTGCTGCTGGCTACGGATATCGCGGCGCGCGGCTTGGATATTCCTCATGTGACACATGTCATCAACTTTGAGCTGCCGATTGATGCAGACCATTATGTACATCGGGTTGGACGGACTGGACGGATGGGGAAAAAGGGTACGGCAATATCCATCCTAACGAACAAACAACGATTTATTATTGATAAATTTTCCAAAAAGCTGGGCTGCAAGATAGAGGAACAAGAAATGGCTTACGGCAAGATTTATCAGTCCGGATCACGTGGAGCAGCCAGATCAACAGGCCCTTCCAAAGGCAAGGAGACACACGTGAGTCAGGCAAACAAGAAGGAGTTCGGTTCAACTACGGCTGAAGCCGTATCCACCAGTTCCCCTAATCTGGCGCCTGCCCGCAGTGCAGCATTGGGTAAGCCAAACCCTGCCAAAGCCTCATCGGCAGCGGGTAAAGCACCAAGCAGGTCTGCATCAGGCAAGCCGGTAAGCTCACCTGCAAATAAGCCTGCGAATACAGGTCCTTCCAGATCTGAGATCAGATCCGAGACCAAGCTCGGGACAACTTCGGATATTCGTAAGTCAGGTACCCCTAATGCAGCAACGGGAACCAAGCTTGAAGTCAAAAAAGGTACCAAGCCAGTGCAGCAAAAAACCGATCGTGAGCTTAAGCGGGAACGTAAAAATAAAGGGGCTCCGCGCTGGTTGAAAGAAAAACAAAACAAGCCGACATAAATTATTTGCAACTTGTTTATCGATAGTCAGGAGGAACTACGGAAATGGGGAAGCTATTGCGTTTTGTGGGAATGCTGCTTATCCTTTGTATCCTGCTGTTGGGTGTTTCCTATGCGTATGCGCAGCCGGATCGATTGCTGGACCTGAATTATTCGGAAATTTCGGTTCGTGATAAGTTAACGGATATGCTTGCAAATCGAAGGCTTGAGGTTGTGTTGACCGAAAGCGAAGTGAATGATTTGCTGAAAAAGACGCTTTCCTCACGTGCGCAGCTGAATGAGGATTGGAAGCTATCGGGGGCACAATTCAATCTGAAGGGAAACCAGTGGACTGCTGATGTAACCTTGATGTACAAAGATAAGTGGCCGATTGGAGCCCAGTTGTTTTTTACCGTCAAATGGGAGGATCCTTTTCTGACAGCTACCCATACGGGAACCCAAATCAAGCAACTATCTGTACCGATGGATTGGTTTCAATTGCAGCCGCTTCAAATTCCGTTGAACGACTACCTGCCCAAGCCTGCAGGCATACGTGCTGTTACCTTTCAGGACAATGTGGTAAGGCTCGCGCTTCGGAGACGATAGGATCATGTAGAAATAAAAATAATTATTAAAGACGAAGAGCCTCAGCCCATCATGACAACGGGTTGAGGCTCTTGGTTTACTATTCTAGCGATTACCGCTGCCGCGCAGCTGCTTGTGTATCTTTTTCCAACGTTCCTTCTCCGCACGTGCGGCGCCTGCGTCGGCTTTACGTTCTGTATAAGCCAGCTCTTTTTGCAGCTTCAAAAAGCTATTCCAGCGAGCATCGTCCAGTGTCCCTGCTTCGAGAGCCTGCTGAATGGCACAGCCAGGCTCTCCGTGATGCCCGCAGTCGCCAAAGCGGCAGCTTGCTGCCAGCTCGTCAATATCCTGAAATGCGGTGTGCATCGATTCGCTGCTGTCCCAGAGCTGAAGCTCGCGCATTCCCGGCGTATCGATCATGAGCGAGCCGCAAGGCAGCACGATCAGCTCACGGTGTGTGGTCGTATGCTTGCCGCGGTCATCTCCATCGCGTGCGGCACCCGTTTTTTGCTTCTGTTCACCATACAGGCTGTTGAGCAGCGTTGATTTACCTGCCCCGGAGGAGCCAAGCAGCGCAATTGTTTCTCCGGGCTTCAACGTGCTGAGAATCGATTCGATCCCATCATCTTCCAGACTGTTGACGGTATAGATGGGTACACCTGGGGCAATAGCCTCTACCTCCACATATCTGGCTGCTATATCGTCGCATAAATCCTTTTTGGTCAGTACGATTTCTGGTGCGGCTCCGCTTTCATAGGCAAGCAGCAGGTAGCGCTCGAGCCGTCTTACATTAAAATCGAGGTTTAAGGCCATAACCAGAAACACACGGTCTATATTGGTGGCTACGATCTGCTCCTCGACGGTTGAACCGGCAGCTCTGCGTGAAAATTTGCTTTTTCGCTTCATAATGTCATGAATAATCACGCGCTGCTCGCCTGGCAAGGGGGTCATCCAGACCCAATCGCCAACTGCCGGATAATCCTCTCGCCGAGTTGCTTCATAGCGGCTTTTGCCAGAGAGTTCACCTAACCATTCCCCGTTCTCGCCCAAGATCCGGTACAAATGCTTATGCTCCAAAATGACACGTCCAACCTCATAGCCAGTATGTTGTAAGGCCTGTTCTGCAAAAAATGGCTGAAAGCCGTAAGTTTCCAGTGGTGTTTTCATGAATATCTGCTCCCTTATTCGCTTCGATTATGCAGGGAGGACAATCCGATTACACATGTATGTTTTTACCGGGTCCAATCCCTGTTAATTTGGTTCCAATTGTCCTGCATTTCGGTCATTCTAGCGTTATGAGTTACAATTCTCTTCATATACTTCACTCCCAGTTATCAGATCTATGTACAGTATAGACAATTGCGCGTATTTTCAATAGGGTAAAAATGATTATATAAGAAAAGCCTCTGATCGAAGCTTATTCGGTGAAGATACATTCGTGTCCAATAGGTTGCTTTTCTTGCAATATCAGAATATTCAGCTCTGCTGAAAACTTGAAAATTCTGATATTATAAAAAAAGCAGCCCCCATCATGTCCTGTTAGGAGCATCTTGGGGGCTTGCTTATTTACGATCTGATGTGGTGTAGGGATCGGATTATTTTTTTCGTGTATTCACATAAGCAGGGTATACGATTTTACCTATATCCAGCTTGGCGATTTCATCAGCCGTCCAGCCTTTGATTTTGTTATTGCCTACAACGCCTGTCAGCTTGATCTTGTATTTGGTTTCTAGGTAGCTGTGAAGCGCAGGCATATCGGCTTCCTTCAGCTCCCGCAGCTTTTTCTTACCCTGGATTTGACCAAGCAGAATACCGATGGTTTCAGCGGCAAGGCTCGTATTCGGCTGGATGCGTGCGCTGCCGTACGCAATTGCGGACGAACCGACATTTTTACCAGCCACAAGCACATTATCATAATCTTTCAGCAAAAAGCTGCGTAGGGGCATTCCGTACTTGTCCGGTCTTCCCATTTCAATGCCCCATTTGCTTGTGCTGATACCTTGGAGATCAAGTGGATAACCGGCGATGCTGACGTTGTCCCAGAACATATTCGCCCCAAGCATATCCGATGGTTTCAGCACATAATCCGTTTCATAATGATTATATTCTCGGATATACAAGTAGTTGGGGGAGCCGTTCAGCTCGGCCTTTTCCCAGCCAATTATGTTTTTGCGGAAATGGTTGAGAATCAGCGGCAGCTCATTTTTTCCAAGCTCCATCGCTTCGGCTACTGATTTCTCGTCGGAAGGATCAACAGTGTATATCAGAAAAGCATTGATTAACACTTCGCCATCCCGCTGGTTCACGGCATTCAATCCGCGTAAAAATACTCTTTCATTACTCGGCTTATACGCACTTGTCATTCCGCTAAGACCGATCGCATAGCTTTCACTGACCGAACCGCCGCCATATTTGGTTTTGCGCTCCTGTGCTGTCATATTGTTAAAGCTGGAGCTGAATTTGGCCCAATCGACATTTTTGAATTTAAGCATAAATCCGGAACTCATATATTCGATTTTGGTCTCTCCATAAAATTGCTCCAAACCGGGCATCCGGTTTACCTTTAACTGACTTAACAGTGCGGCAAAATCGCTGTTATCCACCCAATAGGCTGCCTTGATGTTCTTCTTGGTACCGTCTTTGCCTGCATACGTAACAGATTCAACGGCATTAGGTCCGAATTGTCCTGCTGTTTGTTTAATATCGACGATCTTGATGCCTGATTCTATCGGGATGTCTTTTTTGAGCTTGTCAAAGTATTGCGTAAACTCTGTAAGCTTGCGGATTTTGCCATTGCGGAAGCCATCGAACAGCTCCTTGGCACGTCCTTGCACCATCAGGTTGTACTTGTCATCCCGGGTCTCATCGAGAAACAGCATTTCACCTTGCAGCACCTGTCCGCCAAATCCTTCTCTCGGATCCAGTACTTTCACTTTAAGACCTTCATCGGCTGCTGCTCGTGCCAGATAGAGGCCTTCCAGTTCACTACCGAATATTGCGATATCGACCTGCTCTGTTGGAATATTCGGCTCCGGTGGTGGCGTTGGTGCGGCCGTTTGCGGCTTGGCAGCCGGTGGTGTTTTGCTAATGTCGGCAGCCGACTCGATACGGGTCTTGTCCTCTTTGGCAAAAGTCATCCATGAATAAAAAACACCCACAGCGACCAACGCAAATAAGGCCAGCGCGACAGAAAGCTTTTTTGCATTCCATTTCATGCTTTTAAATCCTCCCTCAACTCATACCTCTTCGTGATCTATCCATAGTCGGAATCATCGCCCTGAAGGCATTGTCGTCCTAAGTTTACCATTTATATCCCGATTGATCAAAATGACCCCCATAAACGTTTGAGCAGCGGCGAAACTTTTAGTAATTCCAAAGAACTCTTCGCGAAGGTTCGGATTCATTTTAATTAACCAACAACAACAAAATTTATGTTATGAGGATGAGGAGAATGATGATGAATCATTTATTTAAGAAGGTATTAGTGACAGGTCTGACACTGGCTATGGTAGTAGGCGGTTCTACAGCGGCTTTTGCCGATAATAACAAAGGTAAGGGCAACGATAAAGACAATGACCGAGATAAAGGGCGCGATAAGGCTCAAACCGTTCAAGCTGTAAAGACAAATTACAATGATAAAAATAACAAGCTTGAAATCAAGCTGACGTTTGATGATGTCAAAGGCTCCGATGTCGAGTGGGCCATGCGTTATATAGCAAGTCTTGCATCCAAGCGAGTGTTCGAGGGTTATGAGGATGGTACCTTCCAGCCACGTAAAACCATTACTCGTATTGAAGCGATTACAGCTGCAGTTCGTTTGATGGGATTGCGGGATCAAGCGGAATCGGCAGAGGCGATGCAGGCGAACCTGAATTTCAGTGATGCGGATAAAATCAAATCCAAATATGCTTGGGCAACCGGTTATGTATCCGTAGCGCTGCAAAACGATTTGTTCGAGGAGTCGGAAAACGCTGTACAGCCGGAAAAGGAAGCGGATCGCTTGTGGGCGACAACTTTATTGATAAAAGCACTGAAGCTGCAAAACGAAGCTAAAACCAAAATGAATACGAAGCTTACTTTCAAGGATGCCAATAAAATCCCGGCCGGTTCTGTCGGTTATGTAGCCTTGGCAATTGAGAAAAAACTGGTTGACGGCTACGAGGATAATACCTTCCGTCCGAACAATCCGGTGACACGTGCCGAATTGGCGGCGCTGCTGGACCGCACAGGCAGTCAATTGCCTGATAACACCTCGGTTCGCGGTACGGTGAATGCTGCAGTAAGCAACAATGTGCTGACTTTGAACGTTAACGGTCAACCTTACAGTGTGGAATTGGATGCAGGAGCTTTTATTTACCGCAACGGAGCTAGAGTTGCTGCAAGCGAGCTGAGAATAGGCGACGATGTGGTAGTTCGTACTTATGGCGGCAAAGCGATTTTCGTAGAAGTAAAGACGTTGGGAAACGGCAATCAGCTGCCCGATAACACTACTTTCACAGCTTCGGTTAATACAACAGTGAGCAATAATACTTTGACTCTGACCAAGGATGGTCAGACCTACAGCGCTCAGCTTGATGCCAATGTGTCTATTATCCGTAACGGCGTGTCCGTTGCAGCTTCCGAGCTAAGAGCAGGCGATGTAGTATCAGTGAGTACGTCCGGAGGAAAAGTTATTCTGGTATCCGTGACAACACCGGTGAACGGCAATCAGCTGCCCGATAACACTACTTTCACAGCTTCGATTAACACAACAGTGAGCAATAATACCTTGACGCTGACCAAGGATGGTCAGACCTACAGCGCTCAGCTTGATGCCAATGTGTCTATTATCCGTAACGGCGTGTCCGTTGCAGCTTCCGAGCTAAGAGTCGGTGATTCGGTGCTGGTAAGAACCTATGGTGGCAAGGTGATCTTCGTTCAAGTAGTGACTCCGACACAGGATCAGCAGACAGATTTCACAGTGCTAGGTTCATTGAATACTTACACGCTGAACACAAGCGGACAAATTGCGACAATTTCAATCAATCAGACATTGAGCAGTGGTTCAGTGCAAACTGCCGTCTATAATGCAGCAAGCAACCTGTCGATCCAGGGTGATATGTCCTTGCTGACCACTAATCGTGCGATTGAACTCAGAGGCAAAAACCAGGTCGTTCATACGATCGTGATTCGATAATAGGATCCTTAGAGATCTATAGAGAGATTGACACAAGAGAGAAGAAAAAGGTTGATTACCCAGGAACAGCTCTTTCATTCAGGCCCTTAGTGCCGGATGGAGGGGCTGTTCTATTATTGTATGGGAATGGATGAGTTTCATAGGGGGCGGAATCGGGTAAAAACACATAACCAAATGACGAATACGTGGAGGGGAACCCAATGGTGATACGACATGAAGAAAAACCACTGACTGCCTTGTCGGAGGAGAAGATAGTTGAATTTTTGATGGATATTCGCGATCGTGTCGATGCGGTAGAATTACTTAAATCTCAGCATGAGGATACGCACGAGGTCAGCTTTTATAAAGGTCAGCTTGCCGAGTTGAACCGGATTATAGAGAACAGCAAGCTGTTTTTTAATATGGATGTGTTTGATCTCAACTACGCCCATAAAATGCTGGATTCGTATGAGCTCAGCCTTCAGGACACATCGGGTAAAGGTTTTCAGGCTAAGGTTAAAGCATTTGATGTGGAGCATGCGCAGCATAAGGCAGCGCTTGACTACCCGGATTACAGCTTTGTAGAGGCTAGAAAAATATAGTCATGTGACGGAACCACTGCTGAGAAATCTTCATGGCAGTGGTTTTTTTTGCGTGTGAAGCAGCTGCAAAAAGAAAACTATGGACAACCCGTCCTCGGGGTGTATAATTATAAAAATGTACATTCGGTGGAGGTTAATATGGACAATCAGACAATCAAGCTGGAAGATATCATCATGGCGAGTCATTTGCTGAAAGATGTGGTGTCTCATACACCTCTGCAAAGAAACTCCATTCTATCTGATAAATATAATTGTAATGTGTTCCTGAAGCGTGAGGATTTGCAAGTTGTTCGTTCCTTCAAAATTCGTGGTGCCTATAATTTAATGCGTAGTCTGCCTGAAGAAAAGCTGCGTAAGGGCGTAGTATGCGCCAGTGCCGGCAATCACGCACAAGGCTTGGCTTATTCCTGCAAAGCGCTTGAGGTGCAAGGCAAAATCTTTATGCCAACCACAACACCACGTCAAAAAATATCCCAAGTCAAGCTGTTCGGAGCTTCCTATGTGGAAGTGATCCTGATTGGAGACACCTTCGACGATTCCTTAAGGGAAGCGCTGCTGTACAGTGAGCGGGAGGGGATGCAGTTCGTCCATCCTTTTGATCATCTTAAGGTAATGGCTGGCCAAGGAACCGTAGGTCTTGAACTGATGAATGATATGAAAGACCCGGTGGACTATGTATTCGCCGGTATTGGCGGCGGCGGTTTGGCTGCAGGCGTGGGTACCTACATTAAGGCTATTAGTCCATCCACTCAGGTGATTGGTGTTGAAGCTGCAGGTGCACCCTCTATGCGTCAATCTATCGATGAGGGTCAAATTATCACCTTAAATGAGATAGACAAGTTCGTTGATGGTACGGCGGTCAAGCGGGTAGGGGAGTTAACTTACGAGGTATGCCAAAGAGTTGTAGACGATGTTCTGGTCGTACCTGAAGGCAAAGTGTGTACGACGATTCTGGAGCTGTATAATGAGAATGCGATTGTCGCCGAGCCAGCAGGTGCGCTGACGATCACAGCACTTGAGTTTTACCGCGAGCAGATTGCCGGGAAAAATGTCGTTTGTATCATTAGTGGCGGCAATAATGATATCGACAGGATGCAGGAAATTAAGGAAAGATCATTGATTTATGAGGGGCTGAAGCATTATTTTACCGTTCAGTTTCCACAGCGGGCAGGAGCCTTGCGCGAATTCCTTGATGAGGTATTGGGACCCAACGACGATATTACACGATTCGAATATACGAAGAAAACAAGCAAGGAAAACGGCCCGGCGCTAGTAGGCATTGAGCTGAAAAATAAAGAGGATTATGAACCCCTCATTGATCGTATGGAGAGTAGAGGCATTAAATATGTGGAGATTAATAAAAATCCTACCTTGTTTAATTTGCTGATTTGAGGTTGATATACAGGTATGCTTGCAAGCCTTCCAGAGTAACACTTTGGAGGGCTTTTCTTTATGCTGACCGCCCTTGAATTTGAGAATCCGCGATCTATAACGATTTAAACCTGACATGGAGGGCAGTTTTCATGTATACTAGAAGATAAGCACAGAATCATTCCTGACTAATACTGATAGGAGAGGATGTCGCCATGTTAATTGTTTATTGGAATTGCTTACTATTTGGTATTGCCTTTGCCGTGATAACGCTTGTGATTGGAGAAGTGATTGGTCACTGGCTGGATAGCGCTGCGGCTGCGCTGCATCTGGATCATTTTGACTTTATGCAGCCCATTGTGATCGTTGGAGGCATCACTACATTTGGCGCGGCAGGTATTATTTTTCACAAATACACGCTGCTTGATGTCACACTTATAGCTATTTTGGCGGTGCTTATTGCACTTGTGCTGTCGGCTGCAATTTACATTTTTTTCGTGCGCAATATGAGCAAGGCCGAGCACTCTATCGGACATTCGGTCGGTGATTTAGTCGGCAAGGCAGCCGAGGTTTCGGTTACGATTCCGACGCTGGGCTATGGAGAAATCATTATTCATACGAACTCCGGCATATCTAATTATCCGGCTGTCAGCTTTGAGGGCTTGCAAATTATGCAGGGCCAGAAAGTAGTGATCGTTGAGTTAAGAGGCCGCGATTTTGCGGTAAGTGAGCTTAATATTTAAACCCTACTAAAAAAACGTAAAAGGTGGGATTTCTTTGACGCAATTGACTACTAACTATGAATACTTAACGATTCCTGTATTATTGATTGCTGTTCTGGTTATACTCGGATTGGCCTTTTGGTCACGGTATAAAACGGTCAGTCCAGATAAAGCGATGATCATCACCGGTTCTTTTTTAGGCTCCAAAAATGTAATGAATGATGAAACAGACCGTAAATTAAAAATCATTCGTGGTGGTGGCGCATTCATCCTCCCCGTATTCCAGCAGGCACAGTTTATTTCGCTTTTGTCCCACAAACTTGATATTGCGACTCCTGAGGTATATACGGAGCAGGGGGTACCTGTACTCGCTAACGGTGTTGCAATTATCAAGGTTGGTGGATCGATCGAGGATGTTGCTACGGCTACCGAGCAATTTCTCGGCAAAAGTGATGAGGAGCTGCGTGGTGAAGCGCAAGAGGTGCTGGAGGGCCACCTTCGGGCGATTCTCGGCAGTATGACGGTTGAGGATATTTATAAAAATCGTGATATATTTGCTCAAAAGGTTCAGGAGGTTTCGGCCATCGATCTTCGTAAAATGGGCTTGCAAATCGTCTCCTTTACGATCAAGGATTTGCGCGACAATAACGGATATCTGGACGCATTGGGTAAACCCCGGATTGCTGCTGTGAAGCGTGACGCGGATATTGCCCAGGCCCAAGCGTCCCGGGATGCGCGAATTCAAAAGGCAAATGCCGAGGAGCAGAGCCAGAAGGCCGAGCTTGCGCGCGACACGAACATTGCTGAATCCGAGAAGGATAAGCAGCTGAAGATTGCTTCATTTAAGAAGGAGCAGGATGTAGCGAAGGCCGAGGCCGATCAGGCTTATGGCATACAGGAAGCCAAGTCGAAGCAAATTATCGTAGAAGAGCAAATGAAGGTTGAGCTTGTTCGCAAAGAACGGGAAATCGATCTGGAAACCAAGGAAATATTGCGCCGTGAGAAGCAATATGATTCCGAGGTCAAGAAGAAAGCGGATGCGGATCGTTATGCGATCGAGCAAGCAGCAGAAGCGGATAAGTCCCGTCGCATGCGTGAAGCCGATGCGAGACAGTATCAGATTGAGGCAGAAGCGAGAGCCAACGCGGAGCAGGTACGTATTTCTGGGATTGCCATCGCAGAAGCGGGCTTGGCCAAGGGTAATTCCGAAGCTAATGTCGAGCGAGCCAAAGGTACCGCACAAGCAGAGGTCATTCGTCTTCAAGGGTTTGCGGAAGCAGAAGCCAAGGAAAAGCTTGCTGAAGCCTACGCCAAGTTCGGTGAAGCGGCGATTCTGGATATCATTGTCAAGATGCTGCCTGAGCTGGCAGCCAAAATCGCCGAGCCGATGTCTCATATCGATAAGCTTACCATTGTAGATGCCGGTGGTAACGGTGGCGGCGCTACAAAGGTAAGCAAATATGTAACCGAGTTGATGGCTACAGCACCAGATATGCTGAAAAGCGTATCGGGCATCGATTTGGAGGAGCTCGTCAAAGGGCTGACCAATCGTTTGGGAGGCGTGGGCGCAACCGACAAACAGATCATATCCACACCTGCAGAGGCTCACAAAGTCATTCCTCTGGAACAGATCGTGGTGCCGACAGAGGGGAAATAACGAATTCAGCCAGCAGCCTTTCGGTCGTCATAGACGCTCGGAAGGCTTTTTTGCGGTTATACGGAAAAGTGTCGACTGGCCGATTGAGTCCAGGAGGAGCGGAAGCTACGCGCCTGTTTTAATCACGGGCGCGGCTCCCTGCAGTTGATGAAGAGGATCTGCCCACATGAGTAGAATAGCAAAGCTTCGCTTACGACCGTTCTGTTTTAAATTACCGTCAGGAGCTATATAATGAGGGAACAAGAGTCATTCCCGCTTGCATTTATCGGTATGGCTCTTTCCAAGGAGGAGAAGCTACGTTGCTATCAGATCAAGTCGAACAATTTTTGAATTTATCATCCCGGCTGCGCCCCGCTTATATTCCGAGTCTGGGAAGCCATCAAGAGGCAGCCGTCAGCATTGGGGATATCCTCCAGGAGGTACCCGCATTGCTAATGGCATTGTATGGTAGAGTGGCCGGCACCCGCAGAGAGATAGAAGACCAGACCCTGATGGATTTTATACCCGGCTATCGGTTGATTCATCTTGAAGAATACGAGCAGGAAATGCAGCAGCTATCCGAATTATTGCTCGACAGGCATAAGGAATCAGGCGAGATCGTATTGCCTTTGTTAACGAACTATGCGAGTGACTATATTTGCTACCGCAGGTCTGTTGAGGGTGTTGAACACATATGTGATTTGTTATTGGCTGATCATGACGATCTAGAAGTACTTCATGCTTCACCCGAAAAGTTCATGGAAACCTTGTGCGCCTTTTATGAGCAGCAGGTATACTATTTGGATGATGAGGGATATCTCGATTATGATTTGGTAAGGGAAGGCGAGGTAGGAGCGGCTCTGAATCCTGATGTGGCGTATTGGTCATCATGAGGGATAAGCTCAAGGATCGAATAGGATGTTGTACACGGTATTAGGCGGCTAGTTAAAATGGATAGAGTATTCAGGAAACCCTGATATCTATCCATTTTGGTTATCGTTTATTTCCCAGCTCAGTGCTCTTGTCCATTGAACCGTTAACAGGGGTTTCTTCTGCGATGTTGTCGTCTGACGGCTTATTCACTTCTTTCAGCTTCTCTGTCGTTGACTGTGTCATTTCGCCGATTCGCTTTTCAATATCAGAAATTCCCTTGTTCAAATTCGATAATTTCTCGCGCTTGCCCGTTGCAGGAAGATTAGATAAAGATCGAGCCTCATCCACTTTAATTTCATTTTTCAAAATCCGTGTTTCGCCTTGCATATTGTTTTTCTGCGCAGACATTCTTTCAATTTGATCCAGATTTCCAGCCAGGCTCGCAATGTTATGCAGCTGTTCAGCCTGTACTTCATTATCTGTTTTCGTTTCAGCAGCGACTGCCTTTGTAGGTTTCTTGCTTTCTTCATCCAGTCCTAATGCCTTTTGCTGATCGTCTACTTGTTGTTGACTAATTTGTTGATCCAATAAACGGAGCTGCTGATCGAGTTCCTTAATCTGGTCCTTGATCGTATCTAATTGACCGCCGTCTTTCAAGGTTTTTTCCACTAATTTATTTTTGTTCTCCAGCAGGTTTTCCTTTTGTTTCATTAAGGCTTCAATCATTGCATTTTTTTTGAATGTATCGTTTTTGGCAAACATGTTACGTGCCGCTTCACTAATAGACACGGAGTCTGCTTTGTCAGCTTTCTTAATGGACATACTGCTGTCTATTGCTTTTATCCCGGCGTAAGGGCTCTGGGTTATAGCTCGTGATGAAAAAGAAACTTGCATGTATTCACTCCTTTCTCCTAAATATAGGTAAATGATGGGCGTTATAATTCCACCTAATTGATATATCGGTTACAAATCAAAATTGTGTATATATGGTTCTTCATAGGTCGGATTGTTTGACTTTAAATTACATTTATTTCCATAATGTGTTCATACCATGATTTCTTATTTGCGCTTTCTTTGGTACTTGAGATAAAACTAGCACTACATTTAACAAATCGACGGACGAGCCCAGAGCATTAAGAATAATGAGGAAAATAAGTAATGGATTCAGATATCCCATGGGCCCTAACAGAACAGGCAGAACTATAGAAATGAGCACGAATGGCGCGAGAGATACGATCAAATAACGCATGCGAGACATAATTTCCTCTGTAAATACAAATCCACCGAAAACTTGAATACCAATTCCCGTGTGCTTGGATTTCATAAAGCTTGGAATCAGGCTGAGATGGATCAGCTCATGGATCAGTAGGAGCGCGAAAATAGAAAGGATATACAGGATATTAATATTAAAGCTTATCCCACCACCTTGAAACCCATAATCCTCTAAACTAACCGGTACAAATATCCTCGTTAGCATCAGCGTTAGGAAGCCTCCTACAAGCATAAAAGGAACCGATAATAAAATCGCAACGGGCAGGGATTTGGGCTCTTTTAACTGTACCCAATGCTCGGAAATGAGTCGAGCTTGTTTGTCCGGGTCAGCTTTCGGTAATTGAAAAGTGATCTTCACGCTTGCTAACCCCCTGTTATGGTGAATACACGAATTAAATGCCTTCCTGCAGCATCGGTTCGTACATCATAATGGCATGATTTTCAGTAATCATTTCATCATCAATAAGTTCATGTCCAATATTGTATACTTTCCTGGATATGCGGTTATGTCTTATGTAACCTCCCCAATACTCATGAGTTATCCAGTGTTCCTTTTCATAGATTTCATATGTTTGGGTTGGGGGGATATCTGCTCTCCATTCCCCAACCAAATGGGTATCCGTCAAGTAAATAACCAATTGATAAGTATGATTGGTTTCATTCTTGACTTGCAGGTCAAGGTAGTTATAAGCACAAGTGGCCCCACTTCCGAAGGGCTGGCTTCGATTGGAATCGGGGAATACATCGTAGCTATGTCGATATCTCTCCGTGACGGTTAATGGTGAATGTAAGGTCATCCAGTATATGAGATTGGATAATTGACATAAGCCTCCCCCGACGCCTGTCGTAACCTTTCCAAAAAACAAAATCATGCCATCCACATAACCTTTTCTGCGGGTTGTATTTCCAATTAAACGCCAATATGAAAAGGTTTCGCCAGGCTTTATAAGCAGTTTATTGAGTGTTTGTGAAGCAAGGATAAGGTTCTTTATTTTATTATGCTGCAGCCACATATCCACATCTTTTAATTCACGAAGTAAGGGAGTCTTATGTTTGAAAATTGTATATGGCAAAAGTGTATTTTGTCTGGCTGCAGCGTATTTTTTTCTACCGACATACCATTCCAGATAACGCTTGCAGCGATAATACTTCTTACCCAAATAAATTCTAAAGGGACTTCTTGTGATTGGCTTCAAAGATTTCATTCTTTTTTTACCTCCTTACACCCGGAAATACTGCATAGTAGAAGCTCGAACAAGTCTGAACATAAAAAAGATGAGTAGCGCAAAAAGGGTAGGTCCCACTTTACGTTACTCATCAAGTTGACTTTCGGGAGCTTTCAAAACGCGTGCCTTCCTTAAGGAGGGAGGCCAACCTGTATTACTTGCTCGATCTACGTTAACGTGTCTACTCGGCAGCTACTTTTTCTAAATCCTGTACGCCGCGGAAGATGGATTCAAACAGCTCTTCCAGGTTAACTTCCTCGATGCATGAGAAGGCAACACGCAGGTCGGTTTCACCCAGAGCAATCGTGCCAATCCCGTATTCGTTCAGCAGGTGGACACGAAGCGTTTCGGCATCGACGGTTTTCAGCTTAAGGCACATAAAGTAGCCGGAGTTGAACGGGTAATAGTCCCAGCTTCCATTATATTTGCCTGTGTCGAGAATACTTTTCACCTTGTTGGCGCGGCCCTTCATGATGGCGGCTTTTTCCTGCTTTTGTTCTTTAAATTCAGGAGCATTCAAAGCATGCAGCACGAAGGTTTGTGATGGATGCGGTCCGCTGGAAATCGTAGCACGGATGATCCCGAGTGTTTTTTGCTCCAACGCGGCCAGCATAGGATCGCTCAGTCCGGCATAGGTGATGAAGCCTACACGGAAGCCCCAGACGAATTCTTCCTTGGTCGCACCATCAATCTTGATCGATAGTACACGAGGATGCAGACCAGCCAGTTGACCAGCCAACGATTCCTGCATTGAATCTTCAAAGAATAGACCGAAGTAAGCATCATCAGTAACAGCTACAACATTGATCCCGGCTTCCGCAGCTTCCTTGATGACAGCGACGATTTGCTTGCCTTCTTCGGCACCTGGTGTATAACCAGTTGGATTGTTAGGGAAGTTCAATAGTACGACCGCTTTGCCTTTATCCTTTTGAGAGAGTAAAGCTTCACGCAAGCCCTCTGCATTAAAGCGGCGCTCGCTGTTGTATAATGGATAGTTCAAGATTTGGGCACCACGGCGAATCCCGAAGGTCAGCTCGTAGTTCTCCCAATTTTTATCGGGAATGATGACCGTATCGCCAGCCTCGGTAAACAAATCAGCGACGATGCTTAAACCATGAGTAAGTGCATTGGTGACGACCGGGTTGCCCAGGCCTTTATCGGATAAGGAAGGATTCTCTTCAAGCATTTTTTTACGCCATGCGGTACGCAGCTCTGGCTTACCAGCTGGAGGTGCGTACTCATAAAGATCCTTCGGATTGTATGCGGATAATGTATCCTGAATAACCTTGAGATGCATCGGCTTCCCGTTTTCAAGAGCGGTTCCGATTGTGGCATTAAAGGTTGTTGCTTTTACCTTGGCTTCAGCAGATTGGCTCAAAATGCCTACCTTTGGAAAATAGATTTCTTTTCCGAGATTCGAAAGCATTTCATACACATGCGTATTCTCATTCGCAATCGTATTGTTGAGCTGTTGAGCAAGAGGGTTCATTGAAGTTTCATCCTTCCGTCTTCCATATGGAGTTGCCTAATTAGTTCGGCAACATTATACCATTTTAAGGACGATGAGTCACGGTTTGATTTGAAGGCTTGAGTTTGAATCTATACACTTGTAGGTTCAAAAGAACAGCAGCTGCTTACTCGAATATTTCATATTCACGTACTTTTCGCTGCCCATATGCTGCAGCGGGAGCAGCGTCAATATGTGGTGCTGCTTCTCCGGCTTCGACCATCCGGCGGATCAACGTTTCGCGAAGCTGATCAGCAACCTTGCGATGGGATTCCATTCCGGCCAGATTGGTAAGCTCGTACGGATCTGCATAGAGATCATACAGGAACTCCTCGACATATCGGTCAGAGGAAGCGGTAGGGACGGGATCGCTTTTGATTGCGGAAGTGACGCTGTATTTCCAGCGCTGCGTACGGATAGCCCGCGCTGTCTGCGACTCGCTGATTTGCACAAATACTTCAGCGGGCCATTCGGCGTGACGGTTATTCAGCAGTGGAACGACGGATCGGCCCTGCATATGGTCAGGAACCTCGATACCTGCTGCATCCAGCAGCGTAGGTACGAAATCGACGAGACTGACAAGCTCCCTTACGCTGCCACCGCCTGTGAATTGCGAGCCGTACAAGGCACTGGGAACCCGAATGGAGCTCTCATGGCACGAACGCTTGTACTCGGCATTACGCGTCTTGAAATGCGAGCCATGGTCGGACGTGAATAATATGATTGTATCCTCAGTCAGCTGCAGGCTGCGCAGCGCATCTCTCACCCTGCCAAGCGCCTCATCGAGCCGTTTAACCATTCCATAGTAGCCGCCCAGATGCTGATGGGCGGTTCCACCGAGCGCAGCCAGATCGGGCGGTACCCACCGGGAGGTATACATATCCCGGTACACATCAGGTGCCGGATAGTCGTCGCGGTGATTCTGATGATGCGGCTCCAGGTACGAGAGAAACAGGAAGAAAGGCTTGTCCTTACGGTCGTCGATATAGCGGATGGCTGCGTCTGTTAATGCGTCGACGCGATAGCCTGGCAGCTTGACGGGCTGGCAATCATTGTCGTAGAGCAAGGTTTCATAAGCATCTGAGGTATGCTCCAGGGCATCGGCAGCAAGCCAATATTGATAACCGCCGCGCAGATGCTCAGGTACCGGCTGGTCGCGGGTTACGGCGAGATGCCATTTGCCGATGTAGCCAGTGTCGTAACCGGCATCGTTAAAATAACCGGCAAGCGTAGGCAGCTCCTGAGGGAGCGGGATGCCGTTCCGGTAGCAGCCCGTTTCGGTGGCGTACAAGCCGGTTTGCAGGCATGACCGCGCCGGTCCGCAGACCGGCTGGCAGGTGAAGGCATACTCCAGGTGGGTTCCCTGGCGGGCCATCTGATCGAAATTCGGGGTCAGTCTGAGCGGGTTTCCATGTACGCCGGTCGTATCCCAGCGCTGCTGGTCGGTAAAAAACACGATGACATTGGGCTGCTTGCGCTGTGGCTTTGCGGAATTGCGCATCATTAATCACTCCTTATCACTTCATATCTAATACCCATGTTAAGCTCAAAACGTTAACCTTTCAATCCGGTTGTGGAAATTCCATCCACAAAATGCTTTTGGGCAATAAAGAAGACGATCACGCAGGGAAGAATCGTAACGACGGACATCGCCATAACCTGATTCCAGTGGACAGCCCCTTCGTTATCCAGCACCATCCGCAGTCCCAGCGCGACCGTAAATTTGGATACACTGTTGATATAAATCAGGGCATTAAAGAACTCATTCCAGGTCCAGATAAATTGGAAAATGCATACCGAGAACAGCGCGGGCTTGGCTAACGGCACGAGCACCCGTGTCAAAATCCGGAACGAACCACAGCCATCAATAAAGGCGGCCTCATCGAGATCGCGGGGAATCCCACGGAAAAACTGAATCAGTAAATAGACGAAAAACGCGTGAACGGCCAGCAGGGCAGGTACATAAAAGGGCAAATACGTATTCAGCCAGCCGAAATTTTTGAATAAAATATAACGCGGTATCATAATAACGGCATCAGGCAGCATCAGCGTGGACATCATCAGCCCGAACAGCAGCTTTTTGAGCGGAAATTTGAAGCGGGCAAACCCGTAGGCGACGATGGTGCTGGACACTGCGGTGAGGATCACGACTGGAACGACCATAATGAACGTATTGGTGAAAAATGTGCTGAAGCTGTTTTTGCCAATTCCGGTCCAGCCCTTGCTGTAGGAATCCCAGACAAATGTCGAGGGTAGAAGCCCAACCGTGGAAAATACCTCCTGGTTCGGTTTGAATGAAGCGAATACGAGCCACAGCAGTGGATAAATAAAAAGCAGTCCAAATAATGACAAGAGAATTATGGTCCAGAGGTTATTTTGACGTGTCATTTATCATCGCCCCCGTCTTCATAATGCGTCCAACGGTTGGACGTTTTCAGCAAAATAAACGTGAATGTCATAATAATAATGAACAAGATCCAGGACAGGGCGGAGGCATAACCCATTTTAAAATAGTGAAACGCGTTATCGTACAGCATCAGTCCATACAAATAAGTCGATTTTACCGGACCACCGCCTGTAATGACGAAAGCCGCCGTAAACTGCTGGAAGGCTCCAATCGTCTGCATAATCAGATTGAACAATATAATTGGTGTCAGCAGCGGCAGTGTCACGCTGAAGAAGGTACGAGCTTTGGAGGCTCCATCTACCTTGGCAGCTTCATATAATTCCTTGGGAACCTGCTTCAAGCCTGCAAGAAACAATACCATTGAGGAACCAAATTCCCAGACTGGAAGCAGCGTAATGGTGAATAAAGCCAGCTTGGGATCACCCAGCCAGTCGATTGGAGGTATCGATAAGTACGACATCAGCTGATTGACCAGCCCTTCGCGCATAAACAGAAATTTCCACAGGACGGATACAGCAATACTGCCGCCAAGAATAGAGGGAAGGTAATAGACGGTACGGAATATGCCAATACCTTTCATCGATCTGTTCAAAATAATCGCAACCAGCAGTGCGAAGGCCAGCTTGGCGGGAACAGCCATCAGGACGTAGAGAAAGGTGACCCATAACGATTTATAGAAATCACGGTCGTTCGTAAAAATGTCAATATAGTTAGTGAAGCCGACGAAGCTTGGGGGTCGGATCATGTTATAGTCCGTGAATGAGTAATACAATGACGCGAAGAAGGGGTAAAGCGTCAGGATGATAAACCCTATAAGCCAGGGGCTGATATATAACAAGCCGACATATTTTTTGCTCAGTGTTCCCATAAGTCCACTCCTGTCTGTATTCGACATAAGACGACAAACGGGAGGTGCAGCCTGCCGCTCCTCCCGTTGTTTCGAGGCTACCCCGAAGTCATCCCATTCGATTTGATCTGTCCAAGCCTGTTATTTAATCGCTTTTAATTTATCGTTCAGCCTTTTGATGATTTCCTGAGCTGCGGCATCCGGGGTTGTACGTCCGAACGCGACCTGCTGCATATAATCCTCTACGAGCTTGATCAGCTCCTGATTGCTGCTGATTCCGTTGAGCGGCTCGCCCGGCTTTTCAAGCGCGATCTTGACCGCTTTGGCTACAGTTGGATCAACCAGCTGCTTCTCGACGAGTGCCTGCGAATTTTTCTCGACAGCCGGAATGCTGTAAGTATCACGAAGAATCAGTGCTGCTTCCGGATCGGTCAACAGCCAGCCAGCGAACTTGGCGGCTTCTTCCGGGAATTTGCTGCTTTTGTTAATCGCCAGTGGATTACTAGGGTTAACTAACACGCCTGAATCCTTGGCGTTTTGCGGAACTGGATACATACTGACGTCGATTTGCGGGATAAATGATTTCAGCTTTGTAATGGTCGAAGACAGGCCGAATGCAATCCCGATGTTGCCTTTTTGCCACGTAATATTTTGCGTAATTTCCGGGTACAGGCTGCTTTCTGCCACAGGCTGCAAGACACCGTCATCCAACAGCTTCTTGTAATACGTCAGCGCTTCCGCCAAAGTAGCCTGGTCAAAGCCGAGTGTTTTATCCGTATTGATCCACTGCTTCCCGGTTTTTTGCTTCACATAAGGCTGCAGGAAGCCGCGGACGTCCAGCATCGAGAGCAGGTAAGCATTAGCATCCTGCTGATGCACCTTTTTACCGTATTCATGTAGATTATCCCAATCCCACTTGGTATCCTCGGGAATATTGAACTTTTTGAAAAATTCCTTGTTGTACGCCGTAACCATGCCGTTGATCCCCATTGGAAGTCCAACCATTTTGTTATTAAACACGACATATTTGTTAAGGAAATCGCTGTTGAAGGCACTGAGATTCAGATTGTCCTTTTGCGTATTCAAATCCATTACCAGATCACCTTTAACGGCAATTTCATCGATCCAGTCAAACGACAGTGGTGTTAAATCGGGTGCGGTACCGCCAGCGAACTGTGTGACCAGCTTTTGGTAATAACCGTCAAAGCCGCCATACTCGGCTTCAATCGTCACATTCGGATGCTTGCTCATGTACAAGCTGATCGCTTCCAGTATCGCTTTATGACGGCCCTCGGAGCCCCACCATGCAAAGCGAAGCGATACCTTGCCTGCTGGCTTTACGCCTCCATCTGCCTGTGAAGCGGTTCCTCCGCCACCTGTGCTGCAGCCTGTAAATACGACAAACAGCAAGGAGCAGATGCATACCATTTGAATCCATTTCATCGTGTGTTTCAAAATTAATCCCCCTTGATTATCATTTAATAGTATAAAATATAAAGCCAATGCACTAGAATGAAAAGGCATACAGATTTGTTTTAGGTATCATTATTCACATATTTGGACGAAAAGGTATCATTATTTGCGCTTATCGTTTCTAAGGCGTATTTTTGTTAAAACAGGGGGTTTTCAACCGATGTACAAGCTGGTATTGGTCGATGACGAGGTGGAGATCAGGAACGGGCTTACGCAGTATTTTCCATGGAATGAGATTGGCTTTGATGTCGTAGGTGTATTTGAAAATGGAAAAAAAGCTTTAACCTATATAGATGCCCACGCCGTTGATGTGCTGCTGTGTGATATCCGCATGCCGGTGATGACGGGACTTGAATTAGCGCAGGAGCTGCACAGCCGTCAAAGTAAAATCAAAATTACGCTGTTAAGCGGCTACAAGGATTTTGAATATGCCAAGCAGGCGTTATCCTATGATATCAAAGGCTATATCGTAAAGCCGACTAAATATAATGAGCTGTATGAGCATTTTTCGAAGCTGAAGCAGGAGCTCGACAAGGCGGACGAGGAGCAGCATGGCAGACATGGCAATGATGACAACAGCACGTTTAACGAAAAAGTTATCGCAGCGATCCGCACATATGTGGAGCAGAATTACAAGCATGCAACACTGGAGGAAGCCGCGTCGCTCGTCAGAATGAATTCTTATTATGTAAGCCGTTATTTCAAGGAAAAAACCGGGCAAAACTTTTCCGATTATGTGGCGGAGGTTAAGATGAGCAAGGCTGCCGAGCTGTTGAAGGATATTCGTTACAAGACGTATGAAATCAGCGAAATGGTCGGGTACAGCCATGCCAAAAACTTTACACGCACCTTTAAAAAGCACTTTGGCATGAATCCGCGTGAATTCAGAAACAGTCGTGAAGATGAAAGAGGCTAGCAATGAGAAAAAAGTTTTTTTTGAAAAACCTGCTGCTGTTTCTTGTCCCGCTGCTGATTCCGATTCTGATCCTGGGTACGCTTTCTATTGTCATCACCCAGCGGTATATTCAAGGGGAAATCAACAAAAATAATCTGAATTTGTTCAACCAGATCGACCGTAATATTGAACTGATTTTTAATGAAATCGATTCGCTCAGCATCAGTCTTGGCAATCCGGAGGTTCTGTACAGGCTGGAGGACATTTTGCAGACACAAACCTTGACGCTGGAAAATCTGAGGCTGATGAAAATATCGCAAAATTATATCAATGCCCCGGTTACGGCCAAGCCCTTTATAGAATCGATCTATGTGTTTGTGAATAATGATCACAATCAATTCCTTGCCAACGGCGTGGGCTTGACGAATTTCAGCGAATTTCATGATGTATCGTGGAGGGACAGCTTTAATAATAATCAGAATAAAACCGACGTCTGGACAGAGCCGCGGGAAATTCAGCGTTATTCGTTTGAAGCGCCGATTCCGGTTACAACTGTTTATAAAAACCTGTTTTCTACCGTACAAAATGAGCCCAACGGTGTCATCGTGTTGAATATTTATACCAACTATATCGAGAAGCTGCTGGAAAATATCGTTACCTATCCAGATCAGCATATTTTGGTGGTGGACGGGAATAACCGCGTTATTTTTAAAAATCGCCGGCTTGATGAATTGAAGCCTTTTGATCTGAAAGAAATCCTGCTGTCGGATACTTCCTTTACCTTAAACACGAACGAGGGGGCGTATCTGATCTCGCAGCTGCATTCAAGCAAATACGGCTGGAGATATATCTCGATCACACAGGGGCAAGGGCTGACGCCTATACCTTTTCAGCTCAGTACGCTTTCACTCTCTCTGGTGCTGTTGTCTTTCATTCTGGGGCTGCTTTTAACCTACTTTTTGACTCGGCGCAATGTGAACCATATCCGCAACATTATTACGATTATTGATTACGCGGACCGTGGAATTCCACTACCGGCTACCTCGTCTGCGAGCGGAATTGATGAGTATGATTTTATTACGCAAAAAATTATTAAAAATTTCATTGAGCAAAACTACCTGCAGGTGCAGCTGTCCGAGAAAAAGTATAAGCTTCAGGCTGCCGAGCTGCTCGCGCTGCAATCGCAGATCAATCCGCATTTTTTGTTCAACACGCTGGAGACAATTTATTGGAAGGTTGTCGGGTTGACGGGAAAGCCGAATGAAGCGAATCAGATGCTTGAATATTTGTCCGATCTGCTGAAATATGCGCTGGATACGCCTAATAGAATCGTGACGCTGGAAAAGGAAATTATTTATACAAAAAACTATATTTCGATTCAGAAAATCCGCTACCGCGACCAGTTTGATGTGATCTGGGAGTATGACGATGAGGATATTAAAAGATACAGTACTGTCAAGCTGCTGCTGCAGCCGTTGATCGAGAACTCAATCTATCACGGAATAAAAGTGAAGGAGGGCCAGAGTTGTATCAAAATAAAAATCAACCGATTTGAATCATACATTCGCATCGCCGTTATCGATAATGGAATCGGGATGAGCCGGGAGCGCTTGCTGGAGGTCAATCATATGTTGGGTTTGGAGGAGCAGGCCATCGAGGAGGTCGAGCATATCGGACTTGTCAACACGAATAAACGGATCCAGCTAACCTACGGTATGAAGAAAGGAGTTCGCATTCAAAGCAAGCCAGGGGTTGGAACGGTTGTTTCCGTATGTATTCCTTATTAGCAGAGAAGTGACAAGGTCTTGAGTTGCCCTTGCTGCAAGGGTAGAGGTAAGTGTTGTATGGATGCTGTGGCGGGAGGAAGCAATTTATGATACCATAGACAGGTATGCGGCTAACTGTCCGTACAAGAAAATGAAACGTTTTAATATTGAGGTATCGATGAATGACCTCAATCCAGTACCTATTTTCGAGGAGGCAATTGTTACAATGGAAATTCGCTACGCAACGAATCCAACGGAAACAAAAACGTATGATACGGCAAGACTAAGAAGTGAGTTTTTGATCGAAGAGCTGTTTACTCCAGGTAAGCTGAATATGGTATACAGCCATGTGGACCGTTTTATTACAGGTGGAGCGATTCCGGTATCCGAGTCCATTAAGCTCGAAGCGGACAAGCATGACATGGGTGCTGAATATTTTCTGGAACGCCGTGAAATCGGTATCATCAATGTGGGTCCTAAAGGCTCGGTCATTGTCGATGGTACAGAGTATGAATTGGACAACAAGGATGGCCTGTACATAGGTCTTGGCAACAAGGAAGTTATTTTTAAAAGCGCGGATTCCGCAAATCCGGCACGTTTCTACTTTAATTCAACGCCTGCACATAAAAATTATCCAACCGAGAAAATCGAAATCACCAAAGCTGAGCCTGCGCATCTGGGTTCTATCACTTCCTCCAATGAGCGTACGATTTACAAGTACATTCATTTGAATGGTGTACAGAGCTGCCAATTGGTGATGGGGATGACCCTGTTGAAGCCGGGCAATATGTGGAATACTATGCCTTGTCACACGCATAACCGTCGTTCGGAAGTGTATTTGTATTTTGATATGCCTGAAGATGGTCTTGTGTTCCACATGATGGGCGAGCCTACTGAAACTCGTCATCTTGTTGTTCGCAACGAGCAGGCGATTATTTCCCCAAGCTGGTCGATCCATTCCGGAGTCGGCACGAATAACTATACGTTTATTTGGGCGATGGCTGGTGAAAATCAAGAGTTCAGCGATATGGATATGGTAGCTCCACAGGATTTGAGATAAGTCCTCTATTCAAAATTTCTGAATCATAACCCAAAAAGTCCGCAGGCATTATGCCTTGCGGACTTTTTGGGTTATGGAAATCCAAATGTTGGATCCGGCTAAGACTGTTTCCGATGATGAGGGCAATAAGCTTTCATAAGCGTCGCGGTTTCGGTATCAAGCTCCAGATTTCTTTCAACGAGCCCAGTGGTGATTTGTTCTAATCGGTCCTGCTGCATATTCTGCCCGAATTTAAACTTGGCTGACATCTCGGAAATCACGATACGTACAACGGAAGTCGCTTTAAGCTGAGGGATGTAATCGGTATCCAGCGGGTCAATCTGCTCATAGCCACCTTCGCTTTGCAGCTTCTGCATAAATGCGCTAAGCGCTGCTGCCTTTTGCTGCAGATCACTGACCAGCTCCGCATGTCCCTTGATCAGTACAGATTTAAAAAACGCAGTAGCCGGGCAAGCAAGCTTGGTGTCTGACCAGTAAGAAGGAATAATCGCATATTCCTTGGCAACGGAGAAGGTGACTCGTGTATCTGATTTGAGGTTTTTCATTTTTTGTCCAACATGGCTGCCGTGGAAATACAGACAGCCCTCATAATAGACGAAATTTAAAGGAGTCAACTGCGGCCAGCCATCCTCACCATTCGAGCCTAACACACCAAAGCTTACCTCCTGCAAAAATTGCAGCGTTTCCTCATGATCCATCACTTCAAATTCTTTTCTTCTCATAGGGATGACCTCCTTGATAGGTTTGATTATGAGCTTAACGTACTTATTGACAAATAATAAGCTCCAATTTAGAGTTAAATGACTGTACCAATATGGTTTCTCTAATTAAATCAAGAGGAGTCCTCGGCATGCACTTTCAAATTCCGTTTCATCTATACCGTTCCAAGTACCCTACCAAGCTGCTGGCTTTGTATCATTCATTAAGAGATTCAATCCTGGATGGAGTGCTGACTTACGAAACACGGCTTCCTTCGAGCCGGGAATTGGCAGCATTGTACGGATTGTCCAGAGGAACAGTCAATGTCGTTTACGATATGCTGAATGCAGAGGGTTACGTGCGAAGCGAGATAGGACGCGGGACCTTCGTTTCGATCCATTATGAACCGAAGTCCACTCCTGAGCGGCAAAGCCAAGTCTACGTACTGTCGGATTGGGGAAAACGGCTTATGTCGCAGCCAACAGGGGATGTCTCGTATGATTTGCCAGGTGTTGTAAAGCAAATTGATTTTCATTGGTTTGCACCGGATATTGGGTTATTTCCACAAGAAGAATGGAACCGACATCTCCATGCTGCAGCCAAGGAGTTAACGGGACAAGGAGTTATTCCACGTGCTGAACTGCAGGGAGACTATGAATTACGGAACAGCATCGCACAATATTTACGCAGGGCCCGGGGGATCGATAGTCATCCATCGCAAATTGTCATATTCAACGGTTCGATGCAGGCTATCGCGCTGACGGTTCAACTGTTGGTTAATCCCGGAGATCCTGTTATCGTAGAAAACCCGGGTTATTTGGGTATTCGGCGAGCTGTGCATACAGCAGGAGGTATTACCAAGACGATTTCTATGGACGGACAAGGAATTATTCCAGATGATTGGGAAGCCAAGCTGTTGTTTGTTACACCAAGCCGTCAGTTTCCTACAGGCGTTGTATTAAGCATGGAACGGAGACAGCAGCTTTTAAAATGGGCTTATGAGCAGGATGCGATTATTATCGAGGATGATTACGACAGCGAATTCCGTCACCGTGGCAAGTCATTGGAGCCACTTAAGGTATTGGATCGGGAGGATCGTGTCATCTACATCGGCAGCTTTAGTAAAACGCTCTTGAGCGGCATTCGAATCGGTTACGCAGTTATGCCTGCTTCTTTGGTGGAACCGATACGTAAAGCGAAGGCCTTATTTGAACCACGGCCTACCGGCTTACTGGAGCAGCGGACACTTGCAGCTTTTATGGGGAGCGGCAGCTACGAACGTCACTTACGCAGAATGAAGCGTGCTTACAGTCGCAAGTTCGAATGCCTGCAAAAATGGCTGTATATGCTGCTGTCCGGTCAATTCGCCTGGGTGGAGGGTGACGCAGGTCTGCATATTTTTGGATGGTGGCGCGGCAATGAACCGACCTATATCGAGTTTCGTGATCAATGTGCTCAAGCAGGTATCCGTTGGTCAGAGGTTAGTGTGCCTGTTCAGTTGACAGAAACTGAGGCAGAAGCAGAGAAAGTTAGCTATGGAGCTTATTTTAATTTCCCTCATTTATCGGAGGCAGACATCGAGTATGCGATCAAGAGGATGGAAGAGGTATGGAAGTCGATACAAACTGAATAGCTCGGAGTAAGGGCAATGCCCACTACCCCAAGCCAGGTAACTTTTATGAATGTTCTACTGAAAAAGGCTGATTGTGAGTAACCTGCGTAGACTTGTCGGTTTATGATTTGCGTTTAACGAAGCCCAGTATTTGTCCCATCTTGACTTTACTGCCGACCTGAAGGTCGGTGCGGCTTTCAAAGGTATCGGTTTCCATCAGAAGCACGACTGTGGAACCAAATTGAAAATAAGCGAGCTCATCACCACGTCCGGGTCGCTGCGGCAATGGAGAGACGTATTGAATGCTGCTGACATTCATCGCTCCAACCTTAACGACGGCAATTTCTCCGTCCTCATGCTGCATATACGTAATCAGTCTTTCATTACGACTTAATACTCGGCGCATTTGACGGAGACCAAACTCATTAACGGGATATACTTTGCCGGGAATGTGTTCTTTTTCAATAATATCACCCTCAATAGGGGTGTGAATTCTGTGGTAATCGGTTGGGCTGAGATAAAGCACAAAGTAAAAGCCATTCTTATAGCTGACCGCACGCGGCGAGAAATTAAGCATTTCATCGATCGTGTAATCTTGTCCCTTGACATTAAGAATTAATCCTTCGCTGATCGGTCCCATACCGGTAATGGCTGCATCCACCGGACTGACTACGATATGTGGAGACATATCAATCGGACGAAGGCCATTTTTTAATCTACGTGTGAAAAAGTCATTTAAAGACACATACTCGTTCCATGGCTTCTCTGCATCCTCCAACCGGATACCATAAATGCCGGCAAAGCGCGGGATAAGCTTGCGGCTTACTCTGGATTGAGCAAATGCTCCCGTTACCCGGGATATCGCTTTACGTGAATAGAGCTCTGTCAGTAAGCGAAAAAAAGATTTCATCATGAATGCAATTCACCTATTTCTTGTCGATTGGATACTAACGAATATCTTGACACATAACCTGCTGCAACGCAAGAAAAAAGAAGCTTTTTCTGAGGATGGCCGGAGGCTCCGGTATGGATAAAAATAGGTTGCGCGCCACCGAATAGTTGGTACAATAAGCAGGAGGATCATTCATTTAACCCATTATATTCAAGAGGAGCTGTTCCATTTGCCTAATGTAGATATGCCCTTATCCCAGCTTCAGGATTATAAGCCTGAGCTTACGAACGAGGCTGATTTTGACTTGTTTTGGGATAACGCCAAAGCGCTTTCAAATCAAAAGCCTCTTCATGCACAAGTAAATCTCGTGCAAGATCATCCATTGAAATCGATTTCGATATATGATGTGGTTTTTGATGGAGCGGATGGTACACCGATTCATGGTTGGTACGTAACTCCGAAGGGTGAACATCAACCCGGTTCACTGCCTGTCTTGGTCAAATATCATGGTTATTCGGGCAATCGCGGTTATCCGAACGAACTGCTGCAATGGGCTTCGATGGGAATGGCGGCTTTGGCGATTGACGTAAGAGGTCAGGGTGGCTTAACACCGGATAGGGCCGAATATCCCCAGGGAGGTATTCCGGGTTGGATGACCTTGGGCATACTGGATCCGGCTTCTTACTATTATAAGCAGGTGTATCTGGATTGTATTCGTGCTCTTGATTTCGTATGTTCACGCGAAGAGGTCGATGCCAGCCGAATTGTAGTATATGGGGGTAGTCAAGGTGGTGGGTTGGCACTCGCCGCAGCGGGACTGGATTCTCGTCCGAAGCTGGCGTTGCCTGTATTTCCTTTCCTAAGCCACTTCCGTCGTTCTGTAGAGATTCATGCTTCTGGACCTTATGTGGAAATCAAGAACTGGTTCCGTCGGTATGATCCTGAGCATCGACAGGAAGAACAGGTGTATAGAACGCTCAGCTACTTCGATGGTATGAATATGGCAAGCCGGATCAAGGCCAGAACCTTAATGGCGATAACCTTGCAGGATATCACATGCCCGCCTTCGACCTGCTTTGCTGCTTACAACCACTTGGCTGGTCCAAAGGAAGTTCGATTGTACCATGATTACGGACATGAGGGATTGCCTTTCCATGAAGAGGCAATGATGCGTTTCATAGAAGCTTATCTGTAAGTAAAATCAGTGAAATCACAGAGCCGTTCACTTCCAATTTGGAGGTGAACGGCTTTTAATATCCGGTTAGTCTCAAATTATACACATTTTCGACAAATTAATTCTAAAGTATTGTTTATATTTCTTTTTTATTAAGAAAAGCAGATTATAATGTTGTGAAGTAGGTCTTACTACATATAAAATAGGAGTGAAAAATGATGAAAAAAGTATTAAAGTTTCTAACGGTTTCCATTATGCTTTGGGCTTGTTTGCTTGGTATGTCTTCACTGGCATTTGCTGATGCAGCAATGGATTTTGAAATCACATCGGTAGCTTATGAGAACGGTGTCTTGACCGCAGTAGGTAATTTTAAGAACACAGGGGACAAAAGCATTGCAGATGTAACGAAAGTAGACGTTAAGATCATCCTTCACAACGATGCTGGTGATTCCAAAGAAGTAGCTAATCACTACTTTACAGACTTAAAGCTGAATATCAAACCAGGTGAAGCAGCTGAGTACACTTTGACTTTCTCTGATGTACCTGAGTACACAGATGCAACTTCATGGACTGCTGAAGAAGGCGAATGGGAATTTACATACTTTGATGATGCACCAGCGGTTACTCCAGCACCGGCAGAAGAAGCGGCAGCTCCTGCACCAGCGGCTGATACAGCACCGGCAGCGCTTGATTTCTCAGTACTTTCAGTGTTCTATGAAGATGGTAGTTTGAAAGCATCCGGTGTTTTCACAAACACTGGCGGTAAAAACATTGATGTTGTGCAAAAAGTAAGTGTGAAAATTATTCTTCATAATGATGCTGGTGATTCTAAAGAAGTAGCTAACCAATACTTTACAGATCTGCCTGTTCACTTGAAACCGGTAGAAATGAAAGAATACACACTGATTTTCACAGGCGTACCTGAATATACAGACGCAACTTCATGGACGGCTGAAGAAGGCGAATGGGAATACACCTACTTTGAATAAGCGTTTTTCGTAAAAAGTTGTACAGTGGACAAGCCTGAATGCGGGCTTGTCTTATTTTTTTGTCGTTGACATTTTGATCAAACCTGATAATATGAAGGTTGTCACTAGGGGAGCCATTTGGGCTGAGACTGAATCCATAGATTCTAAACCCTCTGAACCTGATCTGGATGAAACCAGCGTAGGGAAGTGGAGAGCACTCGAAGCGTGTAATGGATTCATACATGCAGACCACTTCCGATATGGGAGTGGTCTTTTTGGCGCTCACTTATCGGTTCAAACAGCCCCCATAATCGAAGGAGTGGGTATTATATGTCCAAAGGTTTAAAATTGACCGATATTCTGGTCACGGTCGTCATCTCTGTTGTCTTTGCGATCATTTACCGTCTGTGGGGAGATGTGTCCAATGTGGTGAAGCTCGCAGGCTTCCAGTTGGATCAGTTGATGTACGGCGTATGGTTTATGGCGGCTGTTGTTGCCTTTCTGATCATTCGTAAGCCGGGTGTAGCACTGCTTGCAGAAATTGCTGCAGCTTCCGGTGAGCTGATCGCGGGCTCTCAGTACGGAGTTGAAGCGTTAACCTATGGGATCGCTCAAGGGCTTGGTGCGGAATTGATCTTTCTACTGTTTGCTTATCGCCGTTTCTCGGTCACAGCGGCTTGCTTGGCTGGAGTAGCTTCGGCTATTGCATCGCTTGTGTTTGATGCTTTCAAAGGCTATTTGCTTGACCTTGAATCCTGGAATTTGATTTTGTACTTTGTATTTCGGATTATCGGGTCCATCTTCTTTACCGGACTGTGCTCGTACGGTCTTGTTAAGGCACTGGAGGCAACGGGTGTTACCCAACTGGTCCGTCCAGCCAGCCAGGCTGACTTCGATGCGCTGGAGCGTAAGCAATGATGGGCGTATGTGCCTCGGTCAAGGGCTTACGCTTGAAATTTGCAGGCAGCCCTTCCCTGCAGTTCGAGGATCTATCTGTTGAATTGTATACAGGGCAGAAGGTGCTGCTGCTGGGACCAAGCGGATGCGGTAAGTCTACATTGCTGCAGGTGCTTACAGGCTTAATTCCACAGGCAATTGAGATTCCGATGAAATGTGATGCTATCCAGATTCCATCCTCCTGGGGTTATGTGTTCCAAGATCCGGATACGCAGTTTTGTATGCCCTTTGTGGATGAAGAGATGGCTTTTGTACTGGAGAACCTGGGGGTGCCACGTGCAGATATGCCGCAGCTTATCCAGAGTGGACTCCGCGAGGTAGGGCTGAATTTTGAACAAAATCACGTAGCGATTGGCTCCATGTCGCAAGGGATGAAGCAGCGGTTGGCAATAGCGTCTGTACTGGCTTTAAAGCCGGAGGTGTTGTTTCTGGATGAGCCCACCTCACTGCTTGATCCAGAAGGAACCCGAGAAGTATGGGATACGATCAAAGCGGTCGGGCAGGACAAAACGATCATCATTGTCGAGCATAAAATTGATGAGATCATCGATTTTGTTGATCGTGTTATCTTGTTTAATAAGTATGGAGAGATATTGGCCGATGGTACTCCAACAATGATTTTTGCCGATTATCGAGTGGAGCTTCAGGAATATGGAATATGGTATCCTGGAGTATGGGAGCACTATTCGGATGAGCCATTATATAAGGAAATAGCCAGCAGACGAAGTGATGAACTGAGCAGTAGGACGGCGACCGCTGCAATGGCTGATACAGAGACGCTAGCCCTGCATAACTTCAATGGTTATCAAGGACGTCGGGTGACCAAGATCGCAGTCGCTGAGCTAAGCTTGACAGTCGGGGAATGGATTGCCGTTGTCGGTCATAATGGCGCAGGCAAAAGCACGCTGCTGCAGGCCATGATGCAATTGATCCCGACAAGCGGCAGCTACAGGCTGCTGGGTCAGCAGGTACGGGGCTTTAAAGATGTAGTAGAGACAGCGGCTTATGTATTCCAAAACCCGGAAATGCAATTCGTGACCAATTCGGTGATCGATGAAGCGTCATTTGGTTTTAAGCTTGATGGAAAAGCTGATTTCACAAGTAGAGCTGAAGCATTACTAGCTGAGTTTGATCTGTATGGTCAAAGAGCTCTTCATCCTTACCAGCTCTCACTTGGCCAAAAACGCAGGCTCAGCGTTGCCACTGCCATGTTCAAGGATCAGAAGCTGCTGCTTCTGGATGAACCGACGTTTGGGCAGGATGCTGCCAATACCTTCGCCATATTAGAGAAGCTGGAGGCATGGCGGCAAAAGGGAACGTCGATCATTATGGTCACCCACGATTTGGATATTGTCCGTTATTTTGCGACGCGTGTGTGGGTCGTGGATCATGGGAAGCTGACAGCAGATCTTAGCCCTGCAGACTATCTGAATTCAATTGCTGATAAGGATGACCGCTTGTATAAAGGGGCTGGCGACGAGGTTGAGCTTGTCGGAGAGGGCAGCTTGTAAGCGAAGGTTTATAAAGCTTGCTGTGTCCAGTGAAGGTTGATAAGGAAGTGGAATATTGTGCATCATACTTTGGATTTCAAGGAAACCTGGCTGCACCGTGTCAATCCCGGATTGAAGCTGCTGCTGTCGATTGCCATGTTTTTTGTAGTGCTGCTGACCGACAATATTAACGTACTGATTAATGTTACGGCCGTTCAATTGGTGCTGCTACTCTGCTGTACGGGTCACCCCATACGCAGGCTGCTGCTGCTATGTCTCCCATTTGGTCTGCTGTTTGTCTCCTCATCGATGTCGATGATGATGTTCGGTAAAGGAGACGCAGTGTGGCTACAATGGGGACTTATACGTGTGACCGAGGAAAGCTTTTTTCGTGGGGTGCATATCGGTTTAAAAACCGTCAACATGGCACTGAGCGGCTTGCTGTTTGCGTTAACGACCCGACCGGTTGCCTTGTTTTATTCGCTGATGCAGCAGTGCAAGCTGCCGGCCAAATATGCTTACAGCTTTATGGCGGCGCTGCGCCTCCTGCCGATGATGATCGGTGAGTTTCAAACGCTGCAGATGGCTATGAAGGTACGTGGCGTGAAGCGGCGCATGGGCTTGCGTGGTATATACGATACACTGAAGGTGTATGCCATTCCCATGCTGGCACAAAGTATTCGCCGTGCACAGCGGATTGCAGTAGCGATGGAGGCGAAGCGATTCTCGACGGTACGTCAGCGTACTTATTATTACCGTATCGGCTTTTCCGTCGCCGACTTGGGTTTGGTTCTCTATTTGGCGGTGATGCTGGGCGCTGCTTGGTATACGGGTCAGCACGCTCCTTATTTTCATATCGGTGATGTCAGATATCAAGTGAACGGATAATAAAGTTCGAGGATTAAGAAAACCAACACAAGGGGGTAATATCCATGAAGTTTAGTGATCAATTGCGTCAAGCTGTCGATGTAAGCTGGCAGGCCAGCTTTGAGCATCCTTTTGTACAAGGAATTGCCAATGGCACACTGCCGTTGTCCTGCTTCCGTCATTACTTATTGAACGATGCTTATTATTTATCTCAATTTGCTCGGGTTCAGGCGCTTGGTGCGGCCAAGGCCGACAGCTTGTATGACTCCAACAGGATGGCTGCCCATGTGCAGAGCACGTATAATGCCGAATTGTCGCTGCATGAGGACTTTGCGAAGCAGTTGGGTATTTCCGATGAGGAACGAACAGCCTTTGAACCGTCACCAACGGCTTATGCTTATACATCTCATATGCTGCGTGCGGCTTATTCTGGACATTTAGGCGATATTGTAGCGGCGATTCTGCCGTGTTACTGGCTGTATCATGAAATTGGCGAGCGTCTGCAGGCTTATAAGCCCGAGGAGCCGATCTATTCGCAGTGGATCAGCACCTATGGGGGCGAAGCTTTTGGAGAGCTGGTTCAGGAGCAAATTAATCGGTTAGATAAAATTGCCGAACAGGTTACAGATGCAGACCGTGAGCGAATGAAACGGCATTTTGTGATTAGCAGCCATTATGAATATAACTTTTGGGAGATGGCTTATACACAAGAAATCTGGCCCACCTATGGTGCGTAGAAACAAGTGCCAATTGTGTAAAATTCGCTATCATCAATAAGCTCAATAACAAGCTGTGAATGAAGCAGGGAAACCTGCGTCATTTACAGCTTTTTTTATGTCTCTGACTATACCTGCCATTTTTGTAATAAGCCGATCACTTCATGGGGATACTAAATTTTATATGATCTGTTTGATTATGGAAGGATTACAGCTATGACGAGAGGATATCCACATCATGTCGTTATTTAAATGGCTTATCAAAAAACAAATTAGAAGTGGCAAAAGGCAGCGGTATAAGGAAGCTCCTCCTAATAATCAGGCTCTAACCGACTCTGAGATTTCCATAATCAATGCCGGAAACTTCAAGAACCGGCTGAACTGGATCCGTCAGCAATTAAGCAACTGCTCCGATGTGGTTTATCATACATTCATTGCCGGTCCTGATCAAGAGTGCGCATTGATCTATTTGAGAGGCATGATTGACCAGAAAACGATTCAAGAGGAAGTTCTGGCTCGTATCTTATCCCTCCAGGCTCAAGATGCAAACCAATTCCGCAATCAGATCTTCAATCTGAAGCAGTTGTCAGTCACCGACCTTACAGAGCTGACTACCTTGCAAGAGGGTGTGACGGCTGTTCTAAATGGACATGCTTTGCTGCTTGTTGAGGGTGAGCCGAGATTGCTCGAATTCCCATTCACTTCTTATCAGACCCGATCAATTGTAGAGGCACCTAATGAAGCGGTTTTGAGGGGGCCGCGAGAAGCATTTATAGAAAACCTGGAAGTCAATTTGACCCTGATCCGAAGACGACTGAAAACGCCTGATTTTAAGACGGAAATGCTGTTGGTCGGTACAAAGACACAAACCAAAGTGATTATCGCTTATGTTAAGGGAGTTTGCAAGCAAGAGCTAATAGATGAAGTGAATAAACGAGTATCACAAATTGAAATCGATGGTGTTCTGGCCGACAGCTATCTGGAGGATTTTATTGAAGATTTCCCCTTTTCGCCTTTCCCGCAGTTGCAGTATTCCGAGCGTCCCGATACGGTTACGGCTTCCTTATTGGAAGGAAGGGTGGCTATTATGGTAGATGGCTCACCAATCGTTCTACTTGCGCCTACCACTTTGTTCATGCTGATGCAATCAGCTGAAGACTATTATCAGAGATATATCGCAGCAACATGGATCCGCTGGATTCGTTATATCTTTCTCATGGCGTCCCTACTATTGCCTTCTATTTATATCGCAGTTACCACGTTCCATCCGGAGATGATCCCGGCAAAGCTGCTGATCACGGTAACGTCATCTAGGGAGGTTGTACCCTTTCCAGCTCTCATAGAGGCCATCATGATGGAAATTTCCTTCGAAGCATTACGGGAGGCGGCGGTGCGAATCCCCAAATCGATCGGTCAAGCGGTATCCGTTATCGGAGCCCTCATTATTGGCACTGCAGCCGTTCAAGCGGGGATTGTATCGGCAGCGATGGTTATTATTGTTTCGCTGACAGGCATTGCCTCCTTTATTATTCCACACTTCGATCTTGGTTTGGCCTTTCGGTTGCTTCGGTTTCCAGTCATGATTTTAGCCGGGGTGTTTGGATTGTTCGGAATCTCCTGCGGAATGCTTATTATATATATTCATCTCATCAATCTGCGTTCGTTCGGAACGCCTTATCTATCCCCTTTTGTACCTTTGGAGATCAGTGATCTTAAGGACACCTTCTTAAGGGTACCTTGGTGGTTGATGAACAAACGTCCATCCTTATCGGGAGCCAACCGTACAAGACAGCAAGCCGATTCCCGTAAATGGGCGCAAGCACAGGAGGAGAATGGGGATTGAAAGTTATATTTGGTTTGCTATCTCTTTTTTTACTTACGGGCTGTTGGTCATCCGTCGAGTTGAATGATCGCGATTTTGTGAAAATGATGGTCTTGGATAAAGCCAAATCAGGGATTGAACTATCCCTCGACATTTCATTGCCGAATCGGTTAATTCCAGGAATGGCCGGAGGATCGGGGGAGCAAGCCGGTAAACCGTACACGTACATTAACGAGACAGGAGTTGATATTAGTGAGGCTTATCGAAAAATGCAATCCGATTTGTCACGTAAAATCAGCTTCGGGCAAACGCGTGTGATTGTGATCGGTAGAGAATTGGCTGAAGAAGGAATCCAGCCTATCCTGGATTTTATTGCTCGCGAACCGACGATGCATATTAACGCCTACCTGTTTGTAACACCCGGAAGAGCCAAGGAAATCCAATCCGTTGCGGCCATATTCGAAAGATTTCCTTCTGACATCGCAATGGCATACGCCGAAACACACGTGACCCTTGATACCACTGTAAAAGATTTTCTTGCTGCGAATTACAGCGGGGGAGATTTGGTTGTGCCTATGCTCAGATTTGGAACGAAAAGAATTGAAAGCGAAAAGCAAAAAGAGCAAAAATGGATGGGAACCAGTGGGGCGGCTATTTTTAAGCAGGGGAAAATGGTAAATACGTTAAATACAAGTGAAATGCGGGGGGGATTGTGGATCCTTGGAAAATTGAAGAATGCGGAGATTTCGATTCCTTCTCCGACCGATAGAAAAAATATAAGCTTTATCGTCCAAAGGGCAAACACTCGGATAAACCCGCGAATCAAAGAAGATCAAATCGAAATGCAAATCCAAAGTAATGCCGAAGCTGAAGTGCTTTCATCGAGCTCGAATATTAATTTATTGGACTTAAAACAATTAGAGAAACTCGAGCAAAGCCTCAGCATGGAAGTAAAGAAGCGAATAACAAGTGCGATTGCCAAGTCAAGAGCAGCAAATTCAGATGCCTTCCAACTTGGAAATTACATAGATTGGCATTATCCGGTGAAGTGGAAGAGCATCAAGCCTCATTGGCGGGATCTCTATAGCAGTAATATGAAATTAGAAGTACAGGCGCATATCACGATCAAACGGTTGGGTACTTATAAGCAATCTGTTCGGGCTGCTACAGGTTCGGAAACGGAGGCAGAGCTATGATCATCATTGGCATCCTATTTGGCTGTATCATTTACTCCGAATGGCGCTATTTGCAGCTTAAAAACCGCAAACGGAGTACTTTTCGATACGTGCTTGGTACCGCAGTTTTTTTATTTCTCGGCTTTGAAGCCTTATTTTATTTCAGGGAACAATGGACGATCGGAGACGCCATTCACACGGTATTTGCACCCATAGAAAAAATCATTCTAATGCAGAAATGAAAGGGGGGATAATAATTGGAACGAGTATCCCAGTCGCAGATTTATATGCTTTTCTCCAATTTTCTATTTACTACCACACTTGGTTTCTTCATGAGTACCCATGTGAAAAATGCCCATTATATGGCTTGGCTTTCCTTAATTATGGGTGCCGCCATAGGGATTATGATTACTTATTTGGCCTATAGGCTGGCAATCAAAAGGCCAACTCAATTTTTAGGAAATTACGGCAAGGAAATTTTGGGGAAATGGCTGCACTATCCACTTATCTTCATTTTGATTTTCAATTTTTTGTTTGCGGCAGCCACCGTTTTACGGCAATTGCAGGATTTTATGAACGAAGTTTATTTACCCGCTACACCGGAATGGGCTGTTACTGCAATGTTCGGGATTTGCGTTGCCTATGCCGTTCGTTCAGGAGTTGAAACGATTTTTCGCAGCTCACAGGGGATCTTTTTCTTGAGCATAGCTGGAGTTCTGATTGTTCCTTTTTTTGTACACAAGGAAATCAATTATCATATGGCTATAGCGATGTTAAATCATTTTGATATTAAAGGTATTTGGAGCGGCACCTATATGATCACAGCACTTTATGCAGAAATGGTGTTCATCCCCTTCCTGTTTCCGTATTTTACCTGTAATAACAAGACAATGAGATCGTTGACATGGGCAATGGTTACGTCGGTATTTATTGTGCTTACCAACCTGATTCCGATGATTCTGGTTTTTGGTCCGGACTTAACGGCTAGCCTTCAGTATCCACAGCTTGAACTGATACGCTACATCCGGGCCGGATCCTCCCTTGAAAATTTGGATCCTGTGCTTATTGCTATCTGGCTAGCAAGTTTGTTTATCAAAATTTGTTTGTTTTTATATCTAGCTGTTATCTGTTTAACGCATACCTTCTCGTTAAAGGACCACAAGCCCTTCTCTTTCTCCATGACGGCTATGGTGCTTGGCTTATCTTTATATATGGTCAGGTCGAAGCCTGAATTTGACGATTTATATAGACACGGAGAATTCACTTTTCTCTTGTTTACTGAAATGATTCCAATTGTGTATTTGTTGGTAGATCGGTTCCGTTCTTCTCGTGTGAAGCAGGTATAGATCGGTAAAATTTCAAAAAGCTAAGTCCAAGGGCCCTGCCCCGGATTTAGCTTTTTTGCTGTGCTCTCTACTCCTCCTACAGAGGAGTCAGGTGAATATAAGCGGAGCGGCCATGGTGTTCTGGAGAAGCGGAGCGTTCGCCTTTGTTTCCGGAATTTCACCGCTAAATGGTTTATCCATTCAGAAAATCCGGGAACGACAGCGATCGTAAGAACACCATGGCCGCACAGCGATACTATTCACCTGCTTCCCTCTCGCCATACAACGTTCACCTTTATAGCCCTCCAGCTGTGATCGATATCATAGTGGATGCAGGCTGGAACCTTTTACAATAAGCACAGAAAGCACAGTTGAAAGGATGGAATCAGGATGAAAAAGGAGCACAAGCACAGTGATGAATCGTTAAAAGGGACCCTTGTGTCGGTCCTGCTGCTCGGAGCTTTTATCGCGGTAAGCTGGTTAGGGGTCTATGCACTCTTTATTGCCCGCGGCTAATAACTACCATAGATCAAAGGGAGATGGTCACATGCATTTACATCGATATGAAAAGATTTGGTTACTATTTGGGGTGTCCATGCTGGTTGTATTTTTAATCGTGCTGGGTGTCGGTGCATTTGCACAGGGAGCACAGCCGCCAGGCCAGCAGCACAGCGGACATGGTGCGCAGCGTGAGACTGTGAATCCGGAAACGGTGGAATCAACGGCGCCGTTCAATCAGCTGGGTCTGAAAAAAATCGGCGAGAACGAATATGACGCCTATATGCTTGCTTTCGCTTTTGGATACGGACCGGAGAAAATGGAAATTCCGCTCGGGGCAACTGTTCATTTTCACATTACGAGTAAGGACGTTGTTCATGGCTTTGAGATTCCGGGAACGAACGTGAACATGATGGTCGTGCCTGGGGAAATCACCCAAATGACGTACAAGTTCACCAAGGCTGGAGAGCTGCTGGTGCTGTGCAACGAATATTGCGGTATCGCACACGAAATGATGCAGACACGGATTATTGTGAAATGACTACATGAGGAGTGTTGAGTAAGATGATAACTGAAGAACAAGCATTTGACCGCCGCGATACGAGACTGGTGCTGGCTCATATTCTGTTCGCTTTTCTGGCACTGCTGCTTGGAGGTGTGGCGGGCTTACTCCAAGGTCTGGTGCGCAGCGGGAGCATAACGCTTCCTTATGAGATTGGCTATTACCAGCTGTTGACGGCACATGGTATTTTGATGGCGATCGTATTTACGACCTATTTTATTATTGGATTTTTGTACTCTGGTGTGGCTCGAACGTTGGGCGGCCAGCTGCTGTCCATATCCAGATCACTGGGTTGGCTTGGTTTTTTCATGATGACGGCAGGTACGGTGATCGCTACGATTCTGATTTTACTTAACAAGGCAACCGTGCTGTACACCTTTTATGCGCCGATGATGGCATCACCCTGGTTTTATGTAGCATTGGTGCTAATTGTCGTAGGCAGCTGGATGAGCGGATTTGGTATTTTTATCCAATATCGATATTGGAAAAGAACGCATAAAGCCAAGCTGTCGCCGCTGTTCTCCTTTATGGCAGTCGTTACCATGCTAATGTGGCTGATTGCTACTTTGGGCGTAGCTGTGGAAGTGCTGTTTCAGCTGATTCCGTTGTCGTTTGGTTGGGTGGAAACGGTGAATGTGACGCTGAGTCGGACCTTATTCTGGTATTTTGGACATCCACTGGTTTATTTCTGGCTGCTTCCCGCTTATATTTGCTGGTATGTGATTATTCCCAAAATCATTGGCGGCAAAATATTCAGTGATGCATTGGCCAGGCTGTCGTTCATTATGCTCTTGTTGTTTTCGATTCCGGTCGGACTTCACCATCAATTAATGGAGCCAGGGATATCACCTGTATGGAAGTATGTTCAGGTCATTTTGACCTTTATGGTCGTGGTTCCATCACTAATGACGGCATTCTCACTGTTCGCGACCTTTGAACTGCATGGTCGATCGCTCGGTGCCAAGGGATTGTTTGGCTGGTTGAAAAAGCTGCCGTGGAAGGATGTTCGCTTTTTCGCACCTTTTATGGGGATGCTGATCTTCATCCCGGCAGGTGCTGGCGGTATTATTAATGCTAGTGACCAGATGAATGCCGTTGTTCATAATACGTTATGGGTAACCGGGCACTTTCATTTGACAGTCGCAACCAGTGTGGCCCTGACGTTCTTTGGGATAACCTATTGGTTAATTCCTGCAATGACCGGACGGGTGCTTACACCACTCTTGCATAAGCTGGGGATTGCCCAGACGATCACCTGGCTCATTGGTATGTTCTTTATGTCGAGCTCGATGCATACGGTAGGATTGCTGGGATCACCTCGCCGTACTGCGTTTACAACGTATCAGGACCATCCTGACGCGGTATTATGGATGCCTTACCATGTGGTGATGGCAATCGGCGGAACGATTCTCTTCATTGGAGTACTAATGATTGTTATGAATGTGATACTGCTGTTGAGAGCACCCAAGGGCTACACAGAGTATCCGATTGGTGAGGTTACGGAAACTGCGGAACCGACACCTGCTATTTTTGAAAAATGGAGCATTTGGGTGGCCATATTGGTAGTTTTGATTTTTGTGGCTTACACGGTTCCTGTCATGGAGCTTTTGAACAATCCGGGTGTAGGTGCCAAAGGTATGGTTACGTGGTAGAGTAAAATTTTCCAAATAAATATTTCATAATACTCCTATTTAGGAATAAAGTCTATGAAAATATGAAATAATTATTTATTAAGCGTAATATATGGTATCCTTACTTGAGACATAAAGCTTATAAGAATTGAGGAACACACCCAAATGCCATTAGAAAACTATAAGCTTGATGTTTTTAGTCCCAAACTAGAGCCATATTTAACCGAACTATATGCATTGCACCGTAAACGTGCCTCTGAAATAGATTGGAGTTATCATGAATTTATACCTTGGGAATTAGGTCGCTCCTTCATCACAGAGCCATGGTCAATTGAGCAAAGAAAGCTGCCCCTGCCTATTTATCTTGCTGTTGAGACCTCACTTTTGACTGAAGTCAACCTGCCATTTTTTTATCATCATTTGGCTACAACGTTTAAGGGTTCGCTGAAGGTGCTTCAGGATTTTGTTCACACCTGGGTGTCAGAAGAGGATCAGCATTCCAACTTGCTGGAAACCTACCTGATTATTACCCGCAATGCGGACCCGCACGAGCTGCACCAGCTCCGCAAAACGGTGGTGGAGGGCGGATTTGTTCCTGATTTTGATACGGCTATGGAAACGATGGTGTATACAGCGATTCAGGAGCTTGCGACGATGGTGTTCTACAATAATGTAGCGAAGGCTGCAGGCCCTCATGATCCGTATTTGGCTAAGCTGCTGAGAAGGATTGCCAAGGATGAAACACTGCATTTTGCTTTTTATCGGGATGCGGTGAAGGGGTACCTGGGGGTGGATCACAACTTTGTATATTACATTCATAAAGCAATGACGAGCTTTGCCATGCCGGGCACTGCGATGCCATCATTCAAGGAACGGATGGACGTGATTGCCAAGGAAGCTAACTATGGTCCGGTATCGTACTTTAATCAGGTTTTCGATTATTTGATCCAATTCTGGGCGATTGCGAAGTTGCAGCCAAGTCGGGCTGACGCGGAAAACGCCAAGCAGGATTTGCTGCAATATCATGTGAAGCTGCAGAGGATCAGCCAGCGGCTGGCAGCCAAAGGGATCAGTTAAAATAAGCATAAGTCCCGCCATGGGGCTTATGCTTATTTGTTGTGTGGTTCCGCACGGAGCTGCTGTACATCCCGAAATGTAAGAATAGGCATAGATTATGCAAGTTTATCCTTGCGTAAACGGGATTCCAGGATAAAAGGACCAAAAGGGATAAATGCCGATAAAAACGCACCTAACACACGGAGGATGGACCAACGATTCATAATGGCCGCGAAAACAATCGCAACGCAAAAAATTACGAATAAAACGCCATGCAGCATACCGACAATGGGAACAGGATTGTAGAAATCGGTGAAGTATTTGATAGGCATTGCGATAAAGAGGATGACGAGGAAGGATATGCCCTCTGCATAACCGATAATCTTCAACAAGGAAAGGGACAGCTTTGACAATAGGAACGCCTACTTTCTAACATAATGGTGAGCATACATCTCCATTTTAGTGGATAAATCACGCCATGCATAAGATGAATGTGAAAATAATATGAATTCCAACGATAAGTTTAATTAACAATGCTTATTTAACTGAAAATGGAAACGAAGGCATAGTCCAAGCTGCATAAAGTACAATGAACAATAGCGCCCTTACTCTACCGTGCGTAGGTGAAGGGCGCTATTTTCATGTAATGATTTAAATGTGCTGAATTTTAATCAAATTGGTTGAGCCTGCTTCGCCGACTGGAACCCCGGCGGACACGACAACCAGATCCCCTGTTGCAACAATTCCACTTTGTAAAGCGCTGTGGATAGCTGATTCAAACATGTCATCTGTAGAAACGACCTCTCTGCCTGATACAGGAATGACTCCCCAGCATAAGCAAAGGCGGCGCTGCACGCGTTCACTTGCAGTGACAGCGATAATAGGTGATTGTGGACGGTATTTGGCTACCATCCGTGCGCTGAATCCGGTACTGGTCGAAACTACAATCGCTTTGGCATCCAGATCGAGTGAGGAGCTAACGGCAGACTGGCTGATAACTTCGGTGATCGTAGCTTTCTGTTGAGCGGCTTTCACCCGAAGCATATCCTTGTAAGGCAGAACCTCTTCGATATTGGCTGCAATGGAGGCCATCATGCGAACGGATTCCAGCGGATACTTTCCAGCGGCAGTTTCGCCAGACAGCATCAGGACATCCGTACCATCATATACGGCATTGGCCACGTCACTGGCTTCGGCTCTTGTCGGACGCGGATTGTATTGCATCGAATCCAGCATGTGGGTAGCCGTAATGATCGGTTTGCCTACTGCATTGCCTTTTTGAATCATCTGTTTTTGGATAATCGGAACATCCTCGACCGGAATTTCGACCCCAAGGTCACCACGGGCTACCATTAAACCATCCGATACCTCCAGAATTGCATCCAGGTTATCGACACCCTCCTGATTTTCAATCTTGGAAATGATCTGAATGTGGGACGCTCCGCGTTTTTCCAACAGCTCCCGAATTTCCAGAATGTCGCTGGCTTTACGTACGAAGGAAGCTGCGATAATGTCGATATCCTGCTCGATACCGAATTCAATATGCATAATATCACGCTCGGTAACACCGGGCAGTGAGGTATGGATTCCGGGCAGGTTGACACCCTTGCGCGATTTGATCAAGCCACCGTTAAGAATGCGGCAGTGGATTTCGGTACCTTCAATGGTTTCGACCTGAAGCTCGATCAATCCATCATCAATCAGAATCCGGGAGCCCGGTTTGACGTCTCGGGTCAGATCCTGATAGGAAACTGAGATACGGCTGGCATCCCCTTGAATCTGTTCAGTCGTTAAAGTGAGGCTGGCATCGGTTTTCAGCTCATACGACGATTCCTGAAGCAGTCCTGTACGAATTTCGGGTCCTTTAATATCCATTAATATAGCAACAGTTGCGCCCAGTTCCTTGGCAGCTTGTCTGACTCTATCGATTCTTCCCTTATGCTCGTCCAGATCTCCGTGTGCCATATTCATCCGGGCTGCGCTCATACCAGCCTGAATCAGTTTCTTCAGCATATCGACGGAATCACAGGCAGGTCCCATGGTACACATGATTTTCGTTTTGCGATGTGTCATTGTTAGCACTCCTTTATTTCTACTTGATTGGACTTATTGTAGGCAATATTATTGGATTAGACTATGAATAATAGTATCATATTTGTATAATAGTATCTAAAATCAATGACAACTCGAGTGCTGTGAGATGGAATTTAACGTTTTTCAAGAGAATGGAGGTGCAGCAATGGTTGTTATCAAGTCTGTTCGGCTGGACGCAGGAACAAGCTGGTTTGAGGAGTATGAGCATGGGGCTAATCATCACACCTTGATTATGGTCAGCTATGGCAAATGTGTGTACTGGCTCGAGGGAGAGAAGGTACTGCTGGAAAAAGGTGATCTGCTCTTCATACCCGGCAATATGACGTATTATGGCAAGTGTATACCCACGGTTACGCACGAGAAATATGTTGTGTGCTTTCAAAGCTCTGCGGCTCCGTTGCTGCCGTTGGTACATAACCCGAAGTATTGTATATGGAAAACAGGTAAATATGAACTGCTGCACCAGCGATTTCGGGTGCTGCAGCAGGAGTGGAGTGAACGGCTGGCCTATTATGAATCGATGTGCGGGGCGTTAGTGCAGGAGATTCTGACCCACCTGAACCGGGAAGTCGATGAGGGGCGTCCTTCAGCTCTGAAGGAAAAGCACACCAGCCTGATGAAAGGCTATATCCAGAATCATTATCGTGAGAAGGTAACCAAGGAAGAGTTGAGTGAAGTCATAGGAAAAAGCCCGAATTATGCGGCTGCGGTATTCAGCGAGGTTACCGGTCAGACGATCGGGGGTTATGTTCATGCGATGCGCGTTAAAACGGCTGTCTATTTGTTGAGTCATTCCCAAAGAACCATCGGTGATATATCCGATTATTTGGGTTATTGTGATCCATCTTATTTCCATCGCGTATTCAAAAGAGAAACCGGCAAGCCGCCTGCCCAATATATCAAAGACAGGGATATTCCCGTTCATTAAAGGAAGATCAGCCTCTGCTCCATATCAACAAACAAGCGTCGAATGGGCTGTCTGTGACAGCGTTCAACGCTTGCTGACCGTTATTTCTTCCCGACCCATACCAACATTTCCCCAGGTGCACGATTGCCCCATGCATAGTAAGGAACAGCTCGGAATGTAACAAGTTCCTTGGCTTCATCATCTTGTGCTGCCACGGCGCGTCGATACAATTTCCCCTCCCAATTCTGAAGCGTGGAGCGGCTTGCGGTACCTTCGAGGATGGTAATGCCGCTTAGCAGGGAAGCCTCATGACGAGCTTGCGGCATTTCATCTAATGACACTGTCATATCTCGTAAATTGGTGCTGTTATCGGTTTCCTCCAGGCAATAGACGATCGGGCCACGCTGCAGCGCGATCCTGCCTGCATTGGCGCGGACCTCGGGATGAGCCTCAACAGCTTCGACGGGCATCTGCAGAATGAGCTCAATCCGATCATCGGGTGACCATGTGCGAGTAAGCCGTATATAACCTTTATGCATAAGGGGAATACAATCTATCGATTGGTCATTAATCTTGACCTGGACTTTGCGGCACCAGCCAGGCAGACGCAGGCTGATGGAAAATTCAGCTGCTCGCTCGGGGGATACCTGGATGGATACCGTTTCATCCCATGGGTAGTTCGTTTGCTGTTGAAGCTCAACGTGTTGGCTTCCGATATTCAAGCTGGCATGGCTTTCACCGTACAGGTGAATGATAGCCTCATCGTTTCCTTCAGCGTACATATACTGCCCAAGCGAAGCAATCAACCTTGCGATATTAGGCGGGCAGCAGGAGCAGCCGAACCACTCCTGTCGCTGCTCGGCAACCGCAGTTTTGTTGAATTTCAATGTGTTGAAATGATGGGCGGCAGGCAGTACCTCCAGATGGTTGGCGTAAAAGAAACGGCTTCCGTTCTGCGACACGCCACTGATCGTACCGTTGTATAAGGTGTGCTCCAGTTCGTCCATATAGCGGCTGTCTCCACTCTGCAGTGCCATCCGATGAGCCCAAAATATCAATCCGATCGAGGCGCACGTTTCAGCATAAGCGGTATCATTGGGTAAGTCGTAATCATAAGTAAATCGTTCGTAATGATCAGTCGATCCTATACCCCCGGTAATGTACATCCGCTTTTCAACCATATGGTTCCACAGCTGCTCACAAGCTTCATATAGCGAAGCATCCTTGATTTCGGCCGCCAGATCGGCCACTCCACTGTACAAATATACCGCTCGAACGGAGTGACCTTCCACCGTACGCTGTTCCCTGATAGGAAGATGTGCCTGGTAATGATCGTAAGGAGCATATCCGGTTCGTGAAGGCTGCTTGCCCCGGCTCGCGGCTTCCTGATCAAAGAAGTGAGGCTGTTGGCCACGTTCGTCGACAAAAAATTGACATAGCTCTAAATAACGCTGCTCCCCGGTTGTCCGGTACAATTTGACAAGAGCAAGCTCGATTTCAGGATGACCGTCATAACCACGGATTTGACCTTCGCCAGGACCAAATACCATGTCGATATAGTCCGCATATCGGCACATGACATCCAACAGCAACCGTTTACCCGTCGCTTCAAAATAAGCAACAGCCGCTTCCATCAAGTGTCCTGCGCAATATAACTCGTGTCCGTCCTTTAAATCCTTCCAACGATTGTGCGGCTCGACGACGGTATAAAAAATATTCAAATAGCCGTCCTCCTGCTGTGCCGCAGCGATCAGATCGATAGCGTCATCCACCTGACGCTCCAATTCGTCATCGGGGTGGGTAGTCAGGCTGTAGGCTGCCGCCTCAATCCATTTGGCGATATCCGAGTCCCAGAACCGATGTGGCTGATTGGCGTCACCCTGCTTCCAGTCTAGCTTCCAGGCATTCAGTCTGCCCGTTAACAGGCATTGTTCATATTGAATTTGCAGGGTGATGTTACGGTTAGTTTCTTGTCGCTGCAGCCAGAAGCCCCCATCGATAGAAACTCTTTTTAATGGAACAGGTGTAATTTTACGAATGTTGACAGCTTCATTGATCGTTGACAATGAAATTTTCACTCCTTGTTAAATGAATTGATTTGTGAATAAAGAACAATAGTAATACCATTAGGATATCAATAGGGCGTCTTGCTGTCAGTGGACGATTCATCAGAATAGGTGGAAAAAACCGACTATCTAGAATTGGAAAAGGAACGGCAGGATTTTGAAAGGAAATATCGAATTTTATTATATTGGAGAATAGGTTATACGAGGTTCTTAACTTGAAGGGGAGAGACAGATTTGAACAACAATTTGCTGGATAAATATTGTATCGATACGATCGGCTTCGCGGTTTCCAAGATTGGCCATATTAAAAAGGTGACCAACCGTACGATCCATGTGGATTGGGGCCATAAAGTGATGATTTATATGAACAAGGATTTCAGATGGGTACCGCTATCCAAGGAAGAGATCGAGAAGAAATATAAAAAGAACAAGTTTACCGAGGATACGCTGAGAAGAGCAGCAGCGCTGGGGATAGTTATTCAATAAGAAACAGAGAAAGTGAACTACCAAAACCTATGTAATCAGCTCCTGATTATGAACGATCAAAGCCCTAAATGCCAAATGTGCTGAAATGGTCGTCTTCATACTGTGGTTGCTGCAAACTGTAGGTAATATTCATTCAGTTTGGAAAGACACGGAAATCAGTCAATGCAGTTTATGACTCGATTTCCGTGCCTTTATGTTTTTACGGGAGAGCTGATAGTATTAGCAAGATGGGCTCCTGACTTCGATAGCCTCTAAACATTTGGCTGGCTGACTTGTTTTCTGCAGCTCTTCCTTAGCTTTCGCCGAACTACAATCCAGTAAATATCGTGCATAAGCCATTGGATTGTCATAGGTTGATCTCCACTCCTGCAGCATGCCGGCTTCACGAAAGCTGTAGCGTTGGTCTTTGCCATTGCATTCGATTAGCATCGGAAAGCCTTCTATCGTAATTCCGACATCAAGTCCGAGATCGGCCATATGCGGCAGATGGTTGCCCAAATGCTCTGCCACCTGCAGTGAAAACTGCTCAATGCCTTTGATTACTGCTTTCGGCTGTAGGTGCGGATATTCTGCGATAAGAATAGGCTCCAGTCTGTAAACAGTTCCACCTTGTGCAACATTGGTTAGAAAACATCGCTTGGAAGCGACCTTCGCCACAATCCCTGTAACCTGCCACTGTCCCATAGCTCCACGCTGCACGGAGACACGCAGGTCAAAAGGCTGTCCCTCGAAAGTAGCGAGTGGTAGTCGTTGTTGTACGATATAGCGTGCCCGCTGCAGTCTGCTTCGGAGCAGGAGTGGCAGTCGATTGCCTTGAAAAGTCAGCGTACGCCACGTTCTATTGTGAATACTTAATGATGCGGGATACGTGAGCTTCCAGCCTCGAACCGTTTTTTCCAGCTTCATGACCCCACGTCCGACACTGCTTTTGTTCGGTTTAATAATCAAATCATTATACAGCTTCATCATCATGTGGATATGGCTTATGCTTGCGTCGTATGTGGTTGGCATGTGCGGACGCAGGCTCGGGTCTTTCATCAATACATCTTGAACATACAACTTTCCGTAACGGTTCCATTGGTTAAACAGCTGTTTGCCTTCCTTGATCCAGGAGTTAATTTGCCTAAATTGTTTGCGCCCCTTATAAATCGCGCGATTGTGAATGACCTCAGGTACGGGCACGCTTTTGCGAATAAATTGTCCGCTGTGCATGACGTAAGCATTAACGGTTTCTGCACCCGGTTCTAAATCGTCTATTCGGAAAAAGCAGGGGGTAAATCCATATTTGGCGCCTGCCTTCACATACAAGTGTACGGCTTCATATTTGGTTTTGCCTAAGGGGATGCTGCGATGCAGCTTATCATTCACGAGAATGCCCACACAGGGATAGGGCATGGTATCCACTCCCTCCGATGATTTGAGTTTCCCCTTAGTGTATGTGTACGCGGACAGACCCGTTATGGACAGGTGCTGTAGGAATAAAGTGGAATTTGACGAGTCCCTCCCTTATGGTGACTAGGTTCTAAAAATGCCATCCAAAGCATCACAAAGCAGATCAAACATAACGTCAATGTCTGTTGCGGACACGACTAAAGGCGGCATTAAACGAATGGTTAACGAATTGGGAGTGTTGATCAGCAGACCTGCCTGCAAGCACGCTGCAACCAATTCGGCACCAACTGGCTTCGGTAGGTCAAAGGCTAGCAGCAATCCCTTGCCACGAATGTGCTTCAGGTTATACTTATCCTTGATTTGATGCAGTCGTTCGATGATGTAACGGCCCTGCTGTTCTGCATGATGAGGAAGCTCCAGGCGAATCAGCTCATTGACGACGGCTAGCCCCACCGCCATAGCGAGCGGCTGTCCAGTGTAGGTCCCACCTTGATCCCCGACATCAAAAATATTAAAGGCTTCTGTAGTCAACATAGCCGAAAGCGGAAATCCGCCACCTATGCCTTTGCCCAATGTCATCACATCCGCTTGAACCCCATAATGCTCATAAGCAAACAGCTTGCCTGTTCGACCGAATCCGGTTTGTATCTCATCAAAGATCAGCATGATGCCGGAGTCATCGCAAATTTTACGAAGCTGCTGCACATATTCCACTTCAGCCTCATGGACGCCCCCCTCACCTTGAACCAGTTCCAGCATAATAGCACACGTATTAGGATTGATAGCAGCCAGACAAGCATCGAGATCATTCAAGGGGACATGCTTGAAGCCCGGTATTTTGGGTGCGAAAAGAGGTTCCCACTGCTTTTTGCCGGTTGCCGACATCGTAGCCAGCGTACGCCCATGAAAACCATTAATTGTAGTAATAATTTCAAATGCTCCGTTAAGATGAATCGAGCCGTGTTTTCTGGCAAGCTTGATGGCCCCTTCATTGGCTTCAGCGCCGCTGCTCGTAAAGAAAGCTCTGTCATAACCGGTTATGTCGGTTAAAAGCTTGGCAAACTGAATCATCGGTTTGTTGTAGAAGGAGGGGCTGGAAAGAACCAGTGCAGCCGATTGCTGTGCCAAGGCTTCTTGAATAACTGCGGGAGAATGACCCAGACATGTAACTGCCCATCCTCCGACAAAATCCAGATACCGCTTGCCATCCGTATCCCATAAATACATACCTTGTCCGCGCTCCATCACAAGCTCGGGCCTTACTGCGGTTGATAAAATCGAGGTGCTTGCTGCTGCCAGTAAAGTGGCAGTTTCCAGTTCAGTTTGAATACCCATGCATATCACTCCTTCTCAATAATGAATTATTATACTTTTAAATGCATAAATATACAATAAATAAATCGTCATCCATGCGTGATGACTACGCTGCCGTGCCCGAGGTTAAGAGCGATGAATATACTGGTGTAAATTGAAGCTGGCCAGTGCTTAAGAAGCTGATTTTACAAAAGTGAAATTTTAATAGGAGGTTTCCCATGAAGGTACCTGTCATTGCGATCATTACACCCGGGTCATTCGTAGTGCCTTGTGCGACGAGCAGCTCGGTCGAGCTTGTGGTCGAGCAGGTAGCACGTCGTGTGACAACCGAAGTGTGTCCAGTCATTTTTGGCAAGGAAAGTCCGGATATGCCCCATACAGAGATGCTGGATGGAGTCCAATATATTCGGGTGCCAGCCCGTTCTCCGGTTGGCTATATATCGGAAGTTAGCCAAAGGCTGAAAGGACTTCGTCCAGCTCTAATGCAGGTAGAGAACCGTCCCCGGTTTGTACGTTACTTACGTAAGCGGTATCCACAGGCGGTAATTTGCCTTGTTTTGCATTCGACTACTTACATTTCGAGTCCTCATATTAGTCGTGTGGAACTGCAAAGCTGTCTGAAAGCTGCTAATTATATCGTGGTCAATAGCCGTTTTATGAAGGAGCAGCTTATCCAAAAAGCACCGAGTACCCGAAGGAAAATAAGGGTGAATTACCTCGGGGTAGATACGGAACAATTTACTTCCCGTTGGTCAACACACGGAGCGGCTCGAAGACAGGAAACGCTGGATCAGCTTGGTTTGGGGGATAAAAAGGTCATCTTATATGTAGGGCGTTTACTTCGGATGAAGGGGGTTCATCATTTGTTGGAAGCCATGCCGGAGGTTGTGAAGCGGGTACCTAATACAGTTGTATTTGTAGTCGGCAGCGCTTTTTACAGTTCCCGAAGGACGACCTCCTATGTTAGAGGGCTTAAGCGTCTGGCTGCCAAGCTGAAGACTTCTATCCGATTCATCCCATATGTGCCGCACACGGGTATTGCCGATTGGTTTCGTCTGGCTGATGTGCTTGTGGTGCCTTCAGGGAAAAATGAAGCTTTTGGATTGGTGAACGTAGAGGCAATGGCCTCGGGTGTTCCAGTCGTGGCGACACATGTCGGAGGAATGAAAGAAATTATCGACCATGAGCGGACCGGCTTAAGTATTAGCCCTGTGCGATTAAAATACGATCTGGCTCCCTCTATTGTAAGGCTATTAACACATCCGGAATGGAGTCAAGCTTTGGGCGAAGCGAGTGTACGCAAGGTTCACGAGCAATTCACGTGGGAACGAACAGCAGAAAGATGGCTGAAATTTTATAGAGAGCAATTAAATGTAAAATGAAATAAAGTCCCTATGCAATTCAGAGTATTCCCCTCTTTATAGACGATTATTCGTTATATAACCGGATCTTTTTAAATGCGGAAGAAACTTTTATACAATAGTTTATTCCAAAAAGAAATTAAGTGTTGTATAATGAATATAGAAGCTAAAGACAGGGGATGCTGCGACATGACTAACAATGAGCAGAATATGACAACTGTAATAGGGCAAATTTTTTGGTCCTTTTGCAAAATCAGTCCAATCTCTTTCGGCGGCGGCTATGCGATGATTCCAGCTATTGAGAAAGAAGTTGTTGAACAACGTAAATGGATGGACGAGGAAGAAATAAGCGGTGCCTTGTCGATTGCCGGATCGGCTCCAGGTGGCATTGGTGTGAATGCGGCTACGATCATTGGGTATCGAGTTGCTGGACTCAGGGGAGCCATTGCTGCCATTATAGGTATCGGACTACCGACCTTTATAATTATGATGGCGCTGGCAATTGGTTACACTACCGTGGAGGACTCTGTGAAGGCTTCGGCTGCTTTTGAAGGCATTCATTCGGCCGTCGTCGCTTTCATTGCGGTTGCTGGCTGGAGAATGCTAAAGTCAGCGGTTCATGACAAATCGACACTGATTATCGTAGCTGGTGCACTGGCCGCGCTGCTGTTTACCTCGATCCATCCCGCTTTGCTGCTGCTGATCGGAACGATTGCGGGTATTTGGATATTTAAAATGAAAGAAAAGCTCAAGGATGTACCTCCACCAACGAAGACTGGCGGAAGAACTGCACCTGTACCCGGTCCGATCCAAGCTGGCCAATATATTTGGGGCGATGGTATTTAGTCGGATGACAGAAGGGAGGGGCAGCGTTCATGCTGTGGACATTATTGGTTACTTTTTTCAAAATAGGGCTTGTTTCGTTTGGCGGCGGTTACGCCATATTAAGTGTGATTGAACGGGAGGCTTTATCCCAGCAGTGGATGACCTCCGTTGATTTTGCCCAAGCTGTAACCTTGGCCGGTATGGCGCCGGGTCCGATTGCAACGAACAGTGCTGTGCTGATCGGATACAAGGTTGCCGGGATTCCGGGAGCGGCTGCGGCAACAATCGGAATGATTTTACCTTCATTTATTATCATTATTGCTCTGGCGGTGTTCTTTTTTAAGGTAGGTCGGGAACGCTTGTTGTCCATGATCTTTTATGGCTTGAAACCGATGGTGGCAGCGCTTATCGTCTATGCGGCGTATCGAGTAGGCACGAACGGACAACCACTGCTTGGGATCAATGGACATACACTGGCTGTACTGCTGATTTTTATTTTTGCGATGATTGGAACGATGAAGTATCACCTGCATCCGCTTGTCGTATTGTCGGTTTCGGCGTTGATGGGGATTGCTTTTTTTATGTAAAAGACAGTATGCAGCAGTACAAGCTGAGAGGACTGTTCGTCAAATCTTCCTGTAAAAGCAGCAGGTAATACTGAAAGTAAGCCACACACATGTAGCAATGGATGAAAAGCATAAAAAGGTTGGGCAGAAATAATCCTCTGCTCAGCCTTTTTTCGTTTACTTAAGATCTTATAAGAAATTCTTGAAATTACAGAAATTTAGACGATATGGAGATGTTAGTATAAATATATAAATAAAGCAGAGGTGATGATATGCAAATGAAATTGGCAGCGGGCGCTTTCCCCCTCCTCTCAAAGTGGAAATCTTTGATAAGCACGATCCGAAGATATAAAGTGATGTATGCTCTTTTACTCCCGGCATTACTATACTTTGCCCTATTCAAATACATACCTATGGCGGGAATTATTATTGCTTTCAAAAACTACAACATGGCCTTGGGTTTATGGGATAGCCCGTGGGTGGGATTGAAAAATTTCAAGGATTTTATGAACGGGGTTTATTTCTGGGATATTATGAGAAATACGATAATCATATCGCTGTACAAGCTATTGTTCGGCTTCTCCGCTCCGATCTTACTTGCTTTGCTGCTCAATGAAGTTTATGTCCAATGGTTTAAGAAAATCGTACAAACGATTACGTATTTGCCCCATTTTTTATCATGGGTCATTGTTTATGGAATGATGGTGGCATTATTAGCTCCGGGAGATGGACTTGTTAACATGATATTAAAGGAAAATGGCTTCCAACCCATCTCCTTCTTGAGTGAACCAGGCTGGGGTCGACTGCTAATCATCTTATCTGAAATATGGAAGGACATCGGATGGGGAGCGATATTGTACCTTGCAGCATTAGCAGGAATCGATCCGAGTTTATATGAAGCGGCAAGGATGGATGGTGCTTCCAAGTGGAGACAGTTATGGCATGTTACATTACCCGGTATTCGAGGAGTCGTTATTCTGATGCTGATTCTTAAATTAAGCCATATTCTGGACGCTGGTTTTGATCAAATATTCATGTTTGCCAACACCTTTAATCAGGATAAGATCGATATTATAGATACATGGGTATATCGTGAAGGGCTGGAGCGTCTTAAGATTGGTTTGGCTACTGCTGTAGGATTGTTTAAAGCTGTCATCGGATTTGGTTTAGTTTTGGCAACGAATAAGCTCGCCAAAAAATTCGATGGGCAAATTTGGTGAGGTGGTTTTCAATATGATCAATCTGACATTTGGGGAAAAAGTATGGCAAGCAGCCGTTTATTTTATTCTTATTTTGCTATCTGTTCTTTGCTTACTTCCCTTTTTATATGTGGTTGCTGTTTCTGTCACTCCAGAATCGGAAGTATTAAGAAGAGGAATTGTACTTATACCAGAATCCTTTACCTTATTAGCCTATAAAGAAGTATTTATTTCTCATGGTATCGGGCAGGCGTATAAAATTACGTTGTTTCGAACGGTAGTGGGTACAGCGCTTAATGTGTTTTTTACGGTGATAGCGGCTTACCCGTTATCCAAAAAATATTTGCCGGGGCGCAGCCCGTTTTTATTATTCATTGTTTTTACCATGATGTTCGGGGGAGGCTTAATCCCCACTTACTTATTAATTCGCTCTCTGGGATTGCTGGACAGTCCGTGGGTATTGATTATTCCACAGCTCATTAGTGCATTTAATCTGGTGATCATTAAAGGCTTTTTCGAGCAATTACCTGCAGAAATCGAGGAATCGGCGAGAGTAGACGGTGCAAGTGAACTTCAAGCATTATGGAAAATCATTTTACCTCTATCCTTACCTGTCCTTGCTACGATATCCTTATTTTACGCAGTTGGGCATTGGAACAGTTATTTCGATGCTATTGTTTATTTGAATAATACGAATTTAATGCCTCTTCAAGTCGTCTTGCGCAACATCCTGCTTACCGTGGCAACACAAAGCGCTGATTCACTCGCCAATTCCGGAACGGTTAGCAAGTTAGCTGTGCAAATGGCTGCTGTAGTTGTGACTACGGTTCCGATTTTGATTGTTTATCCCTTTATGCAAAAGCATTTTACCAAAGGTGTGCTCATGGGATCGATTAAAGGTTAAAAGGCTATCCCCGTATAGGTATTACAGGAAAATCGTGATCGTATAAAAGCAAAAGGAGAGGTCCATATGCAACATACAAAGATTACATATACTATTTTGGCATCCATCATGGGGTTGGGAGCGATATTATCAGGATGTGGGGAAGATAAAGAAGTTATTCCAGCAGTATCGGGCATCTCTCAAGGCCAGGCTAGCCAGTTTGCCAACAAAATAAAAATCTCGATGTTTAACCAAGGCACATTCAACGCTGCTGCTCCGCTTCCTCCCCGTGAAGAAGATATTCAACGCCAAATGCTGGAAAATGCAATGAATATTGACTTGAACATGATTATTCCTCAATCCGGGCAAGCAACGACCAAATTGAATACGCTAATTGCCGGCGGAGATATCCCGGATTTGCTCTTCTTGAAGAGCCGTGCTGATCTCGCCCAATATTATGACCAAGGTGTGTTGGCGGATTTGACCCCGTACCTGGAGCAATTTCCCAAACTAAAGCAGCGTTTTGGTAAAGATTCCTGGGATGCGATGTTCTATCAAGGAAAAACGATTGCGGTTCCCGGCTATGATAATGTGAACGGTATCAGTCGAAGCCTCTTTATCCGCAACGACTGGCTGAAAAAACTGAATATGAAAGTGCCAACAACTCCTGATGAGCTGTTCGAAGTAATGAGAGCCTTTACAGAGAAAGATCCGGATGGAAACGGCAAGAGCGATACGTTCGGTTTCATCGGCGGTATGAATAAAGAAGGCAATCTGCAAACCTATGGCTTTGATAGTTTGATGTGGATGTTTGGCGTCAATCCCCCCTCTGCCATTGAAGTGAAAGACAATAAACCGGTCTTCCTGTTTATCGAACCCAAAATGAAAGAGGCACTAGCCTACATTAATAAAATGATGGAAGCCAAAGTTGTGGATCCGGACTGGGTGACGATGAATACACCCGATTTGTTGGACCAAAAGCTATATAAGGGTAAGGTCGGCTTCATGGTAAGAGATGCCCGCAGGCTGGAGCCGGATGCCCAGCAAAAAATGAAAGAAATCGGCGGAGAGGTACCGGAATGGATTGTCATTCCACCGATGAAAGGGCCTTATGGCGATGAAATATTGGAGAGAAAATCGTTCCAAGGCAATTCATGGGCTATTTCCAAAAAAGCCGACAAGGACAAAATCATTCGCATCCTGTCCTTGCTGGAATATCTCTTTACAGACAAGGAAGCATATCCTCATTTCGCATACGGAATCAAAGGGATTCATTGGGATCTGGTGGACGGCAAGGTTAAAAACAAAACCCCCGATTTAACGAAAGAATTGAAAGAAAAATACCTGTGGGTCGATCATTATAGGATGCCGCGCCGTGGGGATGATACCGAGTATTTTAGCTTCAAGAATCCAAAGACGGCAGAAGCTTTTACGAATAACCAGAAATATGTACTAGATCCGTTACCCGGAAATTTATTGACGGCAGACCTGAGCGATACATTGTCAGCTGATCGCACGCGTTTTATTAATGAGAGCTTGGTCAAGTTTATGACGGGCAAAGACCCTCTTTCCAATTGGGATCAATTTCTCAAAACGTTGGATACCAAGTTTGACATGCAAAAATATAAGGACAACGCAATCAAGCAGTTTAATGATGCAGGCATAATTAAGTAAATAAAGGAAGAGAGTGGAAAGTCGTTGTCCCTCTCTATGTCGTTCTATGCTATTCTTAGTTTCATACAGATTCATAAGGAAGATGACCGATGCGAAGAAGAATTAGCTTGCCGATGAAATTATTTTTAATATGTTTTGCATTTGTATTAAGCTGCATTATTTTGATTAGCCAATTGTCCTACCGATATGTCCAAAAGGAAATAAGAACGAACGACATCTATTTCTCAAACCAAATCCTAGACAAGGTCGACCAGTATTTGACGGTTAATTTCTCGTCTTTTCAGACGATCCTGTTCTCGATCGAAACCTCGGTGAAAGCAAACATAAACCGTCCGGAAGTAATAAAAAAGCAATTAAGGGAGCTGTATGAGCTCAATAGTAATTATGTCAATAACATCTACCTGATTAGGGATGATTTATCCATCATTGGCGGAAGTACGCCTACGCGGATCTTTGATGAGCCTCTGGCGGATCGAATGCCTATGTTTGCTGCGGCAAGCACGAACAGATTGACTACGATTGTCAGCGAGCCTTATTTATCGAAGTATTCCGGCTGGACGGTTACGATGGTCCGATATCTGAACGGTTCTCCGGACCCTATGGCCATTGCTGTAGATTTGGATCTTAAAGCGATTGAGGAGACCTTATTCAAGATTAATAAACAAGAGCACATGAATCTAGCACTTATTACCGCTTCGGGTCAAATTATTGCCGGATTTTCGGAGCATACCGGACCTCTGGATGTGCAAGACCATACTTTTTCAATTGGGAAAACCTCAGCGCAACAGATTCTTGATACTAGTGGAACAAGCCTTCAGCTGCATAGAAAAGAAGGGGTACCGGTCTCCATTCTGAAGAAGCCGACCGAGAAATTCAATTGGTTCATCATCTCGATTAACGATGAATCGCGGATGGAGGCTGCATTGTCCAGGTTGGAAACCTATTATATCTGGCTTCTGGCTGGAGGCTTGCTATTAAGTCTGTTTATTTCTTTTTTTATTGCCAAATATATTAGGAATCCGCTCCATGCTCTCAAATTAAAAATGAAAAAGGTGGAGCAAGGCGATCTGACAACTAGCATTTCTATTAACCGTAACGATGAATTCGGCGATCTTTCGCGAGCCTTCGACCGTATGCTGCAGCAAATTGTAGAGTTGATCCGAGGATCGGAGCTTCATAATGAACAGGAGCGGAAGTTGGAAATCCAAGTGCTGCAATCTCAAATAAACCCGCATTTTCTGTATAACACGCTCGGCTCGATAAGCAATGTCATCCATCTTGGACAATTAGAGAAGGTGGATGTGGTGATCGGGTCCCTCATTTCTTTATTGGAATACGGAATAGCGGAGGCTTCGGAGAAGGTTTCATTGCGTCAGGAATTACATAATGTATCGGACTATATCGCGATCCAGAACATTCGGTATAATCGGTATTTCAAGTTAGTGGAGAACATTGAAGAAGGCCTCATGGATTTTCCGGTTTTTCGAATGCTACTGCAGCCCATGGTGGAGAACAGCATCTTCCATGGTTACAATGGCGGAGGAATCGAAGGTTCCATTACTATTCATGCTTATAGGGCGGATACTAACGTCGTGATTGAAGTCATTGATCAAGGAGAGGGCATTCCAGCGGATACGATCAAGCATATTTTAAATTCTGAATGGAGTGATCTGGAAGTAAAGAGAAAAAGAATCGGGTTGAACAATATTCATGGTCGAATTAGGCTGCATTACGGGGAACAGTTCGGGCTGAACATCATAAGCATACCGAAGGAAATAACCCGTGTCCGTGCCGTATTCCCGGCAGGTCTATTTAAAGGAGATGCATGATCGTGAGAGCCTATACCTGCCTCATCGTTGACGATGAAGATCTGATTATTCAAAGATTGGAGCTGTTTTTTAAAGCGCTATCCAATAAGGAACATAAATTCCGTTTAGTCGGAAAAGCGAATAACGGTATGAAGGGGATAGAGGAGTGTCTAAGGCTCAAACCGGATATCGTGATATCCGATATTGTCATGCCGCAAATGGATGGAATTTCTATGATCGAGCAGTTAAAGCCGGAGCTGCCGCATACCCAATACATTCTTTTGACCGCCTATTCTTCTTTTGAATATGCACAGAGAGCTATCCATGCCAATGTTTTGGAATACATTGTTAAGGTTCCGTTAAGGGAAGCTGATTTAGAGCGAGCTTTGAATAAGGCAGCCGGAATTTGGGATGAGCTTAAGAAAAAAGAAGAGGAATTACAATCTTTAAACGTATCCGTGCTTGAAAATAAATATAGGGTGCGCAAACAATTTTTTAGCGAATTGATCAGAGGGGAGATACCAACGCATCGGGCAACGGATTTCGCCAATCGTATGCAGTTCCATTTTTTTCAAGCGAACTACTGTTGCTTTATTGTTGAAATGAATCTGTATGAAAGCTTCCGAAATGAATATTCGGCGGTTGATCAAAGCATCTTGAAATACGCGATTACTAATGTCATCGAAGAGACGGTGATGAATGTTGGAATGGGAGTAGCTGTAGATCTGTCCGATAATCGATTTATTGGCTTTCTTTCCTGGGAAAATACCCGCAGTGACAGGGATACGGAATACGCTTGCCAAACGTTGGGCAGTCAGATCGTGCACCATCTGAATCAATATTTGAATCAAATGGCATCCGTAGCTTTTGGACATCCGCACCGAGGCTGGGAATCTATCAAAAAAGCTTACACGGAAGCAGAAAATGGGAGTGAGGATTTCTATTATCATGCAGAGAAAGTAGTCAAAACGCCTGCGAACAGGTTCCATTATGATAATAAAAGAAAGGAGGACTTTCTACAGAAAACGGCTGATTTTCTCGGGCGGCTGCATAGGAGGGTTTCCAAGGAAGTGCTGGACAAAGAATTAGCTGCTTTAAACCAATTTGTGATGGAGAACAAAATTCATAAGTCCATCATGGCGCCTATGCTTCGAGACTTGTACAGAGACATAGCAGCAAAATTTAAATCGGCTAGCACTATAACTGCAGATGTAGAAGAGTTTCCCGTAGAATTTATGACATTTCGGGAGCAACTTGCGTATATTGGCGATTTCACATTCGAATATGTACACGCTGGCCAACTCAGGCATCGTGCAGAAATCATGAGAGCCATGCGGTTTATAGACAAAAATCTGAAACAGCGTCTAACGTTGGAGGCTATTGCCGAGGATGTGAATTTAGCTCCATCGTATTTTAGCAGCCTATTCAAAAAAACAATGAACGAAGGGGTTATCAGTTACATCAATCGCAAAAAAATTCAAATGTCACTTGAGCTGTTAAATGTTCAGGATTATTCTTTATTGGAATTGTGTGAAGAAGTAGGAATTGTGAATGAAGGTTATTTTTGTAAGCTGTTTAAGGAATATACCGGGGATACACCCAAGCAATATCGAATGAAAATGACAAGATATGAATCCAAATAAGTGAGGTTAGGTGAATTGGCGATGAAGGAATTATTCCCTAGAAGAGGGCTTCCTAATGTAATTCATAAGTTGGAAAATGGGGATGCGGTGACCATAGTTTATTTGGGCGGCAGCAATACCCGATCTGAAGGATATCGGGTCATGACAGCGGAATGGCTTCGTGAGCAATATCCCAAGGCGGATATCCGCTGTATAAATGCAGGCATTTCTGGAACGGGATCGGATTTAGGTTGTGCACGTTTGGAGATGGATGTACTGCGGCATCAGCCTGACCTGGTGTTTGTCGAATTTGTTGGAAACGACGGCGGTGTTTCCGAGTCCAAGATGCGGATCGAAGGAATCGTGCGTCAAATCCGCAAGCGGAGTCGTTTTATCGATATCCTGTTTGTTTATACGTTGAAGGAGCGGGACGTCGCCGGATTTCAGGCCGGGCAATACCAGAAGGGAGCTATTATGCAGGAGGAAGTGGCCGAGTATTACGGTATTCCTTCGATTCATTTGGGCATAGCTGTCAGCCATTTGGTGTCAGAGGGCAAGCTCATTTTTACCTCTGGGGCAGACGAGCCCATTTCTGGAGCAGCTGTTTTTACGCATGATTCGATTCATCCTACAATTCCAGACGGGCACCGGATTTACTCGAGTACGATCACCCGGTCGTTTGAGAAAATTCGCGAGCTTCGAGGCGGTTTGCCAAAATTTGAACATAACTGGCCGCAGGAGCTTTTGGTCCCGGGCAATCCTTGGGAGTATGCCGCTATGCTGCCGTTGGATAGCCATGCCCATTTTTCGGCAGGGTGGTCGTATATGATGCCTGATGATTCAGACTTGGTCCGTGAATACAATTGGTTATTTCCCGGCATATGGCGGGCAGTCGACCCGGGAGAAGCGCTCACGGTGCAGTTCACAGGCACTCACATCGGGCTATTCGATATCGGGGGACCGGATTCCGGCAGACTGAAGGTGACGGTGGATGGGGAGAAACCTTTCCTCGTTGATCGATTTACACTGTATAACGATCATAATAGGAATCAGTATGTTTATTTGCCGGAGCTTCCGAATGGGAAGCATACGGTTCGCTTCGAGATTGATTCCGAGAAGACAGACAAAGCGGCAGTGTTTGAGGCAAGCGGCAATGAACGAAGCCTGGAGCATGTTCGGCAGCATCCGGATTGGTACAAGCAAACAGTGATTCAGCTTGGAAAGCTGCTGCTGGTACAGCCGCCATTATAGTCGGCGCTTCGTCACGAAAATTCGAACAAAGGAGGTTTTTGCGAAAGCGCTATCAAATGGCGGAACCGCCCATTCATTCGTTGACATTCGTATAGTTTGAAAGCAGATCATGGGGAGGATGTGAAATTTATGATAAGAAGCAAACCGTTTTTTTTAATAGTTCTCATCATGACTATGATATTTCCTGTAAACCTGCTCGGAATCAAGACTGTTATTGCGGAAATCTTACCGTATAAGACATTTATTGTTGATGATGGAAGCCTGACGGTCGATAGTGTCGTCACCGCAGATGTTTATAACACCAATACCGGCTTCTCGGCTCCAAATTGGTCCACAAGTACGGGGGTGAAGGGATATAATAATTCCAGTTCCAAATATACGGATGCTGTGAACCGAAGCATGACCTGGAATCCGCGATTAGAAGCAGGTATGGCGAGAATATCGTTTAATAAGCTTAATTGGGCGGATAAAGCAGACAGTAATGTCAAAATTGAAATTATTCACAACGGGATTACGGATGTCATATTTATGGATCTGAGGCCTTCATTCGGGTCGCCCGTGGGATGGGTCGATTTGGGTGAGTATGAATTCAACGGTAAAGATACCGAATTTGTCAGACTTACCCGAATTCAACCTACGACCGGCACTATCATTACACGGGCTGATGCTGTCAAATTCGAAGGGAACATCAAGCAGCAGGCTCCACCGTTGCCTCCTCTGCGCAGCCGAACTTTGACGAACCTCAGTTATACGGAAAAAGGCAGCATAGAAAACGCAAGCTATAAGGCGACCTTCTATGAAGCAGCCTGGGAGGATGGCAAATCGATCGTTCGTGATTTGTTCTACAAGGACGAGGGATCAGGGAACTGGGTCCCAGTCAATAATGTGCCTGAGAGACTTGAGGAACAATGGGTTTTATTGGATGGGAATGCGGGGAGTCTAGCCAATTACTATGATACGATGAACAAGCGCTGGATTACATTCGATAGTATCGAATTTCCAAATAGCCATACTGCGGTATTAACCGACTCTTTGCATGGAAGCGATTACGATTTGCAAGTGAACTGGTCCATGTCAGCGAACAAACCTGAAGTTTCCTTCGCTTTTACCCCTCGCCGGGATGGGAATTATGTAATCGGATATCAATCTTTCACAGCGGAGTTAATCTCTGACGTAAATGAAGTATTAAACGGTTTCAGGTCGCATGCAAAAATGATAGGTTCCGTGGAATCAACAGGATTAAGGGAGCTGACTGCTCCAATGAGTCTGGTTGAAAAGAATAAGGGCACGGGGAATGCTGTTTCATACGGGGTATTTGTACCGTCCGCAGAGCTTCCGCTCGAATTTGAACCTACAGGAGGCGTTACCAATCAACGGCTTGGTATGAGTCTTGTCAACAATGAAGGCAGCGTTCAGCCGATCCTGTATGCTCCTCAGGTAGGGAATTATTCGAGAATGACTGCAGAAAGCAAATATCAGTTCCATATCGGGTTGATCGCACAAAAAAGTAGTTTATATGAGGCCTACGAGGATATTATACGCAGCGAATATGGTTATTCCGCTTACCGAAAAAATGTTGCCAGTCAGTCGCTTACCGATGCGATGTTCAATATGATTGATTTGATCAAGATGCAGCCGCAAGGCGACGATTCAGTTGATTATGTTTCGTCACCCAGCGGCTGGTGGAACCGGGCCAAGGGCTTCATTGATATTGAGAACGAGGATAGCGTTCGAACAACGTCGAATGCCGTGCTTCTGGGGGCGTACTATATGACCGGAGACGACCAGCTTTACGATACGCGGGCGCTGCCTTCCATCCAGTACGGAGTATCTCGAAATGGTATCGGTTGGTCGCCGACGCAGAAGCCGGTATACGGCGTGCCGTCATTATGGAAAATGGCGACCTTGCCGTTCGATGTTTCCACCATAGCTGCTGTTTATCAAATGATGGGCGGGTCAGCAGGCATTCAAGAGCTGGGGCAGGAGGAGTACCGTTTCCGCAATCCCGACCAGAAAGACAGGGGCCCTGTCATTCAACCCCTGATGATGTATCGTATGACTGGTGATGCGCAGTATTTACAGGCTGCCAAAACTGCAGCAGATAACTATATCGCTCAAAATATCGATACCCCTGAGTCCGTAAATGTGAGTAAAAATGAGTTTATCTATTATTATAGCAAGCTGTGGATGGAGATCTTGGAGCTTTACGAGGAAACGAAAGATCCCAAATACTTGAACGCCGCGTACAAGGAAGCCAAACAGTACGCTACCATGTTCGTTACACGTCCGGTCCCTGGAGGTACCGCTACGATCCCTCAGCCGAATACGTATAATTACGCGGAGTCGTTCCATTGGCCGGAAAGTGGCAGGTATGATTATCCCAGAGATAAGCTCCCGGAGGATGTGACCGGAGGCGTACAAGTGGACAGTTGGCTTGTTTCACAGAGCGGGCTTACTTTTGAGGCGGGAAGTACTTCGGGATTTTATCGGATGAATGCGCAGGAGGCTCCGTTCATGCTGAGGTTGTCGTTGTATACAGGCGATAAGCTGCTGCAGGATATCGCTCATAATGCGGTAATCGGACGCTATTCCAGCTATCCGGGCTACTACTACAAGGGTTTCGCCGTTAGTCAACTCGAACCGGATTTTCCTCTGCAGGGTCCAAGCGGGGCTACATCGATTTATTATCACCATATGCCGGCGCAGCTCGGGCAAACGATGGATTATCTGATCAGCGAGCAATCGCTGAAATCGAATGGGAAGATTGCATTTCCTTCCGTATTCGAGACTGATTTTTTGTGGTTCAAATATCACCTCTACGGTCATAAACCAGGCACCTTTTATGGTAATTCCAACGTTTGGCTCTGGATGCCCAAGGGGATCATTCAGACCAACCATCCTCAATTAAACTGGATAACGGGGGAGAGCGGAAATAAGTTCTACATCGGATTGAGTAATGAATCCAACGCTGAAGTACAGACTCCAATCCAATTGAATCCGCAAATCATCGAGTTCAATCCGGCACAGGATTATGCGGTAACCATCATCCGCGATAATGGCACACCACAGCAAGGGGTTATGCGAAATGGAATTATTAATGCTACGGTTTCAAGCAGAGGAATAACCGCGATTATTGTGGAGGGGCTTGATATCAATGTGCCGCTGCACCAGACCAGAACTGCCGATACATCGGGTGCAAGCTATTTCTTCGATATCCACAGTCCGATAGACGCAGTTAAAGGCATGCTAATCGTCAAGCCCGACGAAACATCCTACGACGCTTACGTGCAGGCAAAAACGACCAAACCGGCGACGCTCCATTACTCGTTGAATGGAGGGGCCACATACACTACCGTTCCAGATACGATATATCCGATGGAATGGTCGATTAGGGTAAACGACATGTCCCAAACGTTCACCTATTATGTGGAGTCAGAGGACAAGCACACCCGTACGCGGACGTTATACCTGCCTGATCAGGTAACGGTAACTCCGTCTCAACCGGAGTGGCAGCAGGGATCATCCATCATTGTGGATAATGCTGAGGCAGAGATAGAAGGTGTCTGGATACGTGATACAACGGCTAATGCCTATTATTACGATAACTATGCTTATGCGAAATCGACTGCCGGAACAGCGACCAGCAGGATGGTCTGGCGACCGGAGCTGCCGGAAACCGTAACTTATAGCGTGTATTCCAAGCTTCCTCAAATAACAGCGACGAACGAAAATTGGTCAACGAATGCCTCATTTAAGGTTTATTATAGTGGAGGTTCTGAGACGGTTACGGTTGATGAGACAACGGGCAACGGGTCATGGGTGTTTCTGGGAGCCTATCCTTTTGCTTCAGGCCATAGTGGGTATGTCGAACTAACCAACAAGGCCAACAACTCACAGGTAGTTGCCGATGCTGTCATGTGGGTGAACAATAATAAGATGCCGCCATTGGAGTCGGTAGCCATTATGTCGAATCGGAGCGAACTGCAGATGACTCAAACCGCTCAGCTGACCGTAACCGGCTATCTGTACAACGGCTTGATTGGTAATCTGGGAAATGCCAACGTGCACTATTATGTCGACAGGAACGATCTGGCTGAAGTGGACAGTAATGGTGTGCTGACCCTCCAACACCTCGATGGTGAAACGGATCACATCACGGTTTGGGCCACCGTAACGATTGACGGAGTGACCTTAACGACAACGCCATTAACCATATCCATCAGGGACCTGACGGTTATTATCGACAGTACGAATACGGCTGGATTATACGCCACGGAAGGGTCTTGGAGCCAAAGCAATTTAGCCGGATACAAAATTGGTGTTAAGTCCCGTTACTCTACGGTCCAAGGATCATCGGCGACATGGAAGGCTCAGTTTCCAGAGGGGAGGTATACCGTCTCCATTTATAAGCTTGTCCACACTACGGCAAATGATAATCATGTTAAAGTGGAAGTGAAGCATCAGTCGGTTACTGAAGCCACGTATATCGATGCGACAGTTGGCTCGTCGGGTTGGGTCAATCTCGGAACATTCGACTTTACTGGAGACGGCAGCGAGTATGTTCGTTTAACCAGGCAGACCCCGACAACGGTAGATCCGCCAACCCTTCCTGCCAACATGATCTATACAAGGGCTGACGCAGTCAAGTTCGAAAGGCATTCCGTCAGTCCGTAATTATAACCCGATTTATAAGCTGCAAAATAAATCAGCCCTCCGGATCATTACTTGGATCCAGAGGGCTTTGTCATTTACAAGGTTTTGGATATGTTTATAGAACTCACTACAGCAAACGGCTCGTAGCTGCGCCTATTTTTCCATAGGCAATGACTTCCATCTGGGTGAATGCATATGTTACAAAAGACTACTAAATGCGGTGCCCAACAAGAAGCATTACCAAAACGGGAGGAAGTGCAGGATGAAGAAGCCAACTAGCCGTGGTTTGAGTAAGAGTAGACTGCTGCCAAAAAAGAACGGGGCTTATATTAATGAATTGAAATGGTTGGATGATGTTCAGGATTCGGATCGAATTAAGAAGATTCATCCAGCAGATAATGTCGATGCTACGATCAGTCATACTGAACTTGCCCAGCCAGTGGCTCAACAAACCGCTGAGGAACCTCTTATAAAAGTGGGGAAATCAAGGACTGACAGTGTACCCTTATTGTTAACGCGTAAGGCTGCTGACGGAGCAGGCAGCGGAGGCGTTATTTACACGGACGATTTGGCTGAGGAATCGGTTACTGCTGAGAAGATTGCGCGGAATGCGATTGAAGGTAGTAAGGTTAAGCGCGGCGCAATTGGAAACGAACAGCTGGCCGACTATGCAGTGACTGCGGCAAAGCTTGGGGATCGCAGTGTGACTCAGCAAAAGCTGGGACTTCGATCAATTACAGAGGAGCATATTGCGTCATTTGCAATCACGGGTGACAAGATTCAGGAAAGAGCGATTGGAGGCGAAAAGCTGCAGGATAACAGCATCACCTCTGAGAAGCTGGCAGACAAAACGATTGATGCCATGAAAATTGCCGAATATTCGATTCAAACCAAGCATTTGGCTGAGGAAGCGATTACTGGCGAGCTGATTCAAAACCAGTCGATCACGTCTGAGAAAATCAAAAGCGGTACGATTCAGGCGACGAATCTGGCCAATTACATCATCAATTCGGCAAAGCTGGCAGACTTGTCGGTCACAACAGAGAAGCTGCGTGACCACTCCGTAACGGCGAGTAAAATCGCAGATGGGGAAATTACGGCGGTGAAGCTGGGCAAGCAATCCGTGACGGAGGAAAAGCTGGCAGCCTGGAGTGTTAATTCGGATCATTTACAGTCAAAATCTATTTTGCATGAGCATCTGGCAAGCGGCATCGTGCACAGTGATTCTATTGGGCCCAAGCAGGTTATCGCAGAGCATATCCTTGGCGGTGCCGTGACGGGTGAGCACTTGCGAGATCATACGGTAACCTCCGAGAAGCTGGCGAAGCAATCGGTGGGTGGTATACATCTACAGGATTTGGTGATAGAAAAAAGGCATCTTCAGCCTAAAAGTGTGGAAGCCCAGCATTTGACGGATGGGGCGGTAACCGCAGGCAAGCTTGCTCCGCAAAGCGTAGGCACGGAGCAGCTGAGTGCGGCATCGGTAGGCACAGATAAGCTAAAGGAGCAAGCTGTCACTTCGGCGAAGCTGGGTAGGAAGGCTGTTACCAGTGAGCATCTATCCGGCAATGCGGTAAGCAGCGGACACATTACTGAGAAAGCGATTCAGGCTCTCCATATCGGGCTGCTTGCCGTGGGCAAAGAGCATTTGCAGGATCAGTCCGTTGTGACTTCGAAGCTGCAGGATCGAGCTGTAACTTCGGAAAAGCTGGCAACAGGATCGATCCAGCATCAGCATATTCAAGAGGGTGCAGTATTATCCGGGCAGTTGGCTAATCACAGCATTACGACCTCGAAGCTTTCCAGTGAATCGGTATCAACGGATAAGCTGACTAACTTATCGGTTACGACGGCAAAGCTGGCGCAATCGAGTGTGACGTCGGATAAACTTGGCCGAGAATCGGTGCTTGGCGAGCATATTTCTACTGGAGCTATTCAGTCTACCCATTTATCCAAGGCTTCTGTAAAAGCTATTCATTTGGCGACAGAAGCGATAACCCGTGAGAAAATGGCTGATAAAAGCGTGACCTCGGAAAAGCTGGCTGATGGTGCTGTGACCACTGCACATTTGAGCGCAGCCTCGGTGAAGGCGGCTCAGCTGGCTGATGGTGTCGTGCAAACCGCGCATTTGAGCGCAGGTGCTGTGAAAAGTGATCAGTTGGCCGAGGGCGTAGTGGTAAGTCGCCATTTGGGAGCGGGCGCAATTAGTGGGCGCGAGCTGTCATGGGGCGCAGTGAGCGGTGTTCATATTGCTGCGAATGCAATTAATACGACTCAGCTGCATGTGCAGTCGGTGACCGGGGCTAAGCTGGCACGTGGTGCGGTGGAGGCAGAGCATATAGCTGACGGTGCGGTTGGCAGCGAGCAGTTGGCACTTGGCGCCGTTACGAGCATTCAGCTGGCTGATGGCGCGGTTGGCAGTCGCGAGCTGGCGCTTGGTATTGTTGGAAGTATGCATCTTGGCGAAGAAGTGGTAGGTACGTCTCAGCTGCAAGAACAAGCGGTAACAGGGACAAAGCTGGCCCCATCCTCGGTTGAAGCTGTGCATCTCGCTGCGGGTGCAGTGAGTAGTGAGCAGCTGGCAGAAGGTGCAGTAACAGGTCGTCATCTAATGGAAGGTACGGTTGGCGGGCGCGAGCTGGCACTGGGTTCTATCAGAGGCGATCACCTGACGCTGCATGTGATTGGCACAACGCATTTGCAAGAGCAGGCGGTAACAGGAGTGAACCTGGCACCAGGTACAGTAGAAGCCGCTCACTTGAGTGCCGAAGCGGTGGGAAGTGAGCAGTTGGCTGATGGTGCAGTAACGAGCCGTCATCTGTCTGCAGGTGCTGTGAGCCGTCGTGAGCTGGCATGGGGTGCAGTGGGCAGTGCTCATATTGCTGAGGAAGCAATCGGCACGGCACAACTGAACGATAAGGCTGTGACAGGAGCGAAGCTGGCGTTGGGTGCAGTGGAAGCCGCACATCTATGCGCGGAAGCAATAGGAAGCGAGCAGTTGGCCGAAGGTGCGGTGGCGAGTCGCCATTTGGCTGCAGGAGCGGTAAGCGGTCGTGCACTTGCGTGGGGTGCGATTGGCGGTCCGCATATCGCAGAGGAAGCGATAGGAGCTGCTCAACTGCAGGAGCGTTCAGTGACGGGAGCGAAGCTGGCATGGGGTGCTGTAAGTACGGCACATTTGGCTGCTGGAGCTGTAGGTGAAGAGCAACTGGCCGAAGGTGCAGTGACGAATCGTCATCTGGGAGCGGAAGCGGTGAGCAGTCGTGAGCTGGCGTGTGGCGTAGTCGAGGCGAAGCATGTAGCTGGCGAAGCAATCGGTACATCACAGCTGCAAGAGCAAGCTGTGACTGGAAGCAAATTGGCGATCGGGGCCGTGGATACGGCGCATCTGAGTGTCGGGAGCGTGGATAGCGAGAGGTTGGCTGAAGGTGCGGTGACGAGCCGTCATCTGGCACTGGAAGCGGTGAGCAGCGAGCACATTGCTGAAGAGGCGATAAGCACAGCACAGCTGCAGGAGCAAGCGGTAACGGGAACGAAGCTGGCATGGGGAGCCGTGGAGGCCGCACACCTGAGCAATGGAAGTGTGGGAAGTGAGCAGCTTGCTTTTGATGCAGTTGCCAGCTGTCATATTGAAGCCAGCGCGATTATCGGTAAACATATTGCCGAGGAGGCAATTGACACCGTACAGCTGGTTAATCAGGCGGTGACAGCTGCAAAGCTGGCGCCGAGCGCGGTGGACTCCGTGCATCTGAATACAGGTTCTGTAGGAAGTGACCAGTTGGCCAAAGGTGTGGTGACGAGTCGCCATATAGCGAATGGTGCAGTGGGAAGCGAGCAGTTAGGCAACGATTCGATCGATGGCTTGCATATTAAACAAGAGTCAATCTCAGGCTACCACTTGCTCCCTGGGAGCATAACTTCGATACATTTGGAAACCGGACTGGTTGAAAAGCTGTTGTTAGCTGCATCTTCGAGATTTCAAGCAACGGGCGTTCAGCCGGTGGATACAAAAGTTGCGGAAACGGAGGCTGTGGATACAACTGACGTGATGATTGCAACTGGAGTGGAAGCAGAGTTTCCGGGTACAACTGCAGCCTCAGCTGAGATTCTGAATACAAATACGGTCGCCTCCACCAAAGTCGCCACAACAGTTCAACAATTCGGCATATGTTCCTTTCTGATGCGGGTGGAAGAAGAGTCCGTAGAAATCGGAATTCATTTTGATGAGCCATTTGCCGATGAACAGTACGCGTTAGTGGTCACAACGGATCAAACCAACAGCTATGGTGTTATTCAACAAAAAAACTGCGATAGTGCTGTCATCCAGATTGTTCGAAGCCGTTATTCGCCTCAGTTGGACGGAACTGTGAACTGGATCGCAATGGGTCGGACCCCATAAGCAATTTGTGCCTATAATCAGCAACGCTTTTAGAGGTTGCTGATTTTTTTGGTCATTATCATGATTGAAATTATCATAATAAACCCCTATACTATCAACATAGATGATGGATGTGCAAGGAGAGGGAGAGGGATGAGCGAACAGGAACTATCCAAAGGCGAAGAACGGCGGAGTAGGATTATGAATGCTTTAAAAGCTCATGGTCGGTTGACCATTCAGGAAATAATTGAAAGATTCCATTGCTCGGAAGCGACTGCACGCCGGGATTTAGATGTTTTGGTGAAAAAAGAAGGGGTTATCCGTACGATCGGAGGTGCACAATGGGAAGGCTTTACAGGGCATCGTGAAGCGTCCTTTCAGGAAAAAAAGCAGCTGCTCTGGTTGGAAAAGGAATCCATAGCTACTACTGCGGCTGCTTTGATTGAAGAAGGCGACGTGATTGGATTGTCCGGTGGAACGACAACCTTTCTTATCGCCAAAGCGATTAAAAACAAAAGGAATATTACCGTTGTAACCAACGCTGTCAATATTGCTATGGAGCTTGCTGACAGTGAGGGCGTACAGGTGGTTCTAACGGGCGGTGTGATGCGTAAAAATAGCTTTGAGCTGTGCGGGCCGCTTGCAGAAAAGGTCATTGAAGATTTAAATATTGGTAAAATGTTTCTGGGCGCCGATGGGTTATCGTTGGAGCATGGGATTACAACTTACTCGGAGTTGGAAGCCCAGATTGGACGCTTGCTGTTGAAGCGCTCCAGAACGAAGATTGCCGTGCTCGATCATTCGAAGGTCGGCAAAGCCTCGTTATTCGGAATTGTTCCGTTATCCTCGCTGGATATTTGTGTGACCGATGCTGTTCTGGATCCAGAGCTTGCGTCAGCTTTGGCGCAATCGAAGGTGATTGTTTATTTGGCTGATCAACATACATAGCCATAACTATGGGAAAGGTAGTGAATGATGGATTTTTTAATTGGAATCGATATTGGAGGCACGAATGTTGTATGCGGCTTGACCGATGCCTCCGGCAAATTACTGCACAAAATCAAACAGCCTACAGAAGCACTGCGGGGCAGTGATTATGTATTTGACAAAATAAAATGTATGGTGGACGAGCTGTTGGCTCTTGGTGGTATTCAGCGTGAAGCGGTACGGGCTATCGGCGTCGGAACCCCGGGTTTCATCGACCCTGACAAAGGAATAACCCTGTTTGCCGGGAATTTACGCTGGACCCAGGTTCCTACAGCGGAAGAGATTCGTAAACGTACAGGGATACCAACCTATATTGATAATGATGTTAGAATGTATGTGTACGGTGAGGCGGTTTGTGGAGCTGCCCAAGGCTATGAGCATGTGCTCGGGATCACGATTGGAACGGGACTTGCTGCGGCTGTTATTAATCAGGGTAAGCTTTATTATGGCGGCGGCTATATGGCAGGTGAGCTGGGACATATCATTATGCCGGAAATTCCTTATACTTGCGGCTGCGGAATGCGCGGCTGTCTGGAGACGGCGGTGTCTGCCACGGGTATTGCCCGTCAGGCACAAGAGCTGGTTCAGAGTGGCAGACCCAGCATACTTCGGGAATGGCTGGAGGCCGCACCTGACAAGAGCATCACAGCGGCTGATGTTTCCAAAGCCTATGATCAGCACGATTCGCTGGCTATCGAGGTGATGAACCATACGGGCATGCTGCTTGGTAAAGGTCTTGCTAATGCAGTAACACTGTACAGTCCCGATGTGATCGTGATTGGCGGTGGCGCCGCGCTGGCGGGTGAACGCTTGTTTGCGCCAATGCGGGAGCAACTGCAGCAATCGGTGTACCATGGCTACTGGGAACGGCTGACGATTGTCACAGCTGCAATGATAGATGATGCCGGAATCGTCGGAAGTGCGATGGCTGCGGGCAACAGAGCCATTCAATAGTAGATACATGAAGACGGCAAGAACTCCAGATTCTAGAATGATATGTAACTAACCTGCTGAAGCAAATTTTCATTATCGGTACTGGTATAATAAATATAGGCTATCCGTCAACAGTAGCGTACATAACTGTTCGGATAGCCTTATCTTTTTGTGCCGTACCTTAATGCTTACAGCTTCGTATCTGCGCGAACAATTCCTGCAAGAATGAGCTGCCAGACCAGCTCGAAATCATGCTGCTTGGTAACGACATCCCCCTCATAAGCATGGGCGGGATGATGAAAGCGCACAGTAGCCATGAAGATGGCTCTTGCTGTCGCCCCGGGCTCTCCGCTTTTAAACACCTGCTCAATGACACCTTGCTCGACAATCCGTGACAGCAGCGTGATCAAATAGTGTACGTGATTCTCGATTAATTCGGTTCCTTGTGAGGTGACTGCAGTATAGATGGAGAATAGCTCAGGATCATCAGCCGCCGATTGCTGCTTGCTATGAATTAATGTTTCAAGCCAGATGCGCAGACGCTCTGGGGAACTGCCGTCATGCTGATTGGAGATAGCTTCAAGTGGAAGTGAGATCCGGTGCAGCCAACGTTCGGTTACGGCCTCCAACAGTGCCGCTTTACTTGCAAAATGACGATATAGTGTACCATGACTGACACGTAACACCTTGGCGACATCGACGACATTCGTTTTATCCCCATAACGCCGCAGCACCTGCTCGGCCGTATCCAAAATCGTTTCCTTGCTTAATGTAGATTCAGCGGCCATGACTTACACGAAGCCTCCGTTAACCCGGATCGTCTGGCCGGTCATCCAGCGGGTTTGCTCACTGGCCAGAAACAGAACAACATCGGATATATCCTTCGGTTCACCCAATCGTCCAAAAGAGTTCATTCTTACAATTGTATGGATCTGCTCCTCTGTCTTGCCTACAGTAAATAGCTCCGTATTGACAGGTCCGGGAGCAACAGCATTGATGGTAATGCCCTTGGGACCGAATTCCTTGGCCAAATGTCTGGTGAATTGCTCAACCGCACCTTTGGTACCTGCATATACGCTGTACGCAGGGAACATGGCACCTGCAACCGAAGTCGAGAAGTTGATGATCCTTCCGCCTTGCTTCATGTGTAGGGCAGCCTGCTGGCAAGCAAAGAAGGTGCCTTTGACATTAATGGCAAACTGTTTATCAAAATCGGCTTCAGTTACTTGTTCAATGGGTTTCGTGATCATGATCCCTGCATTATTGACCAGAATGTCGACCTGTCCATACAACTCCATAGCGCTGCGGAACAGGTGCTCCACTTCTGCTACCTGACTGATATCCGCTTGAATGGCGACAGCTTCACCGCCATTTTGTTGGATTGCCGCAATGACCTCATCGGCAGTTTCTTTATTGCTTGAATAATTAACGATAACCTTGGCACCGCGCTCAGCAAAATCCTCCGCGATCTTACGCCCGATTCCTCTGGAAGCACCTGTGATAAGAACGACCTTGCCTGCTATTTCATTACTCATGATACATCTCCTTCGATTCGTTATTGGGACTTGGAATACATGTAGTATATATGATGCACAAACAAAAATCAAATGACAGATTTAAGATTTTGTCATTATATTGTTTTAACTGATGTATTTCTTTTGTTTTTAGTGCTGTCCGGCTTCGTATGATCTCCATTTAAAGCGGCTGAGAATGCTTTTGGGGGACATGTTGCTTATTTTTCCTGCTTCCTCGGCAGGAGTCCATGTGTTTCTCTGCTTCAGGCATATCTTGTTAGAGGGTGACTTGCAGAATCGTTTCAAGAAAGGGGTAGATCCATGAAAGGGGTTATTTTGGCTGGGGGATCAGGTACGCGGCTAAGACCTATGACGAAAATTATTAATAAGCATTTGCTGCCTGTTGGGCCCTTCCCGATGATTCATTATGCGGTTTCCAAAATGGCTGCGGCGGGGATCAAGGATATTATGCTGGTTACTGGAAAACAGTCGGCAGGATTATTTATGGAATATATCGGCAGCGGCAGCGGCTGGGGGGTGCGTCTCACTTATAAGATTCAAGAAGAAGCCGGAGGTATTGCCCAGGCACTGGAATTGGCTGACGGGTTTATTCAACCGCAGGATAAGTTTGTAGTATTGCTTGGTGATAACTTGTTTGAGGATGGTTTGGAATCAGCGGTACGGATGTTTGCAGAGGCGGAGCAGGGGAATGCCATGGTCTTTCTGAAGAAAGTTGCGGACCCTCGTCGGTATGGCGTTCCTGAGATGAGAGGAGACCGAATTGCAGCCATAGAGGAAAAACCGGCATATCCCAAATCGGATTATTGCGTGACGGGCATTTATATGTATGATTCTAATGTATTTGACAAGATTCAGGAGATTCAGGCATCGGAGCGCGGGGAACTGGAGATTACCGATGTGAACAACCGATATGCGGCACAAGGAATGCTAACCTATCGTCTGCTGGAAGGCTGGTGGACCGATGCAGGGACGCATCGATCACTGCTTGAGGCCAGTATACGGCTATCGGCAAGTGACGTTTTATGAGGCTATTGGTCACCGGTGGCATGGGGTTTATTGGTAGTCGATTTTTGCATTATTGGTTGGAAAAGCATCCGCGGGATACCGTTGTCAATCTGGACCTGTTAACCTATGCTGGTAACAGCCACAATGTTGCAGATATTCGCGATTTGCCTGGTTATTCGGAAGTTCGCGGCAGCATTACGGATGCCCTTCTTGTAGAGAGGGTTATGGCCCAAGAGAAGATTGACACGGTTGTTCATTTTGCCGCTGAATCTCACGTAGATCGAAGCATTCTGGATCCGCAGCGGTTTATCCTGACGAATGTGCTTGGTACCCAAACACTGCTCGAAGCCGCGAAAAAGCATACGGTCAGCAAGTTTGTGCATATTTCCACGGATGAGGTGTACGGAACACTTGGTGATCAGGGAAGCTTTAACGAACAGACGCCTCTTGCACCGAATAGTCCATATTCGGCCAGCAAAGCAGGCTCAGATCTGCTCGTCCGGGCTTATTATGAGACGTATGGACTGCCAGCGGTCATTACGCGCTGCTCGAACAACTATGGTCCTTACCAATTTCCCGAAAAGCTGATTCCGACGATTATTACGCGTGCTTTGCAGGATGAAGTCGTGCCGGTATATGGCGATGGACTGCAAATCCGCGATTGGTTGTTTGTGGATGATCATTGTGCAGCTATCGATCTTGTGATTCACGGTGGCCGCTCAGGAGAAGTCTACAACATCGGCGGCAGCAGCGAAAGAACCAATCTCGTTATGGTCAAGCGGATTCTGCAGGAGCTGGGAAAATCGGAGAAGCTGATCCGGTTCGTGCCCGATCGGCTTGGTCATGATCGGCGTTATGCGGTGGATACCTCAAAAATCCGCAATGAACTGGGTTGGAAGCCAACGCATACTCTGGATGAGGGACTGCTCCTCACTCTGGATTGGTATAGAAGCAATCAGTCTTGGTGGCAGGGTATTCTTGACGGAACCTATCAATCGGATACATTCAATTCTAACAAGGAGGGTGAAGGGCCGTGAAAATCGTGATTACAGGAGCTGGCGGGCAGCTGGGCCATGATTTGATCCGCGCTTTGTCACCCGCCCATGAGCTTCTGCCGCTCTCCAGAGAACAGTTGGATGTTACGGATGAGCTGGCCGTCAAGCAGCAGATAACCGCGTGTTGTCCGGATGTCATCATTCATGCTGCTGCGTTTACCCAGGTAGATCTGGCTGAGACGATGCTGGATAAAGCTTATGCTATCAATTCAACAGGAACACGTAATGTCGCATTGGCTGCACATCATTGTGCTGCCAAGCTTGTTTATATCAGCACGGATTATGTATTCGATGGAACCAAGACAGGAAGCTATACAGAAATGGACCGGACCAATCCCTTGAGTGTGTATGGAAATTCCAAGCTCCATGGGGAAAAATTCGTGGAAATGATCAGCCAACGCTATTTTATAGTACGTACCTCTTGGCTGTACGGCAAACACGGAAGTAATTTTGTGACGAAGGTACTGTCGATGGCTGATCGGCAGTCCCGATTAACGATGGTTTATGACCAGACCGGTTCCCCAACCTATACGTTAGACTTGGCACGATTTGTTGGGGAATTGGTGGAAACAGAGAAGTACGGCTTGTATCATGTGTCCAATCAAGGGTGCTGCAGCCGTTACGAGTTTGCCGAGGCCATCCTGCAGACGGCGAATCGGACAGATATCAGTCTGGAAGCGGTAAGTGCCTCGACTTTTTCGCTGCCTGCGCTTCGGCCTGATAATTCCGCTTTCGATGATTTGGCGATCCGTCAAAACGGCTTCTCTCGCATGCGTGAATGGAAGCTGGCACTGCAGGATTGTATTCAAAATGATATCCAGTATGTGAGGTCAAATGAGGGGTGATTGTATTGAAGGTTGTCATTATGGCCGGCGGTAAGGGCAACCGGTTTTGGCCGAGAAGCACAGAGGAAGTACCCAAGCAATTTCTAGCTCTGACGTCAAACAATACGATGCTTCAGGAAACCTATCAGCGGTTTCTTAGATGGATACCGGCAGGCGACATTTATGTGGCCACGGTCCAAAAGTATACGCAGCTCGTATTGGAGCAGCTAAAGGAGCTGGACTCTCGGCAGCTTATTATCGAGCCGGAGCAGAGAGACACCGCACCCTGCATGGCATTGATAGCACGGCATTTTTTGCAAGAGGGTCAGGATGAACCTTTTGTAACGGTTCCCTCCGACCAGTATATCGGAGATGACGAAGCTTACATTCAGGCGATTGAGCAGGCGGTGGAGGCAGCCCGCCAGGAGGGTGTGATTGTGACTCTTGGCATTGTCCCAACACGTCCCGAGACGGGCTACGGCTATATAGAAGCAATAGGAAAGGCTCAGGACGATGGCCGGGCTTACAGAGTTAAACGGTTTATCGAAAAGCCTGACCTGGAGAAGGCGACCAAGCTTGTCCATATGGCGAATGTGTACTGGAACTGCGGTATCTTTGCCTGGAGGCCATCAACCATAGCCGATTATTTGGAACAATTCGAGCCTGATATGTCGCGATTGATCAGCCTAAGCGACGAACAGCTGGAACAGCTGTATCCTCTTCTACCCAAGGTGTCGGTGGATTATGCGATTCTGGAGAAGGCCGATTTGATCTACTGTATCCCTGTCCGGTTTGGCTGGGATGATGTAGGGACGTGGACGGCATTGACCCGCCTATATCCAAGTGATGAGCAGGGGAATTTGATCGGTGGATCGGTTCATATGCTTCGTGCAGGAGATAATATTGTTTTTTCAGATAAGCAAAAAACGTTAGTTATAGGGGTTGCCGATTTAATTATCGTTTCTACACCAGAGGGATTGCTGGTGTGTCCCAAATCGGATGAGCAAACGATTAAACAGGCTCTGCTGGAGATGGAGCGAATACGAGAGCAACAGCAAGATCCACAATAAGAACCGCAAACATCTGATGAATCCTCCCAATAGTATGGGGGGATTTATTTGAGTTGTTTATGAAAATGGGGAGCACCTATGTACGAGACGTATGATCTCCACAATTATTGAAGATGTTGGCACGCTTTCTTGCAAAACTCACCATCTCTCAGGAAACAGTGAGTTTTGTATGCGTCTTTGTAATTATATTATCCCAGGTAGCTTTCATAATGATCAATAAACAGCTGTCGGTAATGCTCATACCCTACAAGATTGGCTATTCCGCAATCATGGATGCAACATGGTGCAGTCTGGTTCCATACCCCAACCTCATACCCTGCTTTAATCATCTCCAGACTTTGTGACGTGTCATAAAAAAAAGGCCCCGAGAATACATCATCCCGCCAGGACAAGTCGATCTGAGTTGCCATGATCAAACCATCAATCGCCCGAACCCGCTCATACGCTTGTTGAATGGGACGAAATTCAAGTGGATATATACGACCTGAATGGCTGCTGTAGACTTTTCCGTACAAATACGGACTTTCCCACCAAATTCCATTCGTAGGTATTGTTGCAGCTCCAGCTACCCCGACCATTCCCAACTGTTCGTGCTTCACGAACAACTGAATCAAATCATCCAGAAAATAAGGCTGAAGGATGTAGACATCCTGATGGAGGTAAATTTTATACTTGGCCTGACTGCTCTTCATCGCGGTGTTATATCCTCTTGCCATATTTTCCGACTCGGGAATGGATATCCAATCGATGCTGAAGCCTTCCGGCACGTGGAGACTACGTTGATAGTGGAGGGATTGCTCATATTGAGCGGGGTTGGAAACGCAGGTGATAAAACAGATCTGTTGATCGTTCATATTTGCGCCCCCCGGCGTGCTAATTCAGTAGCACGGCTACTGTAAATATGCGAAAAAAAGTCTCTCATCGCAAGCACTTCTTGAAAACGGGCATCAACACCTTTGGGGAATAGCACGCCCAGCCCCCAAGAATGCGTAAATTCTATATGAGGGTACTGTACTTTTAGTTGATCCCAAAATTGATGAACGCCAAAATCCTTGAAATAGCAGGATATATCATGGAATAAGACGATACCATTAGGTGCCACCTTGGGCAGCCATGTATGATAATCGTGTGATACAGCTTCATAAGTATGATAACCATCAATATGCAGGATTTGAACCGTTTCATTCTCGAAGTCGTTTGCGGCCTCATCAAAGGTTTTGCGGATTAGGCTGGCTTTGGGCGCGTAAAGCTGTTCAGTAACGCGTGATACGGTCGCGTACACCTCATTGGTATAGAGACCGGCATGTGGATCCCCCTCCCACGAATCTACCGCATAACAATCCGTCTGGACCTGATCGTCATCTGCGACTGCCTGACAAAAGCTGAAGAAGGAAGCTCCCCAATGCGTACCCAGCTCAACCAATGTGTCCGGTTTCATAAAGCGTATTAAATCATAGGCAAAATGACGATGGCCGAGCCATGCGGAAATGTTCAAAATCGTGGGATGATAGCATACATAGGCAAAATCAGGGTTATGGAAAATCCATTTCAATGAGATTCACCTCTGCTTTAGGGTTTCGTCCTGCAAGAATGAAAGGACCTTGTTGTAATATATGAACAAGGTATGAAAAAGCAACGGCTCTTTACCGTGCTGCGGAATCCGTGCAGGACGGCTTTTTGCCGTTCCATTCTAACAAGCAGCGGCATAATTTAATACAAGTCTATTGAACTATCAGATAGATAAGAAATTACGGTGAAGGAGCATCCGATTATCCATGCCTAATGATCTGACTGCCGATACCCCCTATATTTCGGGTATGACCTCGATCGTCATTTTAACACGCAATGCCATGGATTATACGAAGCAGTGTATGGACAGCATCATGAAGCATACCCCTGAAAGCTATGAGGTTGTTTTTATTGATAATGGTTCCACGGATGAGACGGTCTCGTATTTGCGAACTATCCGCAACTCCAAGCTTATCGTTAATCGTGAGAATAGGGGGTTCGCATTCGGCTGTAATCAAGGCATGGCTGCAGCTCGAGGTGAATATATCGTACTGCTTAATAACGATACCGTCGTAACCAAAGGATGGCTGACTCATTTGCTGGGTTGGCTGCAAAGAGATGAGTCGATCGGCATCGTGGGACCGCGCTCTAATTTTGTGTTTTCAGCACAGCAAATTCATCCGGTTCCTTATCAAACGATGGAGGGAATGGCACAGTTTGCAGAGCTTTTTACGACGATGTTCGAAGGATCAGGCTTTGAGGCGGAGCGCTTGGTCGGGTTTTGCATGGCTTTCCACCGACGTTTGGTCGAGACGATAGGTGGGCTGGATGACCGATTTTTCCCTGGCTGCTATGAGGATGATGACTTCTGTTTGCGAACGCAAATTAGTGGGAAGAAGCTGTGGATCGCATCGGATTCGTTCATTCATCATCATGGTCACATCAGTTTTCATGCCAACAAGGAGGATATCTTCGGTTCAGTTATGCGTGAGAATGGGATTAAATTTTGGGTTAAATGGGGTCTCACAGACAGGTATGTGGGCTCGGAGATTGTTCAAAGAGAAACACCGTTCCGCAAGGATCGGCACTATGTTCCGCTTGGCAGAAAATAATAGAAAGGCGGCTCTGGACATTGGTTCACCGCATATAAGGAGGATCTTAAATAGATGAAAGCATTAATAACAGGCATCTCCGGTTTTGTAGGCAGTCATTTAGCTGAATATTTATTGAAAAATAATACGGAGGTTTATGGAACTATACGACATCGCAGCCGGATGAATCATATCCAGCATTTAATGAATGATGTTAATCTGGTGGAGTGTGAGCTCAGAGACCCGTTCTCGGTAGAGAATTTAATTCAGGACGTCAAGCCTGATCTTATTTTCCATCTGGCCGCACAGAGCTTTGTTCCGACTTCATGGAATTCACCTATAGACACCATTCACAATAATGTAGCTGGACAAGTCAATATCTTCGAAGCTGTCCGGCGGTTCAACCTGGATTGTAAAATACAAATTGCCTGTTCCAGTGAGGAGTATGGTTATGTAGATCCAACTGAGGTGCCGATTACCGAGTTAAATCCCATTCGTCCGCTGAGCCCTTATGCCATCAGCAAGGTCGCGCAGGATTATCTGGGGTATCAATATTATAAAAGCTACGGTCTGCATGTCGTTTGTACGCGTACCTTTAATCACACCGGACCCCGGCGCGGTGAAAACTTTGTAACCTCCAACTTCGCCAAACAGATTGCCGAAATTGAAAAAGGACTGAAGGCTCCGGTCTTATATGTAGGCAACCTGCAAGCTCAGCGTGACTTTACCGATGTCCGCGATGTCGTCCACGCTTACTGGCTGGCACTTGAAAAAGGCGACCCGGGTGAAGTTTACAATATTGCATCGGGGTCTTGCTGCACCATTCAGGAAATGCTCAATTTGCTGCTGTCTTTAAGTACGGTTCAGATTGAGATCAAAGAGGATCCAGCCCGTCTGCGTCCATCTGATGTTGAGATTTTATTGGGTGACTACAGCAAGTTCCATAAAAAAACTGGCTGGAAGCCAGAAATTCCTTTCACACAAACGATGGAGGATTTATTGAATTACTGGAGAGCAATCGTATAATTCACATAACAAAAGGGGTCCTGCACAATCAAGTGTCAGGACCCTTTTTGTTAGCATATCGGATTAATTAGGATCTTCAGGCTGGTAAGGCAGCAGTAATTTCCGATTGCTCAGCATCATTTCATCATCAGGATGGTAGGTAAGAGCAATTTCATTATGATAATGGGATTTGATCATATCCCCTTTCCGATAGTAGCAGATACACAGCTGTACATGGGGGAGCCATGTCCAATAGCCTGATTGCTGCATTCCCCAGCTTTCTTTAGGAGGTTCCAGCGTAGTCGCCATTGAAAGCCAGAAGATCGCTTGATCCAGTGCGTCTCTATGCATGAAATAACGTCCTAATCGAAAGACGGACTCAGCCCTTGGAACCGCGTATTCAAAAGATTTCAGTATAGCCGCCAAAGCTTCATCAATCTTTTCGATCGCTTCATAGCAGTCCGCGATTTTACAGCTGGCTGCTATGACATCCTCGATCCAACCCTGCTTCGTATCCAGAAAAGCCTGGTAATGAGTAATGGCATTCTCGAACTGGCGATGGTCTTTTAATTCGTTGGCATAGTAATACGTTTCACGTGGTGAGAAGGGGGTCTGTTTGGCTCGTTGCTCCTCATAAATATCGAGATTGCGGGTCGTGTGTACTTTTTCTTTTTGATGTGTGACGGCAATAGGGCTGGGAACTATCTTGCCATGGACAGCCAAATACTCATGGACAAAGCCATGCCATTGAAAGCCGCAGGCTCTTCGGACGATCCGATTGCGTTTCATGCTGAAGGTTGGCTTGCCATCGGGTCCGGTGCTCAAATGATAATCCATGGCAAGCGAGTCAATGCTCCTATCAAACGTACTTTTCAGCTGAAGCAGCTTTTCCCTGTCATTCTCCAACAGGACATCGTCGGCATCAAGCCACCATATATATTCCATAGTCGCTAATGAAAAGGAATAATTCCGGGCTGCGGCAAAATCGTTAATCCACTCAAAGTCATATATCTTCGCGTTATATTGCTCAGCAATTTGCTTGGTCCTGTCCGTTGAGCCTGTGTCGACAATAATAATCTCATCTACGAGCGATTGAACAGAACCCAGACACCTTCCTAATGATTCTTCCTCATTCTTAACAATCATACATAGGCTGATCGTGATCACCGTAGGCACTCCTTTATTGAAAATTCCTATCCTTTATCGTATGCAATCGGTGCTTTTCAGTGACTTTTGCCGTGACGAAGCGTCTGCTAGTCTAATATACTGTAATACTTTGACAAGAGTTGTAATAGGAGTGATTCCCCCGTATGGATGCATCTCAATTAAGGAATGGTAGTAAGGAATTTAATAAAAAGATAGAAAAGGGGGAGGGGCTGACTACATTTGAACTCATTGGCGAGCTTATGGACCTGGAGGAAGAGCTGTTCATCTGGGAGCTGTATAAGCAATTATTGCTCCGTGAGCCGGATGAAGGCGGATTTCACTCCCATCTCACTCAGCTTCAAGGAGGATGTCCGAGGCTTGTGCTGATGGATGCTATCTTACAAAGTCAGGAAGCAGCAGCGTTATATGATAAGTCATCCAAGCAATTCTCCGATAAATTCCCGCTGGCCAGAGTGCTTCAGCGACTTGTCCATGCTGATCATAGGGCATTTATTAGAGCGTTGTATCAGGAATTTCTCAATCGACAGCCGGATGACCAGGAGCTGCAGAGCTATATACAGCAGCTTGAAGCAGGGGCAGCACGCACAGCAATTAGAAGCGGCTTTTTGTTATCTGAGGAGTTTCAGGAATTGTTAAGCAAGTATCGTCCCTTTTTGGTGAAAAACTCTTCCTACAACCGTGCAATGAAGCACGCATCTAATGGGTCTATGAAGCATATAGGTGTATTTCTTGGTTATCACCACCCCGTAACACTTTCCGGCGAAGGTATTGGGAGCTTTGTCGGCAGGCTGGTGGAAGGTTGGCTGCACAACCGCAGCGATGTCATGGTCCACATTGCCGTAACACAGCCAAATAAGGAGCAAGCAGAGCTATTGTTGAGCAAGCAGCTCTCCACATATTCAAACCGGCTATGGATTCACAGCTTTCCGAATATGAGTTGGTTGAACAGGCATCTGGATGTCGATGTTTGGTGTGTTCCTTATGTTGGCTTGAAGTGGGCTTTGGAGCTGAGCAAGCCTTATGTACTTTGTGTGCATGATTTGGTCTATCTGCATTTCAAGGAGCTGTACGCGGACCAGCAGCCTGAGTTTCTAACCCACCTGCAGCCGATCGTCGATGCTATGGCTGGCAAGGCCGCCAAGGTTGTCTTTAACTCCAATTACATCCGGGATCATGAAGGTTTGAAATTTCTGAAGCTGCCTTTGCGTCAGACGCGGGTGATTCGTTTGGCACCACCCTTGGAGGAGTACCGGTCGTTCGGGCTACGCTTTGAAAGCACATTCCGGCGCAAGTACAATTTGCACAATCCTTATCTGGTTTTTCCTTCGGTCATGCGTTTGCATAAAAATCATGACCGACTGATCGAGGCATTTCTGAATTTCAAAAAAACGTCTGAAGGCAAAGCTTCAGGGCTTCGTTTGGTGTTAACCGATGACTACAGGAACCGACCCTTTGAACAGAGGATCCGTGCACTTTTGGAGCGTTGTCACAGTCAGGAAGAGCGAAACAGTGTTGTGTTTTTGGGAAGACTCTCTTCGGCTGATCTTCCTTCTTTGTATAAATATGCTGTTGGCACGATTGTCCCCACTCTTTTTGAAGGAAGCTGTCCGTTTCCCATATTGGAATCCCTGACGGTTGATACCCCCGTCGCAATAAGCAGAATTGATGTGGCAACAGAGGTCATAACCGATATGAGTGCTTTTATTTCTTTTGACCCTTACTCTGTGAAAGAGATTGAAGCCGCTATTAGAAAGCTGTGGCGTACTCACGAAGGGCTGGCTCCATTACAAAAAGCTGCGATAAGAGGGGTACTCAGGAGGACATGGTCAGATGCCGCTCGTGAATATGACAGCTTGTTCGATGAAGTGTTGAGCAAGAAGCAATGATAACGAAAGGAAGAGCGGCATGTTATCCAAAACGAAGGTGGTTATTATTGGCTGCGGCGGACATGCCAAGGTTATCATCGACATCCTGAAATCTGATCCAGAGATAGATATTGTTGGTTGTACGGACCCTTATGCCAGGGGCTGGGTCTCTGATATACCGATTCTGGGAGATGATACAATACTGCGAGAATTGTATGATTCGGGAATTCAACATGCTTTTATTGCGATCGGTGATAATGCCGTAAGGCAGCGGCTATCCCGCAAAGCTGCATTCATCGGTTTTCATTTTGTTAACGCAATCAGCCGATTTGCTTACGTGGCATCTTCATCACAGTTAGGTACGGGTATTGCTATTATGCCTGGTGCGGTCATACAGGCCGATGCACGCATTGGTGATGGGTCCATTATTAATACGAATGCTTCTGTCGACCACGATTGTGAGATCGGGTCTCTATGCCATGCAGCGCCAGGGGTGACTCTATCAGGGAACGTTGTGATCGGAGAGGGTGTATTTCTTGGAACAGGTACCAAAGTTATCGACGGGATGCATATTGGTGAGTGGTCTATACTGGGTGCAGGAGCCGTTGTGGTCGATGCTATTCCACATCATTGTCTGGCCGTAGGAGTTCCTGCCCGGATTATTAGACAGTGGGATTAAAAAGTTACCATGTAGGTACTTACGCTGAAAGAAAGGCTGTGACCAGCAGCCAATGGCATCGAAAAAGACGTTTCCGACTTGCGGAAACGTCTTTTTCCGATAAGAAGAAGAGAGGATATGTGTGGGCGGTCCGGGAGCTCAGTTATGCAGCACGTCAGATAACACCTTTTTGAAGCTGTCACTTATAAAATGTATCTCTTCAGCGGTCAGATTTCCCGAGCTTGGCAAATTAATCCCCTGGGAACTGATCCGGTTGGCTACTGGAAACTCAGATTGAGGCTGCAAATGCTGATAAGGAGGTAAAGCATGCATAGGGTGAAAAAAAGGTCTGGTTTCAATTCCAAGCCTAACCAGCCGTTCTATCATTTCGTCGCGCTGAGCTTCGGTAACGTCATTCAGCAGTACACTGAACAGCCAATATACGTTTTTGGCCCAATCTTTTTGAACGGGCATTGTGAGCGCTGAGCATGATTGAAGCTGGTCTTTATAAAGCTCGGCAATGCGTATTCTTTGCTCAATGTGCCATTGTATATTTTCCAATTGTGCACAGCCGATGGCGGCCTGAATATTGGTCATTCTATAGTTATATCCAATAACTGGGTGCCAGTAGCGGCGATCGGGATCCATGCCTTGCCCTTTTAACAATCTGATTCTTTGCGTAAATTCGCCATCGTTTGTGGTTACGATCCCACCTTCACCTGTCGTAATGATTTTATTGCCAAATAGGCTGAAAATGGCACTGTGACCTATTGAACCGACTTTTTTTCCTTTATACTCGGCTCCAGTGGCCTCAGCTGCATCTTCAATAACAAATAAACCGTACTTATCAGCGATTTCCATAATAGGGTCCATATCGGCAGGATGTCCATAAAGATGAACAGCAATGATTCCTTTGGTGCGTGGGGTTATTTTCTCTTCAATTAATAGAGGGTTCATATTCCAGGTATCGGGTTCTGCGTCAACGAATACAGGAGTGGCTCCGCAATGTGCTACGGCATTGGCTGTAGCAACGAATGTAAATGAAGGAACGATAACCTCATCATGTACTGTAACCCCGTGTCCCATTAGAGCGAGATGAAGTGCCGTTGTTCCATTGCTGCACGCTATGGCATGCTTGGTTTGAACAAATTGAGCAAATTCTTGTTCGAATTTATGAATGTAGGATCCATTAGAGGAGATCCATGTCGAGTCCAAACAATCCATGACATACTTTTTTTCATTTCCATTCAGTATGGGCTGTGCCACGTTATGAAATTTTTCCATCCCTAATTATTCCTCCTAGTGCATGCTCCGCAGGAAAATGTTTTCCAAACGCGATTCGCGATATCAATCAAGTTATCGTAATATATGCGTTGGCCTGCGAATTGGACTCATAGTGAGGAGGGATAGCAATGCCCATTTCTTCCTTTTAACACCTCGTACTGAGATGACTATTCCCTTGTCGAAAGACACATTTTGCCAAATATAGGTTCATGACTGTACGACTATTTTCTCCTTGCATGAAGCACAAAACTTGGCATATTGGATACACGTTTCTAAAGTATCATCCGGTTCCATTGGCCACCAGCGGATGGCGCCCATGGGTGCTATCGACGCAAAGATCTCGACTTCAGCAGGAACACGACCTACAACAATGACTTCGATATCGGTAAAGCCAGTCTCTATACCCTTTTGAAGAGTTTTAAGTAATTGAGGGTGCTCCTGTGTAGGGCTGGAGTGAGGAATAGGAAACAGGATCGAAACTCGGGATTCTTGTTCATGAATGATATGCGCAGACTTCCGTGCAGGGTGATCTACAGCTGTCTCCCATATACGACTATAGGGTATATCATCAAGTAAACCCAGTTCATCCACTCTCGTGTGAATTCTTTGACTGTAATAGCTGTTCAGTTCGTTGACCAGAATCTGAATCTGCCTATTTCTTTGAAAGGTAGAGTTATCTCCATTCTCATTCCGATACTGGATATAGAGTAAATCAGGTATCGCTACAAATCGGGTACAAAGAAACGACCGAACCAACAAATCATAATCGTCTGCAACCAATAATTCTTCGCGGTGTCCTCCAATCTGATGGTAAAAATCCCTCGTCCACGCACGAGGGTGATTCGGTAAACCGACCAAATGTCGAATCGTATTCCCATTGATGGTAGTATGCTTTTGCACATTTTGCCATCGATTCATCGTATGAACCCATACTCGATAATACATACTGTATCCAAAACCACAATCCCAGCCATACCAGTGAGCATGATGGCTCCCTATGTACACCTCTGAACAATCCCCATAAGCAAAGCCACTTTCAGGGTGCTGCTGAAATGTATCGACGATCTTCTTCAGACAGTCAGGAGTCAGCTCGTCATCATGATCAACCTCTACTAAAATATCCCCCGTACATAGACCCGCTGCATAACGTTTGATAGCTCCTATATAGCCACTACGTGAGTCCTGGCGATATCTCCGTACACGGGGATCGTCTAGAGGGAGTAAGTCCTGGTTGTACGTCTCGTCCTCATCACCGGAGTCATCTACAATGACCCATTCCCAATTGGAGTACGTCTGATTCAATAGAGAGCGATAAGGTCGCTGGATTTTGTCTTTGGACCTGTAGCTTGCTGTAAATATAGACACTAAGGGATGATCTGAAGAAAAACGAGTCGGACTTAGGGTTTTATTTTCAGGGAGAGGTTCGGTCTGCTTGAGCCAGCAGTAAAATAATAGGGAGGGTTGAATTTCTTCAGGGGATTTATAATGTAACCAACGTTTCCTCTCCTGAATGGGTAAGGCATTCAATGTCTTAAATGGTTCCCACCCTGTTCCCAAAGAAACATAGACTCGGGGACTCTTGGGATTTATATCCAATACAGTATCCTCAGGTTCATACAACTTCACTGTAATGCTACTTTCAGCCAGTCTGGCTAACATATCTTCCAATCCATCCCAAGAATCATTTTTGGAAAGAAATAGATGAGTTGTCAATAGTGGAGTTTGATTCGCTGACACATTCATCCCCCTTTTAAGATAGTCAACACAAACTTGAGCTTCGTGCTGAGTATAGGTAAGTTGGTATACATCGAATTATATATATCGGAAATATCGGAAAATATGACTCCATGCCAGCTCAATATTAGTATTCATCAGTTGGTGTCTATGACCAAAGCGATCGTATTACATATATATATCTAAGGTAAAGAAAGGAGATGACAAAATATTCCATCATGATAAAGATTCCATTTTTAAGACCTAATCTGATCAAGCATGATACGTTGATCCCTTATTTGACAGAGATAGAATCATCTCGAATTTACAGTAATTTCGGCCCCCTCAATACACGCTTTGAACAAAGAGTAATGGATGAATACTTTGACCACCTGGGAGCTGTTACAACAGTTAACAATGCGACCATTGGTTTGATGCTGGCTATTTCCCAAAGTAAACGTCCCAAGGGAAAATATGTTTTGATGCCGAGCTTTACATTTGCTGCTACCCCCTTGGCTGCCATATGGTGTGGCTTGGAACCTTTTTTTGTAGATATTGATTCGGATAACTGGTGTATGGATGAGAAGATGGTTCGTGAGTGCCTGCAAATATTGGGTGATGAAGTGGCCGCTGTTCTTCCATACGCTACCTTTGGAACCCATATGAACCTCGATTTCTATCGACAGATCCATGAATCCGGGATACCTGTGGTTGTAGATGCAGCTGCCAGCTTTGGAGTGACGGATAACCACAATCATTTTGGAAAGGGATTTCCTGGCTGCGTCGTGTATAGCTTTCACGCTACCAAATCGTTTGGTGTCGGAGAAGGAGGGTTAGTATACAGTGCAAATCCAGAGTTCATTTCCCGTATTCGTCAAGCAGAAAATTTTGGATTTTCTACGAATAGAGAAACGGACTTGCTCGGATTAAATGGAAAAATTTCCGAATATACGGCGGCGATTGCCTTATCCACTCTGGATATTTTTGACGACAAAATAAAAGCGAGACAGCAAATTTATAACTGGTACCTCGAACAATTAGATCACAAGGATCTATTAAATAAGGGCTGGGCCGTTCAAAAGACTGTAGGGGTAATTCCTTATCAATTTATGTCGATGTGCTGCCCGGATGGTCTACACAATCGTGACATCATTCACTCACTCGCGAGTCAAAACATCGAAGCACGTACTTATTTTGCTCCTCCTTGTCATCAGCACCCACTTTTGAATGGGTATCCACACACACCTTTGCCAGTTACAGAGCAAATATCCAATCGCATCGTAAGCTTACCTCTATGGGAAGAAATGACCAATCAAGATGTTCGTTTAATTGTAGAAGGGATGGTTCCATCATAAAGTCACTTGTGATATGGGGATGTGGAGGTCATGGCCGCGAGGTTCTTCACCTTTGTGAGCAAATCGGAATTGAAGTGATGGGATTTCTGGATGAACGACCTGAATACAAAGGGCAGATCATAGATGATATTCCGGTGTTAGGGGATCTGCCAGATATCTCTTCATTACAAGAGAAGGTAAGGATTGTATGCGCTGGAGTGGGCAGTCCAAGATTAAAGAAACGATTAGTGGAAAAAACGAAAAAATCAGGTTTTCAGTTTGCAGAAACGTTGGTACATCCTTCTGTATTCATGTCTAAACGAAATCGTTTGGGGGTCGGTAACGTCATTTGTGAAGGAACGATATTAACCACAAACGTGGTAATAGAGAATTTCGTTATTATAAACCGAAGCGTGAATATCAGTCACGATGATCGAATCGAGGATTATGTGACGATTGCTCCCGGTGTTCAAATCGCTGGGAATGTTACGATTCAGGAAGGGGCTTATATCGGGATTGGTTCTTCCATCCGTGAAAAAACGACGATTGGACCCTGGTCCGTCATTGGTGGAGGTTCCTTTGTTAAGGAGGACGTGCCAGAGCAAACCTTGTACGCTGGAGTACCTGCTAAATTCAAAAAAAATTTGCTATGAGCCGGAGAAAGGAGGAATTAACGTGGACCTTCCGTTAGTCAGTGTCGTCATACCTGCGTACAACCGACCGCATACTTTGCAAATAGCGATCGATAGTGTATTGGAGCAAACCTACCCGAATATCGAAATCATTATCTGCGATGATAGTACAGATGATCGAGTGCAAGAAATGATGGTTCCTTATTTACATTCATTTTCTCAGATCAAGTATCATCGAAATGAACGAAATTTGTTTCTTGCAAATTGGCACAAATGTTATGATCTGGCTTCAGGCGAGTATATCAATTACTTGATGGACGATGATGTTTTTCATCAAGATAAAATCAAGAAAATGATGTATTTTTTTAATGAATTTGACAACATTACCCTTGTCACATCTTATCGACAAACCATCGATGAATCAGGTCAGTTTCTCCCTCCTATGCATGCTACAGCTAGACTATACCAAGAAACAAGGATAATGGATGGAAAAATGTTGGGCAATGTTGCATTAGCCTGTTGTCTCAATGTTATTGGTGAACCTACAACGGTAATGTTTAGAAAAAAAGATCTTACCGAGCTATATGGAGTATACAAAGGGAAGCAATATTCTCTTATCAATGATATGGCTGCCTGGTTATCATTGTTATCCAAAGGAAAAGCTGTGTATATTTCAGAAGCTCTGAGTTATTTTCGAAGACACCCGAATCAAAATAACAATACGATGGGTTTACAAGCATTTAGTGAATGGTTAGATATTACGATTGCTTCACGAGAAGATGGATTTTTGAATACGAATGAGTTATATAGGACTGCTCTGGAGTCTTATCGTGGACGAGTAGGGGACCATCATCAATTTGTAGGAGATATCGCACGAATTGAAATGATTCTGGCAACCTTGGACTAAAAGTTAGGCTGTATGACAATCCTGTCCATAAAATTGAAAAGCTCCCGACTACCTGACACCAATAGAACTTGGCAGTCAGGTAGTTTTGGTTTTTACGCTAATGCTTGGTTCTGAGCCAGAGCTGATTGCTCCTTATATCGATTTGTCTCATTCTAGCAATTGGTTGGGCAACATTATGAAATTTGACTCTATCTATTAAATTCCGCTGGGGCCTGTTTCGCTGGATAATGAACTTGGAATGAGGTTCGCGATGACAATCAAGTTACCGTAATATATACATTTTCCTTTAAAACCGATTCATGAAATGTATGGTTAACAAAGCCCTTTTTTTCTATTTTATGTCATTTTATATTAATAGCCTGAGTCATTTACCGTATCCATAAAAAATCAAATACATATACTTTATTAGATTCATAAGAAAGGGGTAAATGAAATGGCAGATGGACAGACGGGCCAAACCGGTCAGACAGGTCAGACTGGACAGACCGGTCAGACAGGTCAGACGGGACAGACAGGTCAGACGGGACAGACAGGTCAGACTGGTCAAACAGGTCTGACAGGTAAGACCGGATTGACGGGTAAAACGGGTCCTGCAGGTCCAAGAGGTCCAAGAGGAGCAACTGGTCCTTATGGCGAAGGAGCAACTGGTGCAACAGGCGCTCAAGGACCTCAAGGACCTCGAGGCATTCAAGGGCCTCAAGGTACTCAAGGAACAACAGGTGCTCAAGGTACTCAAGGAACAACAGGCGCTCAAGGTACTCAAGGAACAACAGGCGCTCAAGGTACTCAAGGTACTCAAGGACCTCAAGGTACTCAAGGAACAACAGGTGCTCAAGGTACTCAAGGACCTTCAGGAGGACCTCAAGGACCTCAAGGCCCACAAGGCACTCAAGGCGTACAAGGCCCACAAGGAGCAACAGGGGCGCAAGGCCCACAAGGCACTCAAGGAGTTGCAGGACCACAAGGCGTACAAGGCCCACAAGGAGCAACAGGGGCACAAGGCCCACAAGGCACTCAAGGAGTCGCAGGCCCACAAGGCGTACAAGGCCCGCAAGGAGCAACAGGGGCACAAGGTCCACAAGGTGATCAAGGAGCCGCCGGCCCTCAAGGCGTACAAGGCCCACAGGGTGATCAAGGAATTGTAGGGCCTCAAGGGACACAAGGTCCACAAGGCACTCAAGGAGTTGCAGGCCCTCAAGGCGTACAAGGCCCGCAAGGAGCAACAGGAGCACAAGGCCCACAAGGCACTCAAGGGGTCGCAGGCCCTCAAGGCGTACAAGGCCCGCAAGGAGCAACAGGGGCGCAAGGTCCACAAGGTGATCAAGGAGCCGCAGGACCTCAAGGCGTACAAGGCCCGCAAGGAGCTACAGGGGCACAAGGCCCACAAGGCACTCAAGGAGTCGCAGGACCTCAAGGCGTCCAAGGGCCACAAGGAGCA
>NZ_JAOQIO010000092.1:0-14058 GCF_025567575.1 Paenibacillus baimaensis | reverse complement strand
TCAATAAACAACTAAGACGCGGCTGCTGGCATAGATCGGCAGCCGCATTGTGCTAACGGGCAGGTTAGTTTGGAAGTGACTGGATGCCGATTCCATTTTTATGTTAAAGTATGGTATTGGCTAAAAAAGTAATGGGATTGAGAAGGTGAAATAAAATGTTTGAATGGTTAGTCGAGATTGAAAAACCGCACACAATTGAAGATAGTTTGAATGGGGCATTAAAAATTACAAGAATGGATTCACAGTCCGATTCTCACGATATGAATGAAGTCTGTCAATTATTTTCAGCATACTCTGTAATTATCGGAGATAATGCTTTGTCACAACTACCGACTCCTAATGAAGTTGTAAAAACCTAATAGTCACTGAGATAGCACCTCATTATACAGATGTAAAAGAAATCTATATAAATGGTGTTTTGCGAAGTATCAACGTTAGGGGGTTAAAACCACAATCAATGAAAATCATTCAAGAAAAGCTTAATAAGGGAATTTATCCAGTTGTAACAGATTTATACCGAAACAATAATCTTAATCTTGCTACTGGTAAGAGGGACATAAAGTATTATTCTGTTCGTAATGAAGCTATTAGTCCCTTGATTACACAGGAAACGGAAAAGTTAGAGATCTTCTTTCAGAACACTTTTTTTGCTGATACTGGATCAGTCTTTTTTTCCCCAACAGGATGGATTTTAGAAGATAAATTAAGAGATTCTATAACGCTCCGAACCTTTAGTGTATTCTCACGATCCATTATTCTTGTAGTTGATAAAAAAGATAATAGTGTTATTGGACTCGATATTTACGGATAGATGGTTAAACTAACAGGTACTAAAGCGTGGCGATGGAACCGATCCATCGCTTATTCTGCATTGCTATGCACCTTGCTCAACAAAACGGGCAGGATAGTTCAAGATTAAGCACGGTGAACCGTATCACAAATAGTGGTAAAGCTGAAATTAGAGTTGAATGTTGAAGTATCGATGTTAGACATTATAGTGGGTGCTTGAGTTTTATGAATTCGACACATGTGGAGACGATAGTGTTGCTACAACGATAAACTATGTAGAAATCCTTAGATTTAGGCACTTTTATAAACATACTTTGTTTATATTAGATGTTATAAATACAGAAATAAAGTTATACAAGATTGCATTACCGTTTCTGTGGTAATAGACCTCGACTGTGGGAACACATTAAAGATTATGTTGTTCTTCAACAAGATTTGTCTAGTGGATAAATTTTATTTTCTGTATAATAATTCAGCTAGTAGTTAATATTTGAAAATTTATATTTTGAACAGGAAGGAAGTCAATCGTGCTGTTTCGAAAAGCTATTACAACCGATATACCGCAGTTAATTAAATTTCGTAAGATATTGCTATGTCATGAGGACAACAGTAGTATGGATGAAACATTTAGAAACTACTTTGATTCCTCTTTATCAGACAAGTCACTCGTTGTATGGGTTGCTGATGATGACGGAGTAGTTGTATCAACAGTATGTTTTTGCTTATGTCGATTTGCACCACGATTTGAAAATCCTTCTGGATTAGTTGCATACATGACTAATGTTTTCACAATCCCAAATTACCGTCGTCAAGGTATAGTATCCAAACTTGTTAGTGAAGCAATAGACGATTTTAAGACACAAGGAATTAGAAAAATCCTGCTACATTCGTCTGATATGGCTAAACCGATGTATGAAAGTCTTGGTTTTGTTGATGGAAAGAACTATATGTCAATAAATATTTGATGCTAGAACTTCCTCTAATAAGCACTCTCTACCAAGTCTTAGATTTATTCACTATCCACGGTTATGAGAATTAGCTGAACGAGAAATTTGCCAGACTATAATTTCAAAAAAAGGGTGCAGGGAAGTTTCCTGCCAAGCGACTGTTTTGATAGCCTTTATGGCTAGTTAATTGTGCGCTTGTTATGCTGAACCTATAACAATTAATGCAAAAGTTGTTAAACTAACGGGTACGTTAGTTGAATGACAACAGCGGCAGTCTAAGCCTTTATTTTTCAAGTCTTGGTCCACCGCTGCTTATTTTAATGGATCAGTCTATCCTGAAAATATCCTTCAACGAAAGATCTTAAAATGACAATAGGAAAGTGACCCTCAAACCTGAGCGAAATGGCCGGGGCTGCCGATAGAGGATTTAACTAAAATGCTCCAAAAAAATTAGGAAACGGCAGTATCAACCGTTACTGAGACGCCTAAAGACTCAAGCTTTCGTATAGATTGCTTGATGATCACGTCACGTTTTCTTTCCTCATAGTAAGTGGGACCCAACTCCATATAAGGTTGCTTTCGTTTGAGGATATAGTAGGTCATAGACAAAATGCTGTGCTCTATGGCAACCGTAGCACGGTTAGCTCCGCGGCGTGCTGCAATTCGATGATATTGACTGGATAGATAAGTGCCCTTCGTTCGAGCTGCAGCTTTTGCAGCTTCGACGAGCGTACTCCGCAGCTTTTTATTCCCTTTGCGTGTTTTTCCCGAGATTCGTTTTCCAGCGCTTTCATTCTGACCCGGACACAGTCCTGCCCAAGAGCACAAGTGGGCGGCAGATGGGTATTGATTCATATCCAGACCAATTTCGGCCGCGATCGTTTCTGCCGTCCGTCTTCCCACACCGGGAATGGTGTCAAAGAGTTCCAAGTCTTCCTCAAAAGGGAGCATGCGCTTCTTGATCTCTTCATCCAGCCTACTCATTTCTTCATCTAAATAATCGATGTGCCGTAGTTGGGCACCCAGCATGAGTTTCTGATGAGGACCCATCAAGCCGTTCAATGCACGTTTTAAATCCGCTTTCTTGCTTTTCAGCTTTCGTTTCGCCAGTTCAGACAAGGTGCTGGGATCCGTTTCGCCAGCAATCATCGCTTCAATCATGGCGCGTCCCGACTTTCCCAGCACATTGCTGGCAACGGACGAGAGCTTGATATTGGCCGCTTCCAGCACTTTTTGAACGCGGCTTACTTCTCGCGCACGCTCTTCAATAAGGCTTCGGCGGTACCGGATCAATTCCCTTAATTCACATTGTTCTCGTTTAGGGATGTAACTGCCTTTCAAAAGGCCATGGCGCAGCAAACCGGCAATCCATTCCGCATCTTTCACATCCGTCTTACGTCCAGGAACATTCTTGATGTGCTGGGCGTTCACCACTAGAGCTTCAATGCCTTCGAGCTCTAGTAGATTGTAAATGGGCTTCCAGTAGACTCCTGTGCTTTCCATGGCAGCGTGAGAGCAACCTCTGCTTTGATCCAATCGGCGAGAAGGACCAAATCATCGGTCATGGTTTCAAACGTACGGATTTCTTTGCCTTTCGGTGTGATGGCGCAGGCAACGATGTTCTTTTTGTGAACGTCAAGCCCGCATACATGACTGTAAACGACGTCCATCCAAGACACTCTCCTTACGGCATGTCAAATTGAAGGGGCTGGTGCAATAACCGCATATGGTTATTCTATCCTGCGTGCTTCCGAAATGGAGCAACATTCTGTGGTGCACCTGGTCGTTGAGGTCAGTCTAAAACTCGGGCTCGAGGCACCATTGACTGCCGACCTCCTTCGCCAGCCGTAAGTCAATTATATCGTAAACGTCCATTTTCATCATCTGATGGTGCCGCGTTAGCGGCATGGGCGTCTAAAACTTATTTTTCAAAAGCTGACGATTCTTCAATTCAAAAACCGCGTTAACATACTTTATTTTCACCGAACATCTGGTGCTTAGTAGGTAATGTTTTGGGTTCTGGCGCAACAATAAAAATGTATCAAAGATATCTACGATGTTATGGCTTGACTATGCTGTCAAACCAAACATTTTGTGATTAATTCTACTGCAGAAAGAACAGACGAATGAGTGCATTCGACCTTTCCTTTCTTTATTATATGAATGGCTTCGATACCGCCAATTGTTTTTCTATAGTACTTAAAGATTTGAATCCCAGCATTGATTTAATGCCTTTTTTTATGAATCGATGATCTTGTTCAATAATATTGTTCAGATATTTCTGTTGTCGTAGCTGAACTGCGATGGGATATGCTGGATTTTTATCGACAGTGATTACGCACGGCGATTGCTTGTGTGGTGAAATCATCACCTTCTTGAAGAATTGTCTGGCCGCGTTAGCATCTCGATTTTCAGACAACATGAAATCAATCGTATTTCCTTTGAATCCTACGCGATGCTATTTCGTTGGTTGGTAAAAAATGATTGCAAATGTATTATTTTATATTTATAATGAATAATATTTCATTCATTAAAAAATGAGGTGACTGCATGCCAAGAACAAAGGAACAGTATGAGCAAATACGCTCCAAAACGAAAAACAAAATTCGATCAGCTGGTTTACAATTGTTCTCACACAAAGGTTTGAATGGGACAAGTATCCAAGAGATTGCTACCTCAGCCGGCATCAGTACGGGATTAATGTATCGGCATTACAAGTCGAAAGAGGATCTATTCAATGATTTAGTAAATACGGCAATACATGCAGGGAAGGCATTGGAATCGTTGCTGAATTCCGATGATTGTCCTTCCGCCATTTTGAAACAACTATCCGACGGGTTGATGCATGAAATGAACAAGAGTGATGAATCTGCGCAGTATTTGGTATTAATCACTCATTCCTTAATGTTGGGGGATTTGGAACAAGAAATGGTGGAATCGTACAACTCCGTATTGTTCGATCAGATGACAAATTTAATTAGAAGAGGTCAGTCAAGGGGTGATTTAAAACCCGGTGATCCGTACCAAATGACCCTGTTATTCTTCTCGACGTTACAAGGCTTAGCCATGATGAAACTTTCATTGATTGATCGATTTGTATGCCCGAGTTCGGAAATGCTGACTGCTTATTTGATCAAGGAGTCCTGAACCGACAAAGCGAAAAACTTTGAATGCAAACGGCGTTGAGTTTCCGAAGGTTGCCGGAATCTGGCGGATGGGGAGGGGGGGCATATGGATCCGGCGATGAGAGATGCGATAACGAAATCGCTTACCGCCGCCGCGGGAACCGGTCCCACTAGATATCCAAATTAATGACCTAGACCTGTCTTTTTATTGAGTAAATATTCATTCATTAAAATAAATAATTAAGGATCTCACCGAAAGGGGATTGAACCATGTTAGCACAAGAGTCCGATCAAATGTTACAGATAAAAAGCACTGCAATAGGTCCTGTCCTAAAAGCGGATCGAGCGCTTGCGCCGGATTTAGCCAGAGGAGTGATGCTGCTGTTTATCGCTTTGGCGAATTGTGCCGGATTTTTCTTTGCTTCCGCTCCCGGCGTTGAGCTAACGCCGCAAGGATCGGAGCGAATATACAATCTGTTCTCTTTTATGTTCATACATGCACGTACGTACCCCATGTTCGCCTTCATGTTCGGGTATGGGATGATTCAACTAGCCTTGCGTCAACAGGCGGCGGGAAAAACCTCAAATGAAGTGCGGAATCTATTGCTGCGTAGAAATTTTTGGCTTCTTATATTCGGTCTGGTTCATGGCATATTGCTATATTCGGGTGACGTTCTTGGCGCATACGGCGTAGCAGGTCTAGTATTCACCCTCCTGTTGCTGAATCGTAGTAACCGCATCTACCGATTGGTGTTTTGGTATTTGGGGTTCCTGGTCATCTATTGTCTGGTCATAGGAATATGGATTGTTAGTGGTTTCACCAACGGATCTGCTGAAACTTCGTCGATCGTCACGAGCCCATTTCCCTCAGCCTTGTCACCGTCTTACCCTGCCTCCTTATCGGCCAGACTAGGCGAATGGCCGATACATACTGTTTATATGGCGTCATCTTTTATCATTATCTGGCTAGGGGCTTGGACCGCACGTAAGCGGATTTTGGAACACCCTGCGAACCACCTATGGCTTCTGGTTTGGTGTTCCACCATCGGTATCGTTGTAGCTGCAATTGCCGGTCTACCGATGGGGCTACTTAATATAGGTGTTCTGCATTCCGATGCTGGAACGGCTTCTTTGATCAAAATGCTGCACGAAACGACCGGCGTATTCGGCGGAGTCGGATACGTTTCCATTTTCGGATTGATTGCATATGCAATGTCCAAGGCGCCGACAAGGTCCGAAAACCGAATCGTACGTGCTATTACTGCACTTGGCCAACGATCGTTAAGCGGCTATCTTTTTCAATCTATCGTATGGCTGATCATCATATCACCGTTCGCTCTTAATCTCGGAGCACGCTTCGAGCGTCTGACTTTTATTGCGGCTGTAGCAGCCGCCATCGCGTGGATCGTAAGCTTAATAGGCGCATATATCATGGATCATTACGGAATACGGGGTTGGGCGGAAATCTTGCTTCGGAGACTAATCTACGGGCGGAGAACCGTATCGTCTAGTGACGTAAAAAAGGATACCCGCTGAAAAAATATTTTTAGACGCTTTCGTCGGTCGATCTTCAGCGTCGTTCGGCTAATACTATGGCAGCATTTCATGTATGTGGTCAGAGGCAAAACTAATCAACAGTGGCAAGTTGAAAGGAATCGGTACAGCTCATACCAATGCGAATGAAGCTAGCTGTACGTAATTTTCGTCCACCAAAAATTGAAGAACGGCGGTAAAAACGTCTCCAGCACCTCCTTCTTACGCTCAGAGCAAAACCGGTTGATGGTGTGGAAATCCGAGCGTTGTCTACCCGCGATCCACATGAACATGATATTTTCGCGTACACTTTGGCGATTTGACGAGAAGAGTACATACGCTACAGTTATATAATTTTATAAATTAAATCCTTAAAGGGGAATGAGCACTATGGCAAATATCGAACACTTACAGACTGTGAATGTTCCAGCTTCAACGGTATATGAAGCTTTAACCACTGCAAAAGGACTTTCAGAAATATGGACAAATGAACTAATAGTTAATGATCAGATCGATTGTATAAATGAGTTCCTATTCGGTGGCAAAGGCTTAACAAAGATGCGAGTTGATGAGCTTGTTACCGATAAAAAGATTTTGTGGCAGTGTGTAGATTCAGATCCAGAATGGATAGGTACGACTATTTCTTTTGATATGGAGGAAAAAAACGGGAGAACTTCAATCATTTTTCGTCAGATGAATTGGGAGGAAGTGACCGCCTTTTTTCGTTTATGTAATTATAACTGGGCTATTTTTTTGTACAGTCTTAAACAGTATTGTGAAGAAGGCGAGGGTCTTCCGTATCATAAAAGAAAGTTTTAGAACACCACTGGAAACATGGATGGGTAGACTAAAAACATGATCCCGACAATAAATTTAGGAAGTGTTGAATAAGTACGAAGAGTCAGCCCCAATCTTTACAACCTTTCGTTCAGCTAACGAAGAACTATAGCTCAACAAGAACGAGGCTGCCGGCATGGATCGGCAGCCTCGTTCTGCTAAGGGCAGTACAACGCAACCCCCCAGTATATGTAAACGTATAAAGGTATCGACTAACGACAAAGGAGGCTGCAGTATGATTAAAACCAAAATGGGACTAAGGATTACTTGGATTATTCCAAATGTCTTAATGTATATTTTTTTCTTGGGTCTTTCTGTATTTGTGTTTGCTAATACAGAAGGGTTAAACGATATTAATCGGCTTGTTATGTGGGTTATTACCCTTATTTTGTTGTTGTTTATTGTACTGTTCGGCTCTTATCGGATTTGGACTTGGATAAAACAAGGCAAGCTGTAAAGAACCTTCTAAGACAACGACCTCTTGTTAAACTCACAGTAACCAAATAAACAACCAGAACAAGGCTATCTGCACAAAGCTTCGGCCTTGATACGGTAACGGACAGCATAGTTGAACAAAGATGAGGATGAAGAAGCTGCTCAATTGCACATTTGCAACAATGCATCACAGAATGGGCTTATTCATGATGAACTCGTTCACTCGCACTCAGCCTTTAATTGTTTTAAATAATACTTGATCATAAAAAATAAACTGCACCTTCAATTGTTGTGTGATCACAATTGGGGGTGCAGTTCAAGTCAGTTCAATCATCGCTCTTTTTATTTTTGTTTCAATTGTTTAAGCATAGCAGTCCAGATTCTCAGACCTGTCACCCATAGCGTCAGAGCAGAACCAAATCCGATAAAAGTAGACGTCCCAATCAGAGTTACATTGTTAACAGTAGCATTCATTGGTAAAAAGAAAGTAATAACGCCTAAAATACAGAGCATTACACCTGAGCCATAATAAAAATTTTCTCGAAACAATCGAGCTAAAGGAAAAAAATGAATACCGACTATGATTGCCATGATAGGAAAAAAGACTTCAAAATTATTAATCATGTTGCAAATCACACTTGCGATAAAGATAGCAAGACCTTCCAGACCAAAGATCAAACCAAATTTTCGATTTATTTTTCTCCATTGTTCTCTCTCTTCTGGTGTAGCAACATGGTTCATGTTACGAGCTTTACCAAAAAGTGATATCGCTCCGCTAAGTAAGATTAATGTCACAATACCTGAAAGAACAAGTGACCAAGGAGCTCCAAGTCCATGTGAACCAATAATACCAATGGAAGCCCAAAGTGCCCCAAAAAAAGTCATGAACATCACACCATTTGCAGCACCAAAGACAGCAGCTTTCGGTAATTTTACTAATTTACTCATTATTTTGCAGACTCCTAGATCGAATTTTATATCTCTATTTATCTAACCATCCTTCCTCCTTATTGTCTAGTTTTTTAATTGTTTCGGTTCCGTTCGTTGACGAGAAGAATATGGAACACAACGTGTTAATCACTTCTTACCTGTTTGCATTACAAGGGCCAAACTTTCGACAAACAGATTGACGATAGCTCAAATATTTATACCACGAGGCTACCTAGGATTCGATCGGCGGCTTTTTTCCGCTAACGGGATACTATAGCTCAATAAATAACTAAGATGCGGCTGCTGGCATAGATCGGCAGCCGCGTTGTGCTAACTGGCAGTTTAATGCAAATCATATGGAAATAGTACCCCCCATTTATTATATAATGGATGTCGATAATGAACCTATCCAGGAAGAGGCAGTCATATTGCAAATGCTTTAAGACCTCCCAAGGAGTAGTGGGCGGCCATGGGAATGGAAGCTCCGAAATTTAAAAACGCGAAAAGCGCACCCTCTTTATGAACTTTGTAGAGGGCGCGCTTTTTGTGCTGATTTGGAAATAAATCTTGGAGTAATCCCTGTCGAATGGGCTATGGTCTGTATTCTGGGTGGAGCCGCTTATTTTAAACCAAAGGCAATCATCCCGATTTTATTGCCCAGCTGATTCTCGCCGGCTCCCTTGGCATCGGTAGAATTAATGGAGTAGACGAGACGGCGCTGCAGGTCGCGAGTGGCGAACATGCCGTTGCCATAACCGGGTCTTGCACCGGTTTTCCCCCAGAAGGTGATACCTTTGATCGTGGTTCTTATCATGCCCATGCTTAATGTGGCCCGACCGACATCTTTGCCGTCTTTGTTCCAAGTAGGGACTTCGGGGACGGTAAACATGTTCTCGAGTACATCAGAGGGCAGCAGCTTACCGCCGAACAGAGCGGTCATAAAGGTGTTCAGATCTGAGGTGGTAGATATGATTTGGCCTGCGGCCCAAGTGAAAGACTGGTTGCCTTCCGTCACATCTACCAACTCGGTCTTTCCTTCATGATCTACTGCCTGGTATCCATGAGCATGCGTGCCTACGATTCTAGTATCGCTCCCGGGTAGGTATGTATCTAGTAAGTTTAATGGTTGCACAATGCGAGATTGGATTTCCACCTCGTATGGATTTCCAGTCAGCTTCTCGATCAGCAGGCCGGCAAGGAAGTAATTGATATTCACGTAGTGTTGTTGGGTGCCAGGCTCGAATTCAATGGGTTGATGGAAGGCTAATTCAACATATTGCTCCGGCGTCCAGTTCAGGAACTGCATATCCGCATCCATCACACCCTCGGATAGGACGGGGCTTGGAAGTCCGCTGGTGTGATTAAGCAATTGGCCTACGGTAACCGGTGGAATATCGGCAGGCAGCAGGTCTGGCAGATAGTGTTGGATCGTCTGGTTAAGGTCCACCTTGTGTTCAGCGACGAGTTGGAGTACTGCCGTAGCTGTGAATACCTTGGTGAGACTACCAATTCGGAACCTTCCATCTGCTCGTGCCGGCGCCTTCGTTCCGATGTCGGCAACCCCGCTTGCCCCCAGCCAGCTATCTGTTGGCGTACCAACATAAACCAAGGCGGCCGTAGCTTTGGAGTTAGGTAATCCGGAGATCACTTCGCGCAGGGCTTGAAGGTCTAGGGGGGCCAGAACGAATGGGGCGGATAGTGTAGACGTCTGGGAACCCGTACTTTCTTCTTGTGGGGCTGCGGTGGCGCTAGGGATGTAGCCCCCGAAAGTTCCTGCTGCTAACGCGGCTGCAATAATAGAATGGGTTATTAATTTTTTCATTGTAAAATTCATCTCCTCGGTAGGTACTTGATGTTTTTATTGTACAGAACGAGGGGCTTTCCACTAATAGGCATAAGTCTAGTTTAACTACTGGACTTTAGTCTGAACAATATCCTATTTATTTTCAAATAAACTACTTGCTAGTATTTCATAGAAGACAAGTACTTCGCCTAAAACCGTATCCACGCTACGGTCCTGGCGGACCTCGGTCTGCCCGAGGAATTTCGGGGAAGTGAATCAGGCATTCACCTAACGGGTTAATTTCGTTACGCTAAAGGGAGAGTTAAGTTGAGCAGACTGCCGTGGCAGTCTGCTTTGTTCGTTGAAGTAACGGGCAGATTTACGCTACCAATGGCAGTTTAATAAACAGATATTGTGGTTGTTTAGAATAAAGGATATCATTGGAAATAGCAGAGCGGAGTTATGATGAGAAATGGAGATGAGCGAGATGAGAAGCTATACCGGTGTTTTATTTGACTTGGATGGGACCTTAATAAACAGCGAAGGGCTTGGAATGGAAGCGTATAATTATGGGATTCGAAAAATTTTGAATCGAGACTTGGATGAACACGAAAAACTATACTTACTTGGAAAACCATTTAAGGCTCTAAAAGAGCTCTTTCCTTTCTTATCACTGTTAGAAACCGAAAGAATCATAGAGGAGACATTGGGATACTATAAAAAATACAATCATAATATTAAAGAATATAGTGGTATTCGTGAAATGCTTCAGAGTCTTAAAGGAAATGGATTTAAATTGGGTATTGTTACGGCGAAATTAAAGCAAAATGCAGAAAAAGAATTACAAAATACCGGACTAATGTCTTTCTTTGAGGTAATTTTGTCTAAAGAAGATTGCCTTGATTTTAAACCAAGTCCAATTCCTTTACTACAGCTGGCAGAAAAACTTAATTTGAAACCAAGTGATTGTTTTTATGTTGGCGACCAACCGACTGATATACAGGCAACCCACGCTGCAAATATGACTAGCATTGCCGCTCTATGGGGTGAAGGCAAGAAAGAAAGGCTATTTCCATTAAATCCAACATACTTATTCGATTCACCAAGTCAGATAGTGACATTATTATTAAACTAAAGGATACGATAGCTTAATGGAGTAGTCTACAACTTTATTATTAAGATTAAACTTAAGCAACACTTCAATCTGATATTGAGTCTAAAACTTATTATTGATATTTTGGCAACTAAAATGACCGGAATTCCTTATTAGTTAAAGGGTTCCGGTCTTTATTATCACCGAACAATAGAGGATGTTCTTCATGAATTAGAGTCTTTAATGGTAGAATGATTTAGCTACCGGGCAGATTACCGTGGACAGGCTACTTAGATAATGATATTTAGACAAACAATAAAAATATGGAAAATATAATGAAAACTATGTGATAATATTTGTGGAGATATACTCCATAAACTAAATAAAATAGGTGATCATTTTGAATGCTGCTAATTTTAATCTTTTATACGAGGAGATCGTAATTAATACGCTTCAAGCGCACGGATATTTCCCTAAAGGGCAAAGTTTGTTTATTACAAAAGGGACAATGGTTGCAGCATTATTAAGAAGTTCATTCCGAGGAGAACAAGCGACAGATATTATTTTTTGTATTAGACATGCATTCCTTAGAGATCATGTAACGTTAACTACTAAGAACGTATATCTTAAGGATGCTGTTGATTATCCCTTTCGCTTTTCAATTATAAAATTCACTGAAAAGGATCTTTTTGCGGTAAAATATACCCCTATTAATTATTCTCGAGCTCGTTTGGAAATGACTTTTGAATCTATTTATTACGGAGATACAGATGCTGAAGATACTAAAGAAATTACTGATCAACTCGAAATAATGACAGATAATATTATTAAATATGGACCCCAAATAATGAATCTGCTTAGCCCCAAAAAATCTTGTGGCTATATTTCACAAAACAACAGAGGTGCTTGGATAGAAAAGGTTTGGTTAGAGGATTATGAAAACCACATATATGAACAGAATTGAAATGTATTTCCCTGCTAACGGGCTACTATAGTTCCGTACCAGAAGGGCTGCTACTCATAGCAGCCCTTCGCTCCGCTAACGGGCAGGTTAGCGTGGTAATGATGGGTTCAACGAACAACTCAATTGTGTTAAAATATTCCATATAAAGAAAACGAGTGATGAAGCACGGCAAGTATTTCTGTAAGTAAGGGAGGAACTACAATTGATGTGGCAAGATTTATTTTTGAATCGTATGGTTACAAGCCAGGAATTATTGCTAGGACTAAAAAGTGTATTTAACATAGAAGAAAACCAAATATTTTTTACGGACAGTACATGGAGCCAGACTATTCCAGAGGACGTTAAGCTGCTTTGCCTGACATATACATGTAAGGCGGAATTCCCTTTACGAATAGAAATATACTTAAGGGACCATCAGTTAATACCTGAGAATGATGTTCGTATACTTGGGAAACTATGTGAGCTATTGAAATGTTATTGTTTAATTAGTGATGTAGGCTATAATCCTTATTCAATGATTCAGATCAAAGATAGTGAATCATCAGAACAAGTATTTATTGAATTAGATAAATATGAAAAATGTATGGATTATGAACTACTCTAGTGTATTAGTAAAAAACAATTTGACCGTACTATTGCTACCACTTTTTAGTGGATTAAGTATAACTGTTAAGAAAATCATGAGAGTAACTGTAATTAAACAGAACTATTAACATAACGTCTCAAGATTAAACTAATGGATAACGATAGTTCAGCTCCGAAGGGGATGTAAAAAGCAGGGGGGGATAATATGTTTAGTCATCGACCGTTACAAGAGAATGATCTTGATGCAATTTGCTCTTTGCCGCAAAACGAAGAAGAATTATATTTTATGTTCCCCAAGGCGGTATACCCTTTAACACCAGAACAAATTGTGGAAGCAGTTAAAAATAGATTGGAACCCACAGTTATTCTATGCGATCATATTGTTGTTTCTTATGCCAATTTTTATGATAATGACTGCGAGTCTTGCTGGCTTGGCAATGTTATTGTGTCCTCGGATTATCGAGGAAAAGGTGTGTCTCAATTTCTAATTGATACAATGGAGTCAATTGCGAAACAAAATTTGAAGGTAAAGAAACTCAAACTTGTATGTCATAATACTAATACAAGGGGAATTTTGTTTTATAAAAAGTATGGATTTAAGCCATTCGATATTTCTGTAAGAGTCAAACCGTCTGGGGAATTTATTGCTGGTATACATATGGAAAAGAAACTTTAAGATTAAGCTAACGAAGAACTATAGTTGAGGGGCTTGCTTCGCGGCAGTTCCTCTTTCGTATTATTAGGTCAGCCAGAACAATCTGGTTGGCCTTTTTGTTAGTTAAAGTAACGGGTAGTTTAATGCAAAAATATGTTATTATTGGATGTACCTTGCTAAGTTTAGAAGAGCTGAGAAGAGATGGGTGAGCTGAGGATATGGGTGAAATAATTATACAAGAGATTAATGATGTAACTGCACTTCAAATTGCTGAAATGGATTGCTCACCACTACCAAAAGAAAGAGATTCCGATCTATCGTAAGCGTCAAACAAGAAGGTGTATTGAAAAAGAAAAGCCCATGGTTTATGAAGATCCACAGG
>NZ_JAOQIO010000013.1:0-16027 GCF_025567575.1 Paenibacillus baimaensis | reverse complement strand
TTTTCGGTTCTTTTATTTCTTTTACCCGATTTGTGCGGTTCTCAATTTTATGGGTTCAATCTAAATAGCGTTGCATTAAACTGAAAAACCTTAGTTAACTGAATATTCAGAACAAAGATTCACTTCAGTCTACCAAAAAGTCGATCTCCTCTGAGTGGTAACTCGCCCATTTAGTATATTATGTAATTTATTGAAAACCGAGAGGGACTTAGGATTAGCGGTTTTTGCTTTGTCTTCCTGCCCATGTACGAAGGGGCATGTAATGAATACGGGAGACCCAGTCCTCTACGGTTTTCAATAACAATGCTTTGAGCCAACGGCATACTTCCAGCAGGCTATGTTTCGTACGGGTCTCCAGCTTGATTAATACGAGCAGTCAAAAAGCGATCAGTGCCATCCATACCTGGTTCATCACTGCCCGTTCGCTGGTTCCGTAAAAGGCTTGGATCCGAACATACTACTTCATCCAATTAAAAAAGGTTTATATCGCCCAACCTTCGCGATAGATATGCTCGATTTCATCCGCATCTAGATCGAATCGATTGGTGAGAATAGCTACCGGATTCCCCTCGGAATCGACGCTGTCATCAAGTGCAATATGTTTTCCATCCGTTTCTGCGGAGTTCCAACGACCACCATTTCATCCGTAAGCTTCCCGCTATTTGCCGGCAATGTGAAGGACTCTAGCGGGCGGATCACCGTATTTCTCTTGGTCCGAGTAAAGAAGATACCGCGGTCGCAGTAGTGGTCGAACTTGGCATAATCGAGATAACCCCGGTCGAACACATTCGTGAGCCCGACCTCATCGACAAGCGCATCCAACGGGGTCCGGTCATTTTTCTTGGCTGGCGTCAGGATGGTTTTTTCGGAAAGCATTTCATCATCGATGTAGGTTAGCCGGAAATGAAGCTTTATTCCCGCTTTTGTTTTACGGAACTTCGCCCTCTTGTAAGTCTGTAAACAGAGCCCTATCGTCGTGGAATCCGTGATTTGAAAGTCTTTTCTGAGCGTAGTCGGTGCCGTACTTTGGTTAACTTGAACGACTAACTCCGTAAATACCTGTTCGAGCAAGGCCGGATCTCCCTAATTGTGCTTTCGACTTAGTTGAGAAGCCGAAATGGAGGATAATCCGAGTTCTCTGCTGTTGAATTTGGGCATGCAAGAACAATTTCAGGTACGCATAGGTCGTCAGTTTTTTGACGTATTTATCTTGTTCTGCTTGGGCGACTCGTTCTGTAAACGTCTTCGCACAAATGGGAGAAATCCATTTACCAAATGAAGAAAATAGAGAATGATTGTCCATGGGCTAAATCCTTTTTAATGGATTATGGACAGGTATTACCTGCCATTTCATTGTAAAGGATTTTTTTCTATTTGAACCTTTAATAAGACAGAAGATTTTGAACTATCAGAGAAAATTAATGCAAAGCTAGTGAGAATCTTCACAATTAAAAATATATATACCATGAACAACCTAAAATGAAACTTGTCTTTTGTCAGAAATACACCTAAAATGAAGAAGGTTGCATACCATAGTTCCATATGACATTCCAGATATAGATCGTATATAGTATCTAATAAAGAATGGTACATTCAACTGAGAAAACACCTAAGCGATTAGCTTCAACTAATCCTAAACGGTCGGAACGTCTGTTTGTTTATTTTAAATTATTAACCAATGAAAATTAATAGCAAACTAATAGAGGATTCGGCTTATGTTGATTAAATCTCTGGTGAAATCTTCCTGTTTGTTCTTTAAAGTATAGTATCGAATTTGTTTTTACACTTTTAAAAACAGTTCCCATCTTCTCCAAATTTCAGATTAATTTTAGCATAAATGCACTGGTATTCCAATTTTATTTTTGGAACATTGTTTTGAATAAGCAGAATTTCCATTTTGATAGTTAAAAGGAGACATTTACATGCTATTCAGTATAAGACATTTACTAGTAATATGTGTGTGCCTTTGCTAATATTGTTCTAAATCGTATTCCTTGTCTTTTATTAGTTTCATATTATGGGAAAGGAGCATTTTATTAAAAGAATTATTTTGATTGATGTCTTGGATAATCAAAAATGGTTATAATAGATAAAATTGTAGAATGCACAGGCTCTTGTAGCATAATGTATTTTGGTAAATAAAATTCGGAATAGATTATTGTGTATTCTTGGGAGAAATGATCATGAGAGTATTTGTTACCGGAGCTAAAGGGCAACTCGGGAATGATGTTGTGAAATGTTTAAAGGAAAAGGGAATCGAGTTTTGTGGTGTAGGCATTGAGGAATTAGATTTAACTGACTTGGAAAATGCCGCGAAGTATATTCGGAATTACTTACCTGATGTAGTTGTTCACTGTGCTGCTTATACGAATGTAGATAAGGCAGAGAGTGAAATAGAGAGATGCAGAGTTTTAAATGTCGAAGCAACAGCTACCATTGCAAAAGTCTGTAAAGAGATCGCTGCCAAACTTGTTTATATTAGCACAGATTATGTGTTTTCTGGTGAAGATGTCATGCCATACGAAATTGACTCAGAAGTAGGGCCTTTATCCGTTTATGGACAAACAAAATTAGATGGCGAAAAAGAAGTTCTACAGGTGGTTGAAAAACACTTTATCATTAGAACATCATGGGCTTATGGAGTAAATGGAGAAAACTTTGTAAACTCTATGTTACGAATCAGTAAAGAACGTAAAATTATTAATGTTGTCTCCGATCAGGTTGGTTCACCAACATTTACAGAGGATTTGGCAATACTTATTGTCGAAATGCTTCAAACCGAGAAATATGGCATATATCATGCTACCAATGAAGGATATTGCAGTTGGGCAGAATTTGCTGTTGAAATCTTCAGTCAAGTTGGCGGTGAAACAGAGATTAATTTTATTAAGTCCGAAGAATACATCACAAAAGCAGTTAGACCCAAAAATTCCAGATTGTCTACGACAATTCTAGAATTGAAAGGATTTAATCGCTTGCCAAAATGGAAAGACGCATTGCGAAGATACTTGCTGAAAATCGGAGCTATCCTAGATTAGTTAAATTTTTCAAAGTAAGCTTAAATTAACAGTGGGGATAGATGAATGATGAATTATATAAAAAACTTTTTGCGATACAAAGGACTTTTGCGAGAATTTATTACTAGAGATTTGAAGATTAAGTATCGTCGTTCAATCCTTGGATACTTATGGAGTCTATTAAACCCACTTTTAATGATGGTTGTTTTGGTAGCTGTTTTTTCAAATATTTTTAGATTTGATATACCTAACTTCCCAGTATATCTATTATCAGGGCAAATTATTTTCAGCTTTTTCGCAGAAGCTACTTCATTATCAATGAATTCTATTCTTGACGCAGGATCATTAATAAAGAAGGTGTATATTCCTAAGTATATATTCCCAGTTTCAAGAGTGTTATCTTCATTCGTGTCGCTTCTATTTTCACTTGTTGCGATTCTAATTGTAATGATAGTGACTGATGCTCCCATTACGCCAGTTGTTCTTTTCTTCCCATTACCATTATTATATATTTTATTGTTTTCAATTGGTATGGGTCTTATTATGTCAGTTTTGGCTGTATATTTCCGAGACATAATTCATTTATATACTGTATTACTTTCAGCATGGATGTATTTAACTCCAATTTTTTATCCTATTAATGCAGTTCCTGATTATGTAAAGTCTGTTATATCTGCCAATCCAATGTATTATTTTGTAGAAGCATTTCGGGATATTGTAGTCTATAATCAGCTCCCGAACTTTCAGACAAATTTAGTGTGCTTTACTTTTTCGGCAATATCTATTTTATTAGGGCTTTTTGTGTTTTATAAAAATCAACATAAATTTGTATTGTATATTTAAAGAAATACAAAATGGAAGGATCTAAGTTATGTCAGATATTGCAGTTGAAGTAACGAATGTTTCAATGCGATTTAATCTTGGTAGAGAAAGAATCAACAGCTTAAAGGAATACACAATTAAGCTCCTGAAAAAAAGTATCGAGCATGAAGAATTCTACGCTCTTAAAAATGTTTCTTTCCAAGTGAAGAAGGGGGATTCTTTCGCCATTATTGGTGGAAATGGTTCTGGTAAAAGCACAATGCTGAAAATAATTTCAGGTATCTTTAGACCTACTACTGGTAATGTTATGGTAAATGGAAGCATTGCGCCATTAATAGAGCTTGGTACAGGATTTGATGTTGAGCTCACAGCGAAAGAAAATATATTTTTGAATGGTGCTGTACTTGGCTATTCAAAGAAATTTATGCTTGAGAGATATGATGAAATTATTGATTTTTCAGAGCTCTATGAATTCGTTGATGTGCCCCTTAAGAATTTTTCTTCGGGAATGGTGGCACGTCTTGGGTTCTCAATTGCTACCCTTGTAAAACCAGATCTTTTGATTGTTGATGAGATCTTATCGGTAGGTGATCAAGCCTTTCAGGAGAAATGTGAACAAAGAATGGATGATTTGACCTCAAGTGGTACAACCCTTATCCTTGTTTCACATTCTATAGATCAAGTACGAAAAGTTTGCAACAATGCTATTTGGTTAAGAAAGGGAGAAGTTATTGCATTAGGTCAAGTTGAAGATGTTTGTAACGCATACTTACAAGGATAATATTATTCACAAATATTAGGAGAGTGTGATATGTCAACTAACAATACTGTATTAGTCACAGGGGCTGGTGGCTACATTGGAAGTTATGTAGTTAAGAAACTATTAGATATGGGGGTTAATGTATCTGCAGTTGACAATAACACAGAGCGTATTGATTTCAGAGCTAATATAGTAGAGTATGATATCTTTGCAGATAATGAAAACATCTATGAGGAACTAGGAATGCCAGACGTTTGTTTGCATATGGCATGGAGAGATGGGTTTGTTCATAACGCTGATTCTCATCTCAAGCACCTTTTTTCACATTATCGGTTTATCAAACACATGATAAACGGAGGACTGAAGCATATTGCTGTCATGGGAACGATGCATGAAGTTGGTTATCACGAGGGTGAAATTAATGAAAATACACATACTTCGCCCTATTCTTTATATGGAGTTTCAAAAAATAGTTTACGTCAATCACTTGAAATCCTATTGAAGGACCAAGGGGTTGTTTTCCAATGGTTAAGAGCTTTTTATATTTATGGTGATGATTTGAAGAATAAATCTATCTTCACAAAAATTATTCAAGCGGAACAAGAAGGAAAAGAGAATTTTCCATTTACTTCCGGAAAAAATATGTATGATTTTGTAACCGTTGATGAGTTGGCCCAACAAATATCATTAAGTGTCTTGCAAACAGAAGTAACTGGAATTATCAATTGTTGTTCTGGTACACCTGTAACGTTGCAAGATATGGTCGAAAACTTTTTAGAGAAGAACGGGTTTAATATTAAGTTAGAATATGGTGCCTTTCCTGATCGTCCCTATGATTCCCCAGCAGTTTGGGGAAACAATGAAAAAATACAAAAAATCTTAAAGGCTACTACTCAAGCTGGTTGTTTATAAAAGTTAGGATCTCAACTTTCGTAGTCTGAGATAGGAAAACCGTCAATTACTTCATAAATTCACAAAACTAATTGCTGCGAGGTTGCCGTCTTGTCCATGGTGCTATGATCTGTAAAACAAAGCGTATACCCTCCGGATCTTCAACTCCTTCACTACATGTAAGAGTTACAGATCCAGAGGGTACAGATCTATCATCACCGATAAATTGGTAAATAAACTACAACTTCGCCAATTTGTTAAAGAGCACATCTTCCGTTCAACCGAGGACATCCAGGCAACGCTCAAAGAACTCTTCAAGAATGTTTTACAGGAAACCTTTTTAGAAGCAGAACTGGACACGGAGCTCGGTTACAACAGATACGTTACGAAGAACAAAACCGGTAACCACTGAGTACAGGGATGTGGATATCCATGATCATTTGGAGCAACTCTACTGCATTGAGGTCTCCCAGACGCTCATTTCAAATAACCAACAAGATCGTTCCGTTAATCAAGGAACGGAATACCGCCCGTTGCAAAGCGTATATGCCGTCGTTTTTTTGGATGCGAATCCATTTCAAAGTGAAGCAGGACGGGCACATCGTGAATAAAGCGGTGGCATTGACCCAGATAGCAACAAGGATGAGTTGCGTAAATTGATCTATACGACCAACATGATTGAGAGTTACCATCGGCAACTCCGCAAAGTGACGAAGGGCAAAAACATCTTTCCCTCCGATGATTCCCTGCGCAAATGGACGGACGGGTACAGAATTGGGGCCAAATTTTTATTGCAGCTAACGGTGTATTTCCTGGCATGGATGCAGGTACACTAATGCAGCTTTACGTAGAAGCGCGGGGCTGATAAGCTGAAGCGAAACAAGTCCCCCAAGGATTTTTGATAGGCTTACGGCATGTTTCCACAAATTTTATAAGCGTATTCTAATGCGAAAGTAGAGTTAATAAAGGGGCGAGTTTGGATGTCATTAACCGAAAAAAAAATTGAAATGAAAAGAGTTGCAGTATTTCTATTTTATGACAAAGACGGAATTGTTGATGATTACATTACTTTTCTATTAGAAGATATAAAAAAAAATGTAGACAGACTTGTAGTCGTTTGTAATGGCAAGTTAACGGTAGAAGGACGAGAGAAATTTAATAAATTAACAGAAGAAGTATTTGTAAGAGAAAACAAGGGTTTTGATGTTTGGGCATATAAAGAGGGCATTGAATATATTGGGTGGGAAGGGCTTTCTGATTATGATGAATTAGTACTATTGAATTATACAATGTTTGGCCCTTTGTATCCTTTTAAAGAGATGTTTAATGAAATGGACAAAAGAAGTATAGACTTTTGGGGAATAACCAAGCACTATGGTTCGGAAGATGACTGGACCGGTGGAAATATGAAATACGGTTATATTCCTGATTTTATTCAATCATTTTTTATAGTAATAAGAAAAAAAATGTTAAATAGTATCGAATTTAGAAAATATTGGGATAACATGAGACCGATCGGTTCTTATATAGAATCTATGGCCTTTCATGAAGGTGTTTTTACAAAAGACTTTAGTGATAGTGGTTTTGTGTGTGATGTATACATTAACACGGATGATTTGAAGGAATTTACTCAGGCTCCAACTACCTATGCACCTCTAGAATTATTAAAAAGAAGATGCCCAATTGTAAAGAGAAAAGTGTTTTTCGATTATTATGAATATTATCTTCGCTATAATACAGGTGAAATAGGTCTAGAGACATATGAGTATATACAGGAAAACCTCAATTATAATGTTGATCTTATATGGAACAACATACTTCGTACAAGTAATCAAGCAGATATTAAGAAGAATATGCAATTGAACTACATTTTACCTATAAACTATAGCGAAAAGAAAATAGAGCCACAAAGGAATGTTAAGGTGGCTTTAATTATGCATTTATATTTTGAAGATTTAATTGAGAATTGTTATGAATATGCAAAATCAACACCCAAAGAAACGGATATATATATCACCACTAATACCGAAGCAAAAAAGAACGCAATAATAGAGGTGTTCGAGAAATTAGAATGTAATAAAATAGAAGTTATCGTGATTGAGAATAGAGGACGAGATGTATCTTCACTTTTGGTGAGTTGTAAGAAAATCTTAATGAATTATGATTATGTATGCTTTGCACATGACAAAAAAACAGCGCAAATAAAGCCCTATAGCGTTGGAGAGTCGTTTATGTACAAATGTTTTGAAAACATACTTGGAAGTAAAGCGTTTGTCGAAAATATCATACAAACATTTGAGGATAATCCAAAACTGGGATTGCTAACGCCTCCTCCTCCTAATCATGGTATTTATTATTCTACTATTGGATTAGAATGGGCCAGTAACTTTCGAAACACGCAAAATTTATTGAAAAAGTTAGGAATGGGGAATATTCCAATAGATATATCTAAAGAACCAATAGCACCTCTCGGTACAATGTTTTGGTTCAGGCCAAAAGCATTACAATCATTAATAGAGTATGATTGGGAATATGATGATTTTCCGAAAGAACCTAATGATATGGACGGTACGATCTTGCATGCTATTGAACGGATATATCCTTATGTTGCACAGTTTGAAGGTTATTACTCAGCTTGGGTTTTTTCTGATAAATTCGCAAAGATTGAAATCACGAATTTACATCATATGTTACGAGAGTTCAATGTAGCCATATTTGAAAACGGTATGTTTAGATATCAACATCATACCGATGTTGTAAATGGTGTTAGACGCAGTATTCGAAATAAAAGATCATTTAAAATTTATTTAAAATCTAAATTACGAGAGAATCTACCGCCAAGAGTAATAAATTTATTGAAAGCTATGAAGAAAGCTATTTTCAAAAAATAGATTCTACATACACCTCTTCGCTCAAAGTAGTAGGTTTATATAAATAAAATACACCGATAATAGGATGTGTGTTTTAAATTATAAATCGAATCATCTTGGTACGTAAGTTTCATGAAATCATACATTGAATCACGAATAATCTATGTTGCGTTTTAGATTTAATATTAAGTTGACACCAAAATTCCCTTGTTTTAAAAGTGGAAAATAAAACTCCGTTTATGACAGATGAAAGTCCTTATTGAAGAGGATATAAATGCATCACCTTATTTATGGATGGGGTTATAACCTAAATTTATATTTTTTCCAAAGGATCGAATCACGCTCGAGCTTATTACACAAAATGGTTGTACAAGAATTTTATGTTTAATTCTTGTTTTTATTCATTTGCATTTAGATACTTTCTATCGTTAGATCACATGGTCACAGATTCATCCGATGCTTTAAAAAACCGGTAAGTTAATAGGATCCCACCTAAATGACAACTGGTTTACAGGAAGGACTGAGTAGTAATATTCGATCGTTCAAACGAAAGGTCAGAGGAGTAATATCGACACGCCACTTCTTTACGATGACTTATTTCACGATAATAAATTAATTTATTAAGTTATGTCTCAATGAAGAAGAACAAAAATTCAATCCGTGCGACGTCAGAATCCGTTCACCTCGTCGACTTGATTTCCTTGTCCGTTCTTAGAGTCCCTCTATGCAAACCTTTGAAATGAGGAGTATAAACAATGGTCTTTAGTTCAACAATATTTTTATTTTGTTTTCTTCCACTTGTTTTACTATTTTACTATTTACTAAAAATAGAGTATCGAAATGCATTTTTATTGGTTGCCAGCCTTTCCTTCTACGCTTGGGGTGAACCCCGGTTTGTTTTTGTAATAATATTATCAATTCTAATTAACTACTTGTTTGGCTTGCTAACACATGTATGCCAACAAAAATTTGGTCTTATAATAAACAGGATTATATTACTAACTGGTGTAGCAGCCAATTGCTGTCTTCTTTTCTATTATAAATATTATGATTTCTTCTTTTCAAGTATTAATAGCTTAACAGGATTGGATTTTCCTCTAAAGCATATTGTATTACCAATCGGAATTTCATTTTTCACATTCCAAGGACTCTCTTATGTAATAGATCTATATATGAAGAAGGTTCCTGTCCAAAAGAATTTCATTAAATTCGCTTTGTTTAAAGCCTTTTTCCCACAGCTTATAGCAGGACCAATTGTCAGATATGTTGACGTGCATCAACAAATTGATAATCGTATTTGTACTGTTGATGACTTCGCTTATGGTGTAAGGCGTTTTGTAATGGGTCTAGGTAAAAAAATAATTATTGCTAATACACTTGGTTCTGTCGCCGATAATATATTTAGCCTTCCGAATGACCAACATTCTATGACTATCGCATGGATTGGTGCTATATGTTATACTTTCCAGATTTACTTTGATTTTTCAGGCTATTCCGATATGGCAATAGGGATTGCGAGAATGTTAGGCTTTAAATTTAAAGAAAACTTCGATTTCCCCTATATATCCAAATCAATAACTGAGTTTTGGCGGAGATGGCATATTTCGCTATCCTCATGGTTCAAAGATTATCTGTATATTCCACTCGGGGGAAATAGAAGGGGAAACGTTTATGTAAACTTGTTAATTGTTTTTATTGTAACGGGTTTATGGCATGGTGCGGAATGGAACTTTATTATTTGGGGCTTATGGCATGGTCTATTTATTATTATTGAGCGCATGCTTAAGAAAGCCAATTTAAACATTAAAGTCCCCAAAGTACTTTATTGGATCTATACCGCCCTCGTTGTTATTATTGGTTGGGTTCTATTTAGAGCACCTAATTTAGGTTATGCATTAGAATATTTAAAGATTATGTTTGGCTTATCGAAAGCAACTCATGTTGGTTTCAGTCCATGGTATTATTTGGATCATTCAGTCATTTTTATGTTACTAATTGCATGTATTGCTTCATTGCCGATATCCAAGTATCTAAAAGAAACTGTTGGCGCATACGAAAACCACAACAACTTCAGTTTATTAATACAAAATACTTATATTGCAATGTTGTTTGTTCTATGTATCATGTATTTAGTAACAACAACATATAACCCATTTATATACTTTAGATTCTAGGGAGCTGAAATATGAAGATTCATAGGCTGTTTAATATCTTAATGGTTATATTCTTTTCTTTGGCTATAACGATTCCTTTAGTAGCTGTAAATAAAACATCTGGTAAAATCTCTTCTGATGAAAATAGAGTATTAGCCAAATTCCCGTCTTTCTCCAATGGACAAGAGGGACTGAACACTCAATTTATTAAGGAATTTGATACTTGGTTTAACGATAATTTGGGTTTTAGAGAAAAACTCGTAAAGGCAAATACGATGTTGCAGTATGCTCTTTTCGGAAAGTTGACTAGAAGTGACACCGTAATTGGAAAGGATAATTGGCTCTTCTTGATGTATCCCAATATGATACAAGCTTATCAAAATCTAGATTTGCCCACTAAAGATAAATACCAACAATATATTGTGAAATTTAATCAGCTAAATAAATATTTCAATAGTATAAAAACGCCATTTATTACAATGGTAAACCCTGATAAAGAAACAGTATATCCAGAGAAAGTGCCAGATACTATATATAAAGTTGGTGATTTGTCGAAAACTGATCTAGTGATTGATCATTTAACTAATAACACAGAACTTGATATTTTCTCACCTAAGAATAGTTTAATAAAGGCAAAGTCATCTGCAACGGTTTATTCACAAAATTATGATTTAACACATTGGAATCAATATGGAGCATTTGTTAGTTACTTAGAATTGATGAACCGAGTTAAAAAGTATATTCCAGAAATTAAGATTGTATCATGGAATGACTTTACTATTACGCCATATAAAAGAACAACGATGTTATATGGTAAGGTTCCATTTGAAGAAACAGATTATAATTTCTCATACAATAAAGAATATTCTACTATTAAAGAAGTTGGTCCATTAGATAAGTTTAATCTCATTAGCAGTAATTTATCATTTAGATATGTTAATCCAAATAATAATAAATTACCTAAAGCTTTAATTATGGGGGATAGTTATGTTTATATGTTTATGTTACCCTATTTAGCAGAAAGTTTTTCAGAGCTCACTTTTTTACATAAGGATAATATGGGCGATATAAAGAACTTTGTAAATGTATTGAAACCAGATATTTTCATCTTGGAGTTTATGGAACCTGCTCTCCATCAATTTGTTGATACAATTTCCTATTCAGAGAGTTATTTTGAGAATTACGATAAATACAAGGATCTACCGATAAAACCCAATCCACAAGAAGGACTCATGTGGATTGATTCTTCTAATAATAATTTAGTACAATCCAAGGATAGCATTGTTATAGACAAAACGGACAAGGTGGTTAGTTTAGTAGGATGGGCTGTAGATGCTAATGCAGGAAATACAGCAGATAATATATTTTTAAAGGTCGGAGAAAAATATTATTCTGGAACATATGGAACTCCGCGAACAAGTGTATCTGATTATTTTAAAAATCCTAATCTCACCAACTCAGGTTTTACATTTACTTTAAACGCTGCTGATTTGATAAATGTAGGAAAGTTTAGTCTAGTTATTATATCAAAAGATAAAAAATATCAATATTTCCCTGTTGAATATAAAGTTGTTGTCAAATAGATAACATATTCCAAATTTCAAACGTACAATTGAACGACCAAGCCTTATTTAGTAGAGTAATTTACTATGATAAGTTGTTCTTGTCGACAGATACTTTTCATAGCCAACGCAGTTTGCAAAGGAGTGGGGTTGCTAGGACCAGAACCATGTCACCAACGTTTCAGATTATATTCACCTTAATCCCACACTTCGCACTCAGTCTGAGCTTGAGAAGAACGAAATTCAAAGCCCAAACCGAATGGTGTTTATTGCTTAAGTAAATTATTTCACTTTTGCTTAAATTCTTGAATGGACAGCTAACGTCCGTTCTGGAGAATCATCTTTCGGTTTTCGAATTCGTTCCTCCCCACAGGTAAAGCCAGTAAAAAAGGTATGCTCATCACTTTAACACGTTCTGTTTTTCTATTCAAAGGTATTATGAGATGATAGAGAAAGGAAAAGGTTCTTCTTCACATTGATTTGACCATTGTACAAACCAAGCTATTCCTCCTATATTGCCATGCTTGCCCAATGACTATTATCATTGACACGTCTTCATATGCCTTCTTTTGCGCACTGTGTGGCCTGGGCGGCTGCGTCTTGCCTTGGGCTCGATTTTTCTGTTTTCTTGTACTAAGGCAATGTCTTTCATCACCAACAGACGCAGGGAGTTTCCCTTAGTGCACGAATTACTGATGTAGCCATATTTATTGGAGTGTGATTCATCGTCTCCTGCATACAAGGAATCACTCGTGGTATCTTTGTGAAAAACGGACATAGAGGACATGTTCTGTTCCCTTTTTACCGTCAATTGACGTATAGGAGGAACTCAGAGGCAAAATACATCGACATTTTCATACAGCAGTACGCCAAGAACCTACTCTCTCAATGTTCGATATTAACCAGAACTTTCTACTCGGCATACGTGGGAAGATCGCATGCCAGCTAGAAGTCTTCCATCTTTCTATTACGTTCACTCCTTGTGTCAATCCAACATCACTCAACATACACCCTATACTTCTAATTTCACAAAGTTGTGAATGCGAAATAATGTTTAATCAAGAATGAAGTCTACAGCAGCAGACAACGCGATGACAAGTTAATTTTGCGCCGTTTTTAAGATATTGAGCTGGGTATAATTAGAAAAATATGAGGAGAGATGCTATGTCTATATCTTTAACTATTGAAATGGCACGGCTTATCATACATTCTAAGTAATATTAATATTGATAAACGAATTATAGCATCAGGAAGCTTAATAAAAATAGGAGATGACTTTGACCATGCTAATGAAAAGTAAGCGATCAACTGTTAGCATCCATATTGTCACGTTTAACAGTGAAAGCTGCATTCAGAATTGCTTAGAATCTATATTCCAGCAATCGTATTCAATATCACAAATTATTATTGTAGATAATGCTTCATCAGACCGAACTAAGGAATTCCTGAAAAAGTATCACGGTGAGATTGATATATTGTATAACTCTTCCAATAAAGGATTCGCTCAAGCCCACAATCAGGCAATTCGTTCCTCACACAGTGACTATTTTCTTGTTCTTAATCCGGATATCAGGCTTGATAAAAACTATGTCTCATATCTGATTGAAGCAATGGAGGATCATCCATCCGTAGGTAGTTCTGCTGGTATGTTGCTGAGTCAGAACCAATTAGGGTTTATTGATAGTGCAGGTCTGGTTATTAAACGTTCCCGCCGTGCATTTGATCGGGGGCAAAATGATCCTTCCCTAAAATGGAGCAGATCGACTGAGGTTTTTGGCGTTTCTGGTGCCGCAGCACTTTATTCTAGGGTAATGGTTGAAGATATTAGTATTTTTGGAGAATTCTTCGATGAAGATTTTTTTGCTTATAAGGAAGATGTAGATGTGGCTTGGCGTGCCCAACTTATGGGATGGGGCGCATATTATGAGTCGAAAGCTGTGGCTACGCATGAGAGAGGATGGAAATCTGGTAAACGAAAGGAACAACCGATTTTTGTCCGAAGACTTTCGTATATAAACCGATACAAAATGATGCTGAAGAACGATATTATTGGGTATGTGTTCTTACATTGTTTTTATTTGCTGTCCTTTGAAGTTCTTAGTTTAGGGTATACCATTCTCAGAGAGCCGCAACTTATTCTTGCGTGGGGGGACCTGTTCAATAAATTTGCAACTATTATTAAGAAAAGAAAGCAGATCCAAGAGAAGCGAAAAGTTTCTCTGCAGCGGGTATATAATTGGTTTAATTCGTAAGAGAGAATACAGTCTATTTGGTAAATAGACGCTTTCATCGTGTCGAATTGTGATATTTCTTCCAATTACTAGCGCACATAAGTCCCGATCTTACAAATATGAAGAGACCATTTATTACGACTTAGAACATTCGGCGAATGATCATCCCACGAAGTAAAAGCTTCTTTCCACTCCCAAACCTTACGAAGAAGTGGGGAGTAGCCGAGCAACTCATCTAGCTTGTTCTTACTTTCAGCGGAAAGTGATTCTGCTTGGGGATTTAAAAGCCGATGATGGGCCTTAAGATGTGCTTTCGCCCTTGGGGCAAGCGTGCCTTGTACCGCTTTACGGACCTCCTTAACAACCTCAATGACATAACCGTGAACATGAAATCGATCCGCAATCCGGATGGCATTCGGAAAGCATTCGCTAATCCAGGTGTGGTAGCCTTGAGCCAAGTCCATCACGACCGTTTTTGGCGTTAGTTGCCGAAATACCGGATGTTGCTCGGCATATACACGTAGTTCATCCAGCTTTCGTCCAGGTAACAGATCGAGTAAAGTTCCGCCCTTCAGGTCATGAATGTCGGTATTGTAGATATGCCCTTTCTTGGTGGCGAAGTCATCGACACCTAGGGCTAGGCCCCTGCATGCTGTCGCTTGTTTCCATGCTTGCTCGGAAAGCCGTTCGCTTTCCATAGGAATAGCCTCGTTATGCATCCGTTGTACGGTGCTCACCGGCGCTTCTTGCATGCGAGCTCCATGTGCTGCTGTAGAGCCAAGCGATTGCTCTCGAAAGAGGTTGCTGTGCCGTCTTTTTGGCCCTACAAAATCACACACCCGAACAAAACCGATCCCACATTGCGAACACTGCATCCGGATGTATGGAACCAAGAGATACACTCTTTTCCCAAACGCAGCTAGATGCCGTATGGTACGCGCGCCATTGCTGCCCTTAAGCGTGACAAATTCGTCTGAGCGGCAAATTGCACACCCTTGCTTTTGGGCTACTGGTGTTACTTCGATATATATTTCATCTCCACTCATCGGCAGAGAATCTGGTGAATCTGTAGCTCTGGTATGTTGAGCATATCATTGATAAATATACTGAGTCTGCCTCTGTCAATCCTTTTGTTGTTTGGTAGGACTTACAACCATACAGGATTGGCAGATGTTTTTCCATTTTCAACCTTACTAGAGTACGTCAAGCACTGATTTTGGTTTGAGCCTAATTTTTTTTTTGAAAAATTTAAAATAAGCTTTAAAAAGAATCTTATCTGGTTCCGAATCCAACGATTTATATAAACGCAAGTATAATTCAGATTCAATTGCTCTAGTTCCCACACTTTCAGCTTTCTTTTCATCCCACCAATTCACCAAGTCCCTCCAAAGTAACCCATTTGATGGAATTGGTTGGTCATAGACAAGACAAAATTCTTCATTTTTCACAATTTTGATATCATTACTTATAGAATCACTTAAAACAATCTCAAGCTTTAAGCCATCAGCAGCAAATATAAGATTTTTAACTCTTCCCCTTACACCTTCAAACAATTTTAGAATAAAAAAACGAGGTAGCCTGAAATATGTTCTGTGACTTATAATTTATATCCATCATTCACAAGATGTTTGTTAATTTCATTAACATAATCCTCTATATAGATTGAACCCATAAAATTGAGAACCGCACAAATCGGGTAAAAGAAATAAAAGAACCGAAAA
>NZ_JAOQIO010000043.1:0-16845 GCF_025567575.1 Paenibacillus baimaensis | reverse complement strand
ACTCCCATTGAAGCTAGAAAAATCCCCTCATAAATATTGTCCAGTTTTATGTTGACAATCCACTTAATTCATCACTAGGATTAGGTTGATCTAAGAACTTATCGTCGTTGTAAGGATAGAAGGAAATACAACCCCCTCACCATACTTTTCTACATTAATGTCGAACCCTCCTGTCTGACCATAAGTAAGCTTCTGCACACTTCCGCCAACTGCATTGGTAATGGTACCACTGATCTTTGTGGTGTCAAGCGGCTGATATTTAGAAGGGTTAAAGCTTACGCTAAAAGCTGTTCCTTGAGCCAACCAAGAGATAGGAAAGTATCCCTTACTTGGCCAAGTCACATATTCATAATCAGCAGAGCTCTTATTTGTGTAATCAAAGCTAGTGAGCATATCTCCACTCTTAATGCTAGTGTCATATGGATTTATGAGACTTGCATAACCAAGACCAATCGTTGTCAGACTAGGGTTTAACAGATGGCGTCTGTGTCCAAGGTTATCGGTAGTTCAAGTTGGATAGTAGTATCCCTTTAAAAGAAGATTTTCTTTTAAGTTCTTTATTGGTTACTACTTAGGTCTCCCCACCTCGCAGGAGATTTTTTTTGCCACGATGCGGGAAAATCGGGTCCGCGTGTAGAAATACAACATAAAGATTTCCAGTGAGGGGACGAGACGGATGAAACTAACACCGCAACAGGTAAACAACATTTGCAAAGGTGATGAAGAAATTGCGGGTTACTTCCATGCTCTACTCACAGTCGTGGACCAACAAGCCCAACGGATCGAAAAATTGGAAAAGCGCGTGCACGAATTAGAACGACAACTCGCCCAGAACAGCAACAATAGCAGCAAGCCTCCTTCTAGCGATGGTTTACGTAAACCGACAAACCTCCGCACTCCTGGTGGCAAGAAGGGAGCCCCCAAGGGCCATGAAGGGACGACACTCCACTTCGTGGACCATCCCCATGAGATCGTCGTCCATGGGCTCAGGGCTTGTTCGGGATGTAAAGCTCCGCTGGATGCTGTGGAGAGCCAAACCTATGAGAAGCGCCAAGTTTTCGACCTGCCTCCACCCTGTATTTGGGTCACGGAGCACCGTGCCGAGAAGAAGTGTTGCCCGCAGTGCGGCCTTCAGCAGAAGGCTTCTTTTCCAGAGCGAATCCTGGCTCCCACCCAATATGGAGAAGGCTTTACCGCTTGGGCTGCCTATCTGCACGCCTACCAAATGTTGCCGCTTGAGCGGATTACGCGGCTTTTCGCAGACCTGACAGGCTACCAACCCAGCGAAGCGACGCTGCTTTCGTCCTTGCAGATGATGGCTGATTCCTTAGAGGGAGCCGAACAAGCGATTCGGGTCCAGTTATTCCAAAAGTCCGTGGTCCATGCCGACGAGACCGGGTGCCGGATCGAAGGGAAAACCAACTGGATGCACGTGGTATCAGATGCAGAAACTTTCCCCTCATCCATCTGCCACATCTACATGATGAGATTCGGGCAGTATTGGACTTTGCTTTGGTATGCAAGCTCATCCGTCTCACCATGCCTTATTATGTGATTTCTGTTCGTCAGACCGAGGGTTTGCCTCTGGCTTCCTTCAGATTCGGCCTCACGACCGACACCCTTGCCTTCAGCTAACAGTTCCTACTGCCAAGCCTGTAGTGGACTTTCACCACCTAGTTATCGCCCATGCCGGGCGCACAATGAGAAAGGCACAACCTCATCTTTTCGTTGAGATTGTGCCTTTTTTTCTGTCCGATTTCTCGGACAGGGTGATGGAAGTGAGCCGTAGCTTGGCAAATCCACAATTCGCCGCCGTGTGATGCTGAGGATGTTTGCGGAGGTGGCAGACCGCCCGATCTCGTGCCTGTTAGCTTAATTCATAGTCCAGTCTACGGCTGGTTAAAATATTGACTATCGATGAATGAAGTGATTTTATCAATACCTAGTGCCCACATATTGCCTGAATCTCTACTGCCTCTTACGATCATGCCAATTCCTTTAAACGGAATCCTATCCCCCCTCTGATAGCAATATATCCATGAACCGCTTAAGCCTTTGACTTCATTAATCTCTCTGTAACCTCCTTCGATTGTAAAACCTATATTTGAAATGTTGATATTGAGAAGATCGTATTCGTAATTGTAGTTATTATAAAATGTGATGATTACTCCGTTAGAAATAATCCCTTTTCCTGTATCAAAATCTATTCCACTACTTTCATCCGACGATGATCCGCACAGTAAGATTACATTATTTTGATTTTCAAGATAGTTAATGTAATCTTTTTTGATTTGCTTCTCGACTACAAAGGCATGTCCCACAAAGTTATTAGAGTTGCAATAATCACTTTCTAATTCGAAGACGGCAAGATCCATTTCTACATCTCTTCTGTGTGAATTAATCCTAGCTACAGTCATTCCATTATCTGTGTTGCAAAGCGCTTTCACTAGCGAAGTTCTATCGATTGGAGCCACATCTTTAACACAATGTTCGCAGGTGAGTAAAAAGTGTTTGTTTCTATAGAAAAAGTAACTGGCTGAACCGCTCATATAGTAAGGATACTCAGGGTAGTTAGTTTGTATTAATAGTTTGGTTGTCCTTTGCTTAGCATATTCTCTGAATATAGGTTCGATTTCTTCGAATTCTTTGCGAGTCAGCTCGATTTCAACACCTAATTTCTTCTTATCTTCAGATGTCAGATCATAATAGAGCAACTTGTTTATTAAATTTAATTTTTGGTCTTTTTCAAAGCAGCAATGTTTGTATTTTTACTCTGGACTTTACGGTAGCGTTTTCATAATCACATTGAGCACAGAAAAGCAATATTCACTCATAATCGGATAATTTACAGTTAATCCGCTAGAGACGCTAGAGCCATATTCCAAGCTTATATGAATGAAATATTAGTTTATTATCAAGATAGTAGTAAATTTATGTTGGTTTTATACTGGGTTCATAAATTCTAATGAATGAGGATTGATGTTTCATCTATATGAAGAAATTTTTTACTATAGATTAAACCAACCTATTTATGTAAAATTTTAAACAAAATTGTATAAAAACATATAACTATCTTTAATTACATATTATTACATATTTCTTTACATGTAAAGACATTAATTTCGGTTATTTGCTAATTTGTGAGATAATATATTAATTTGACACTGAGCTCCTGGCATGATTTTAAGAGCGAAGACGCATATAGGCAACCACCTTATTATGCCCACCAATCCATGTAAAATCGTAATCCATTTAATACTTGAGAAAGCAGACGAATTTTCAAATATTTAAAATTGCCAAAAAATGTACAATGGAGTAAAGGCACGTAGAAAGAAGCTGTCTGTTACGGCAACACCTACCGGAGAATAACGTAATTCAGTGTCACAATCTCGATACATCCAGATTGGTTTCTGATTCTACGCAGCTTCATCAACTAATCCCCTTTCACCTCATTTTATGTCTCTATTAAGGAACATCCATTACTACCTCAGCGGTATCCATTTGATCCAAAGAGCTCACGGTTTTTCGTTAAGCAATCCTTCCCACTAAGAAAGATTTGCAGTGTGATTTCCACCATAAATGTCATGCCTCCTACTTTTTCTAATACCAACATTTTTTGCTGCAGCTTGATCAAGCTATTTTGATTACAGATGCAGACAAAAAAGACACTTTCCGATAAGAAATTTATCCGCTTGTTATAAGCGGAAACAAAAAAGGACACTCGTAGATTAATAGCGTGTGTCCTTTTAGCAACCATTACATTTATCTACTAGCCAATTGGATTCCGCTTTTCGCCGATTCAGAGGGACAGAGAAGAAAATCAGTATGATGGTAGAGACCATTATTGAAGCAAAAAAGAGCATCCCCAACCGTAGAAACTATTCCTACGCTCGGGGACGCTCTCTGCGTGCAATATTAGGTTTGTGTTTTTAATTTTATCACACGAATGTCAACGGCAGCTGGATGATTATCACGGCAATACGCTTGACCTCCGTTATGTCCATCTCTTCCATGGATCGATCCACATAATAACGCAACACTTTAAACAATGGGTATCATCTTCATCTAATTTCTCGTGCAACAGCAGACACAGGCATTTTTTCATGAGCTCATCTTCACGAAACACTTGAACAACCCCTGCCTGAGGACGAGACCAATCCACTTTACGATAACTGACATACCACGGCTCCTGGATCCCTAACGCCAATTGAAACATTTCCGGTTGATTTCATTCGATTTTTGAATTCAAAACACGGCAGACTCCGTTAAATATGTTTTAGATTGAGCCAAGAAGAGAAACCCCAGTTGCTTCTTCGTTACCTATCAAGTTTTCTCACTATTATGTATCTTAGAATGTATTCTTTTCTCTGATTGTCATTGTATTGCAGGATCTCAACAACAGTTCCTATTTCGATGACTTGTAACCCATCAAAATGATTCATTAAATCTTCTTCAGTGAAAAAGTGAGCAAACTTTCCTTCAATATATTCATAACTTCCATCTTCAATTTTCCTGCCAACACCATTATTCTTATCCTCGTTTGAAAAACACGTAAAATACATAAGTCCGGCAGAATTTAGTTGTCGGATACAATTATTAATTAACTTGTGCCTTTCGCGTTCTAGAAATAAGTGTAGTAAATCAAAACAATAGACTGCATCATATTTCTTATTTCCAGATATGTGATCCAAAACTGACCCCAAAAAGAAATTACTTTTGGGGTCCCAATTCAATGCCAAACTAATTCCAGTATGTGACATTTCGATTCCTTCAACTTGGAAATGTGCAGAAAGAGCTTTAGTATTCCTTCCGTATCCAGATCCCGGTACCAGTACGCTCTTTACATTATTATCCTTAAATATTTGAATTGCATGATACACCGTTTTGCTGGGAACCTCACCCCAGATCATTCCTTCTTTATTAAATCTATCGTTCCAATATCCTTCCAATCTTATCACTCCAGTAGAATATGTGATGATGATGAAATTTATGCAAGTGTTTTTTAAAAAAATTCCTACACTAACTACCCGCGTCTTGAGTCCATATACATCCTAATTATACCACATATTATAATATACTGACCGTTAGCTGAGAAGACTGCTGAACTATTCCTTATGGCTACCAATAAAGCTGATTATTGAGCCTTTTCTTCCTGTTCGTCAATAGTTATTGATAACTCTCCTCAATCGCTGAATCGGATAGGAGGCTACCCATTAATTGAGTAGCCGACCTTCCACACCACCGTACGTACGTTCGGTATACGGCGGTTCAACCGCTTGAGTGCAATTGACGTAAACGCTCGTATTGGGCAGGGAAGTCATAATATCCTGCCTGTGCGAGCTTTTCGTTTGTTACAGAGCGATTCAACACTGCGCTTCCGGCTATCCGCCAGTAGCCCAATCGGGTGTTTCCCCACTGGTACGCCTGCCACTCCGGTATCCCTAACTTTCGTAGGTTCTGCACCTTCGTCCTCGGCTTCTTCCATTGCTTCCAGATGTACATCCGCATCCGTCTTCGCAGCCATTCATTCCAGCCTTGCAGGATTCGCTTCATGTCCGCTACATAGAAATACCCGATCCAGCCGCGAATATAGACTTTCACGTTCTCCATGACCTGCCGTGCATTCCTGCCTTGACTTCGACTCGTTAGCTTCTTCAGCTTCTTCTTTGCCTTGCCCAGGGATTGGTGGTGTGCGCGTACGTATACGCCCTTTCCGTTCTTTCCCAACGCAAATCCGAGGAATTTGAAGTGTTTCTGCGCCACGACACTGACCACCTTGCTCTTCTGCGTGTTCATTTGGAGCTTTAGCTTCTGCTCCAAATACGTCCGGCTGGATTCCAGTAGTCGCTTGGCTGCTCGTTTACTCTTCGCTAGCACGACGATATCATCCGCATAGCGGATGACCGTTACGCCTCGGCTTTCCATCTCCTGATCATATTCGTTCAGGTAGATATTCGCCAAAAGCGGGGACAACGGGCCGCCTTGGGGCGAACCTTCCTCCGTTGCCCGGCGCACGCCGTTCTCCATGACTCCGCTTTTCAGGTACTTCTTGATCAGGTCGATGACACCTTTGTCCTGGATTTGTTTGTGCAGCAAATTCAAAAGAAGCTCATGGTTCAACGTGTCGAAGTATTTCGACAGATCGATTTCAACCGCCTGCCCATAGCCTTGCTCGGCATACGCTTTGACTTTCCGAATCGCTTGCTGCGCACTGCGCCCCGGGCGGTAGCCGTAGCTTCCGTCCGAGAAGAGCGGCTCGAATAACGGTTGCAGTTGCTGGGCGATCGCTTGCTGGATCACCCGATCTACTACGGTCGGGATGCCCAACTTCCGCACGCCGCTTCCATCTGGTTTGGGGATCTCCTTGCGCCGCACCGGGCTTGGCTTGTAGCTTCCATTCCGAATACTTTGCAAGAGTTCGTCTCTGTTTTCACGCAACCACGGTAGCGCCGATTCGACAGTCATACCGTCAATTCCGGGCGCTCCGTGGTTGCGTTTGACCTGCTTGTACGCCCGGTTCAGATTGTCTCTGTTCAGGATGCGTTCCATCAGATCCTTTGCACCGTCTCTTTCTCTTCCTTCCCGAGCTTCGATGCTCCGCACTCCTGCATACCCTTCGCGTTCCACGCTATCTCTTTGCCGGCAGTCCTTTCGGTATTCTGCTTTCATCGCATCGATTCTCCTTCCAGTCTGTACTCGAGACTTACGATTGTTCAGCCCTTCCGCTTGCCGCTGACGCGGCTCGCGTACTATGGCATCTGCTGACTTCTCACAGCAAGCTTTACTCCATGTTTCGGATTTTTTTTCCTACTTCATGTCTGTGAGACCTCCCCGGGTAAGAGCGATAACTTTCCCCTCATCCATCTGCCACATCTACATGATGAGATTCGGGCAGTATTGGACTTTGCTTTGGTATGCAAGCTCATCCGTCTCACCATGCCTTATTATGTGATTTCTGTTCGTCAGACCGAGGGTTTGCCTCTGGCTTCCTTCAGATTCGGCCTCACGACCGACACCCTTGCCTTCAGCTAACAGTTCCTACTGCCAAGCCTGTAGTGGACTTTCACCACCGAGTTATCGCCCATGCCGGGCGCACAAACGATACAAGTTCTTGTCACTGGCTTTGACAAGAACTTGTATCATTACATAAAAAAACTCAACCGCGCAGCATTTAATGAATATATGTTCTCGTCACCCAACAGTCGTCCGCAGGATTCCAAAAACGCAAAAACCACAGCTTCTGCAAGCAACATGGCATCCGTGGCATTAGGCCGACCGTCAGTGGAAGGCGTAATGGGTGGACAGAGGAAAATCATCAAGTAAGACGCCGGAAAATGAAACGTCATTGGACGCAATTTCGGTGAAGGCAATCGCAAATATGAGCTTGGCCTTATTCGAGAGTGTCTTGCAAAGACGAGCGAATCCGTCATCGTCCTGCAACTGTTCGTGACGAAATGATGAACATGGAACACATGAGCTTGTTCCTTTTTTTCAGTTTCCCGTTCCGCAAGCTTCTTTCCCTTAATTTCAACTAGATAATCTTTCAGTGAGCCCTATTGTAGACATCACGTCTACAATCATTTTCAAAAATGAAACAATAGAATTCTCATGTCTACAATCCGTCTACAACGTAACCCTGTAAACAGCAAAAAAACCACTATATAAGTGGTTTTTTGCAATGGAGACGAGGGGAGTCGAACCCCTGTCCGAAGATAACGCTACATAGGCTTCTACGGATGTAGTCACAGTTTTGATGTCACCCAAATTTTACTTTTAAACTCGGATCGGTTTCTACCTGATCCACAATTTCATTGTACTTCTCTATTAGACGTTCTACCGTAAATTTACGTTGTGATGTTAAAAAGCGGCTTAACTCATACAAATTAGTCGCAATAAACTGCTCCGCTTCTAGAATGTCAACGCGACCATCTATTCCATGTATACTTGCTAAACTCTCCGCTCCTGCCATACCTTTATGAGTTGTAACGATTATTGGGCGGCTTCCTGACTCCAAGTTTTGACGACACTTAACTAACAGCGCTTCACTAGGAGCAGTTGTAACGTGTATAGACACGTCATCTATAACGAAATCACCACTTCTTCCAGTCCCTGTATCTGCGACAGAGAATCCATGCCTACTCACTTTATCATCCGAGAGAACTAGAGAAAGTTTCGCCCCAACGAGATGCTGTAACACAGCTCCTGCATACATCGTCCCTGGACTTTCCTTTTATCTTTTCGTCGCTTGAGCAAGTAGGTCGCTTACTATTGTTCGCATAGATTTACTGGTATCGTACTTTAGCACAAATGGTTGAGCAGCAAAAAAATCTTTGACTCTTTCTGCCCACCAATTCTCAATAAACTGTATATTCAATTGAGATTGATTATGTGTGAGATTTAAAAGTTCAATGTAGCTCTCAACATACCCTATACTACCACGGCTAGTTCTCCCCGCCTCTACTGCAAGACGACGTCCGTTATGAAGGATGAAACTAACACTTCTATTATGTTTCACTAATGAATGATTGCTTCAGGAGAGCATTCGAATAGCTTACTGCCTGATTTTAGCTCTTTAAATAAATCCGTCTTGATTTTCGACAGTGTTTCCTCTGACATCTCGATGCCATTATCTACATCATAACTTCTCCCACCATCTCTCATCTGTCCTATTAGGAAAGGTTTCAAATACCCCTCCAACATTACTGGCAGCCACCGATAAGTAATTTCCCCAGTATGCACGAATATATTCGCCCAACTGTATATTCTACTTAACTTTTCTAACGGGACGGCGAATGTTATACTTTCTTTATATCTTCCCAGGATTTCTAAGATTGTAGAAAGAGCGATTGGCTCGATTCCGCCATCCTTATTCTCTACACCCAGGACCCCAATTGATCTACGAATCCTTACCTCAATAGCTTGTCTAATTAAAGTGATTGACATATTGACTTCTTTTTCACTGAAGGAATGATACGAGCATTGTCCATAGACTAACTGTCTATAGGTCTGATACATTGCCATTGTGAACTGACTTCTAGTAATTCGTTCTCCTTTAATTAAGTTCACTAAGTCTTGATAGTCAAGTAACATGTCCTCTACTAATGAGGAATAGTTGTAAATTAGAAGATCGTTGTTGGTTACCTTTAATTTTTTTACTATATCTTCATTTACAATTTTCTTTAAAGCAGAGAGCATGCAAACGGCATTACACTTGAAATAATTGGGACTACCTTCTTTTTTTGATTTGTCGCCGCGCGACTTGAAAATTGCCCCTTCTACTATTTGATCATTCGATAGCATCGGTAGCTTTTTTATTTTAAGCAACTCACAAATTTCTCTCTCAATTTCGATAAATCCGGATGTAATCAGGTATTCACAGTATTCCACAAAGTCAACTTTATAGGGTTTATCCCAATTTATCCCCAAAAAATCCGAAACTTTCAATATTATTCCTCCAATATGCTCCCTCTTTTGATTTACCTACATAGAAGCTGGACAGGAGAACCACCCAAATCATTCCAGTTAAGTGACGTTAATCTATCATGTTTTTCTTTATTCCGATACATGAATATCATCGTCATCAATAATGGTTGCTATTACGAACACAGGTCGGTCTTCAGATTGGGTGGCATCATCACCACGAATGCTATCTGTCGGGAAATCAAATAAACTTGTCACATAGCTAGGGGCGCTCGAATGGATGTAATCCTCTTCCCGTAATTGGAAATCATTCGATAAAAAGTCCTTATGCATTTGCTGAATTTGTTGTAACAAGTTTTGAGTGATTGCACCTTTTCTTGAAGAGCAGAACAGATCAGTCATAGGTTTTGCTCCCACCTCACTATAAGAGAAAGTACTCCTTGTCATCACTTTTCCATAAGGCAATGAAAGTAGACTTTTGACTTTATACGCTGATGTATAGGTCCAGCTGTTGAAGGAAGTATCGTGCTGATTGTAAAAACAGTAAAGCGGAATCTTTTTAAGACCTTTCTTTGATTTATTAATGAGTCTGTCTACTTGCCATTCTTTACTTCCTTTATAAATATGTTTCAATCGATATTTTTCGTCGGGGTGCATTTTCTTTGCTTGAACCCTTAGAGAAATCCATTTTCCAGTTGATGCTGATTTTAGCCACCATTCAAAGTCTACCCCCTGTCTAAACTCAGCTCCCTTATCGTAATACTTAATATACGTATTCCTAACCAGTTTCTTATCAATAAGATATTTTAACCATATAAGTATGTTCTCTGTTATCGTCTCTTCTTGCACAGATATTCCCAGGTCGTATGCAGTCTTCATAAAATGACCGATATGGGTAGTTTGATCCTTGACAATCTCACACAGTCGAAGCATATAATTCCTCCAGCTTTACTTACGTTTAACTTTAAGAAAGGCGAAACACGCAATGTAAATGTGTCACTTTCCTCAATAGTTGTATTTAATTACATTTCAGTTGCACGTTATATTGCTTAACAAAAAGACAAATCATAGAGATTTGAAGCGACAAGCTCCCATCCTACTATCGGACTAAGTGGTAACCTACACCTCATTTACAGTAATAACTTCTCTACTGAACAAAAATCCGTGTCCCATGTTGTTCTTTTGTTCCCCCTCAAAAATCGCTATATCAGTATTCCTGAAAAGGTTCTTTTCAATAGGATACACAGAGTTTGGGTTTAGGAATACCGTAGTACCATCAAGCAAAGATTCTTGATATTGCTGTACAAGCTTAACTTCAACTTTTGATACTGTACTATAACTGTCATATCTAACAGTCTGAACTATTACCTTCCTATCAAGTCTTGAGGATAGCACGCGCGCTTTACCAACTGTAGCTGTTGGATTGAAGATAATTGCACTAATGTATTTGTGTTTATCATCATTAAATAACCCTATGGGTATCTGAGAACCATTGCTTTTTGTAGTAAATTCACTATGTTCAAAATACGGGTCAGAGCCAATATATTTAGCTTCAGTTGTCCCGTACAACACTCGAAGAATAGCACCCAGCTTTTGTTTATAGAAGAATGGTTGTTCAAAGGCTCCTACAGCTAGGATGAATGGTTTTTCTGCTACGTGTTCTAACTTCGAATATTGAGTTAAATATTTTCTGTATTTACTAGCGATACTATTTGAAATCCTCTCGGTAGCTAAAGCGACGATCTGACGATATTCCTCGTCCCTTTCCTCCTGTGTATCTGCTCTCTCAGCCACTTTATATATCGCAGCTATCCTGTCGTGCTCTGGAATACCACCCTGTGGATGGCTCGTTGAAACCGCCTCGACCAAAAATCTATACCCCTTGTTATCCAGACAAAAGTCTGGTGCGTAGTGTACTCCATCAGTCTTAAACTTAAGTTTCTTGAAGATTGCATGTAGATATAATTCCCAGAACGAAGAATTGAACGTTGTTTGAAACTCATATACAAACTTGTTGTCTCTATCTTTAAAACCAACCGCCCATTTTTGAACAACTTTAATTACATCCCTATCACCTAACAAACTTAAAAAATTAGGGTGCATCTTGGCTTCTGGCACAACTGGAGTAAATAGATCAAGCATCCTCTTCCCCCTATCAATTAATTTTTTACGCTTTTCAAAGTTCGTTCATTTTTTTATTTACTACAAAGCTTTATTATACCGACAACTCGGGAACTTACTGCATCCAAGGAACTCCTCACCATGCTCACTCTTCCTCCGAACCATAGGAGCACCACATTTCAACAAATCAGAGGCTGCCGCGGAGCCTTCTTCCCTGGTTACCACTTGCCCCAGACCCTAAGCTTCTGCTCTACTAGCCCACCATGCCAGTAACCAACCTTGAATTTCTCAGCCTCTGCCTGGCGGGCCCTGTTAAATCCGATGTTGTTACAAGCAAGGAAAGAATGCAGTCATGGTTTTTTTTTGCCGCCACCAACTCACAAACAGTCTGACAGATACCGGTCCAAAAGGAAACTTAGGGAACTGTACTGGGGTAGAGACAAGCAATTGCACCAATTCCGTGTTCATAATTCTCCTATCTTATCTACGTCATTAAGTTCATCAACATCCTAAATCAAAAAAGGTGCCACCCTCAAGGCAAAACCCTATTCACCCTAATTCGATTATAGGACAAAATCCCCATTTTTGGAATAAATGCTTCTTCACTCCCTACGATTTGTCACTGTCATCACTACAACTGCCCCTACATCACTAGTGGTTGCAAACGAGATGTACCAAATGTTGTAGTTCGTCTGTTGATGCTCTAACTGATACAGCTTCTCACGGGACTTACTAAGAGATCGATCCGACAGCAGCGCCTCCAAAGGAATCCGCTTATCATTCTCTCCCTCTTGGTTGGTGCATAAGTTATGAAAAAAGGAAAAATGCCTTTGTTTTTTAAGAACACTCAAAACTAATTATGGGTGCGTGATCCGCGATCTTCTCCCTTGAATAGTTAAATTTTGCTCTCAATTGTTGGTTAAAATTAGCATGTCCTCGCAGCCTTTTAACTTTGCTTAATAAGGGCCTATAGCCCCTAGACTCATCATACCGAAACCCTCTCACTCTAGTCACTGAAGCATTTTGTAATATTAAAAGAGACATCCAACGGTACTTAGAGTATCTCAGTTAGCTTTACGCTCTCAGTCAGAGGCCGATATTCAAAGGGTACTTACGGTTATCAATCTTCTTTGACTTTAACCTCAATTTGGTTTAGTTTATTTGATTTTCTAATTAATCGAATACGATCGCCTAATGATGGAACCATTTAATGCCTCCTAAATTGCAGAAAAGTCCCGAAATAAATATTATCGGGACTTTCTCAGCGGTCGTTTCCCAAAAAAATGTAAACAAACCGCCTGTAGCTGCTATAACCAGGTTTGTAAGCGTCTGAATGTTGGCGCCTAACAATTCATCGATTGCCGAACTGTAAGGTATACGCGTGTCCATCAAGCGCCGCATGATGTGAGGACAAGTGAATGTAACAAGCCGCCCTTGTCCCTCGCGCTTGCGTTCTTTCTTTTTGATGATATACTTCTGGCCCTCGCATTCGATGAGTCCTTCGGATTCCAGCAAAAAATATTTATTTGAATTCATCGGGAGAACGAAAGACAGCTCATTCGTGCTGTTCAATCTCTTTTGAATCCTAACATCAGCCACTTCTCGGTTCTGGCCAGATGCAAAAAGACCGCCAACGGCTTGCTTTTGGCGGTTGTATATCGTAAGCATTTAATCGATCTCCTCCCCGAGATAAAAATGATGTCAACTTCGCTTGTTGCGTATTATGGTTCAACATTTCCGTATTTATGGAGCGTTCTGTTCTTTTCGTTCCGTTCCTTTATTATTTTCATTTAGCACCATAAGAAGAACTGGGCTTAGTTCCTTTATCAGGACTTCTCTTGGCTTGTCTACTCGATAAGGACCAACATAATTACTTTGCTCCAATTTATCAATGAGCCGCGCCGCTCTTATATGGCCGATACGTAATCTTCTTTGTAATAAAGATGTGCTTGCCTGTTGAGTATCAACAACAATCTGGACAGCGTCAAAAAACAGATTGTCTCGTTCGCTGCCATCCTTATGCTCTTGCTGTGCCTCAAGTAGTTCTGGTTCTAAAGCAGAACTATCCGATTTAATGACTTCTTCATTTAATTGTTTCTCCCAATAGTCCTTTGCCTTCCAGCCTCGTACCGTTCCATCACCAACACCGAGCTGCACGGCGATGGCGTGGCTTTGTAGATTTAAAATGCTTCATCTCTTTTGGGATCTCTTTGTCTACCCATTACATGTGTTCACCACCACCTGTTATTTTTAGGTAAGGAAACTTTTCTGACCATTAGAGTGTCGCCTCTTGAATCTTTTTCCATATTCACTCGTAATTATTAAGTATTAAAAAAAGGGGGATTCATCGATGGGTTGGAGAAAGTTTCAGAAATGGTCATCATTTACGTTTTTCATGGTTTACGGATTAGTAATCACTTCTATCATTTGCTTCTTGGGTTATATTATTTGGTATGCATTAAGCGACAAAGAAGCAATCAGTAGTAGTATTTTCATTAATCAAATTGCTCTCATTATGGCCTTTGTGTCATTGTCAGGAATACTCATGTCACTTTTATCGGCATTAGACATGCATAAGAAAAAGAAGTTTAAGGCGACAACACTTTGTCCTCATTGCCGACACAATGTAGTTATTAATTTAGTGGAGGAATGATTACATAAAAATAGGGAGATAAGACGTTAGTCTCACTCCCTTTCATGTTCAATTGAATTGCTTAAGAGCGGCTTTCAATTCATCAATCTTATCTCCAATCTTTAGATGCCCCTCTCCATAATAAGTTGTAATTTTAGTTTCCACTTCATATGCAGAATTGCAATAATTCGGGTTAGTTCTCATGTCTTCCAACATCTTTATTGTAGATTCTATATGCCCCTTGCTCATTCCATCACTTATATCCAATAGTTCATTCTTACTACTTATCCACTTGCCTTTTGGTGCTAACACTCCTGGATAATTACCTCTCAAATTTTCGATTTGTTTTGACATATAGCCCCTCCATTCGATTTCCATACTCAAATTGTTATTCGAGTGCAAGGAAGGATTTCCCTCTTTTATGTCGTATTTTGTATATATGGAGGTGTCGCAACTTTGGCAAGAAAAAAATCCAGCAAACAACCCCGACTAACTTTCAGCCAAACGCTTATTGCTTTTGTCCTCTTTGCTGTGATTATGTTTATTATGGTCAACTGGGGTTTTCCAGCTATGTTAAACAGTACATCTGAGAAAGCGAAAAGCTTCCGAGTTGGGTAAAGGACAGAACTTCGAAAATGACTTTATATTTATCCAACATAAAAACAGCTAAAGACGTATAGCTAGAACTTCTTATCAGGAAGCTCCCTTTGCGTGACTGCCTCCGTGTTGGCCCTTTAGTTGTTTTTATGTTGGTAGAAACTTACTTACGCGTCCAACCATGCGCTGCCGATCATATCCTTAACGCGTGGCATCTGCGTTACATAAAGGAGGAGTCACCACCTTTCAGCATTTTCCCGTGCTGATTGGTTATGAATGAGGAGATTTCGGAAGGATATGCGTGTAAGCGAATCTTATGGTATTACTGTGAGAATGGCTTTGTTTTCCCATTTCAGTAAAATCCATAAACTGTGTGATGCTTTCGTTGAACATCAGCTGAGGCCGTTTCAAGGTTTGTTTACAAGACTAACAAGAATGACAAAGGCAAAAGTGTCACACTAATACCATAATGAGCGATAATTTATTCATGCGCCTACCGCAAATGCGCCATCCTCGGAATGAGGTTTCGTCCGCCCTGGAGCTATTACTCGTCATCGGGCATTTCGCAAATTGTTCGATTAGCATACAATGCTTCTCGCTTTTGTATGTAATAACATTGTATCGCCCTATGACTACTTCCATGCTTCACGGTTACTACGGATTGATCACTAGAAATTAGGTATCCTCAGACCGATCTCACCGCTTTTATTCCTGCCCCGCCCATAGTCAATGACTACGAAAAATAAGAAACGAAGTAATAATCATCGTTGATTCGTTGAATGTAATCTTTTTCTTGTAGACGTATTGGTCTAGCAACATTAACTCCCCTTAATATAAGCTTGTAGTCCGAGCGGGTTATATCCAGCAAAGTTAAGACATCCTTTATTAGTTCCTGTCTCATTCTCCCAATAACAGTCGATATATAAATTAGTCATTCTAAATCGCATTAACACATATTGGAAGTATCCTGCTCGTTACTCTAATGGAAAAGAGGAGCTGTCGCGTAGCAAGCCCCTCCACTATCGTAATCCCTCGTATTATGAGGTCAGCCAGTATTTGCTGGTTGACCACTTTTATTTTTGTGGTGTATGAATCAGTAGCCGGGACAGATCAGTCGTTCTCCTGGGATTATAACCCGTCGCTAACACGATCGCCCCCTACTTGTAGAAACCATGTTTAAGCTGGTTGGGACTCAGATCTCGCATAACAAGCGATGCTGTGGAACTTCAAGGTGCATACGGGGTACCGGCATTAAAGCTATAGAAAGGGAGTTTACTTATGAATCCAGTCATCGGTCTGGATATTTCAAAGGGAAAAAGTGATGACCAAATTTTCTTAGATAAGGGCCACCCATACGGTAAAACATTTCGTTTTCTCCATAACCGGGAAGGACTTCAGCAGCTTCTAAACATCATTGTAGATGTTCAGAACAAGACCGAAAAATCCCCCACTGTTATCTTAGAATCAACAGATCATTACCATCAGGCTGTCATACAGTTCCTCGAGGAGCAACATATTTTATTTTTAGTTGTAAATTCCCCTCAACTCTCACCAAGCCAAGAAGCAAAACTCCCTACAATTAAGGAGTATTATCGGGTAATGTTTTTTCATCCGTTGTGAAACTCACCTTGAACTGCTTAATCAAGTCATTTTGCGGGTTGATAGGATAAAATTAGTTTCAATAGTTGCACCAAAACCTTGCATCCTGAATATTCATTTAGCTCCACAGAATCCGCTTGTGCCTCTCTAGATTTAGCCTCATTTGTTCCAGAATTATGTAGTCCATCTGCTGACCGAAAATCCGGAATCACGCTCTCTGTGGAAGTACCATCACCTCTGAAGAAAACGATGTTGCCGCTCTCGCCCACCATCTGCTTTAATTCATTTATATTCAAACTCCCTCCTTTTTCCCCTCCGATTCTCTAACTAAGAGCCGCAAACTTGGATGAGTTGTAAACAGTATCGGTATCAAAATCGCTCATCTATACCTGTACTATTTCAATAGATACTAACTTTGAGAAAGGATTTTCGTTCGGATAGCCCAGTGCATTATTTACTAGACGACAACCCTCTAT
>NZ_JAOQIO010000074.1:0-23910 GCF_025567575.1 Paenibacillus baimaensis | reverse complement strand
GTCTATGTCTTCGCTTGGAAACCAACCAACTTCCTGAACAATTTTAGTTCAACTTATATAGATCTATTTCTTCGATCAAGTGCGTTCGACAACTCTCTACTTGCAAGTACTTCCGAAGCTTCAATGCAATTTCGGTCTTTCTATACCGTAGGTCATAAGCTTTTATTTCTTGTTTAAATTGGCTTCTATGATCTTCTTTTAAAGTAACCAAATTTTTATGTAATCTAAAAACATATGGTTCATGTTTACAAGCAAGATCATCACCGGCAGAAAACTATTGTAGATTAAACATAATTTAGATCCCCTTTTTCGTCCTTGTTACATTATTCCAATTTTACCCTAAAAAACTATTTTTAACCTTAACTTTGAATGCTGACATCGTAGAAAAAGGAATACCTTTCAACTTCTGGAACTTCCAGATAGAGATCCGGATTGAGAACGCAAAAAAAGGAACGGTGCTACCACCGTTCTTTACCACTAAATCTATGATTTGCGTCTAACTAGAGTTATACGTAATTTATGTGACCACTAAAAATGCCACTTCGTCTGTTGTATGTCTATATTGTTCCACATTATATTATTGTATTATTTTCCTACCCATTTTACCACGCTCTACTGCCCCGTTACTTGAATGAACAAAAAAGAGCTGTCACGAGGCAAACTCTCTTAACTATCTGTGTTTTCAATGATTCTAAAACTTCCGTTTATGATACGGAAGACCCTCGCCTTCTTCGCAATACTGTTTAAGACTGTACAAAAAAATAGCCCAGTTATAATTACATACGCGATAAAATGAGGTCACTTCCTCCCAATTCATCTGACGAAAAATGATTGAAGTCTTCCCGTTTTTTTCCTCCATATCAAAAGAAATTGTCGTACCTACCCATTCTGGATCTGAATCAACACACTGCCACAAAATCTTTTTATCGGTAACAAGCTCATCAACTCGCATCTTTGTTAAGCCTTTGCCGCCGAATCGGAACTCATTTATACAACCGATCTGATCATTGACTATTAGTTCATTTGTCCATATTTCTGAAAGTCCTTTTGCAGTAGTTAATGCTTCATATACCGTTGAAGCTGGAACATTCACGGTCTGTAAGTGCTCGATATTTGCCATAATGCTCATTCCCCTTCTTTATAAGGATTTAATTAATGTAATTATTTGTATACGAATACATTTAGAATTTCCAAAAATATTCTTTGATTATAGCATGGTACGGTTGATGTAATTTCTTTTCGATTGCTCATTTTTGAAATAACGCAATAGGGTAGGTTGTTTAACTATGCTGCCCCGTTAGTTGAGCGACGCAGTCAGTCTCATTGTATAAACATTATTATTTAGTCTAAATTTTCATTATTTACGGACAATAATACCATAATACCCCTATTTTTTGCATGCAATTATCCATTTAAATGGTTAGTCATCTTACATAAGGTCAAAGTAGGCTGTGAGTTTTTATGATGTCTTTAGTGACTCACTCAGAATGTAGGGGCTTTTGTGTCGTTTAACGACAATGTAGGAACATTTGTGCGTTTTGCCACGACACAAATGTTCCTACATAAAAAAGTAAAAGCCTGATTAATCAAGCTGATACCACAATTTTTATGAGTAACCTATACAATCCTGAATTCCCTCTGCATGCAACCAACTTCGGCGGCCAACAGTTTTCTCGCAGTAGAGATGGTTGCATAGCGTCAACATTCGGCTCCAAAAGTTTCGGAATCCAACAAAGTAGTAAAAAATACAAAGAATACAAAGACTCCTAGTCAAGATTTGGTTGATGAAATTATCATAAAATGGATTGATATTAACTAGGACTAGAGCCAAATGAAATGATATGATTGTGGGGAGACAAGAACTTGTTCCGATTGTCGACTTCAACACCAGCGACCACGGAAAATAGTTATGGACACAACCCGGGATTGCCCGTGCACAACAGCTGCGTATAAATGGGGTCCTGCAGCGCAAGCTCGGTGAAGTAGTTGGCAATTTCGTGATTGGCGGCGACAGATCCCTTTTGGAAACGTAGATCACGGCTTTTTTGGGCGTGTAAGTAGGTGTAGATTTGGCCTGTTTTCGGAGATTTATAGAGAATGGGCGGCACCTGCGGGACGAGATCGAACGGGTTGTGAATTCGATGCCGATCGAATATTTGGTTGAAGGTACTTGAAAATTCAGCGTTCCCCACACGAGGTGAAGCATACGTATAAACGATAGGATCACTGAAGCCGCTATTCACTGCGGTGTCAACGGCGCATAGATGGGCAAGCGCACCGCCAAGGCTATGCCCTGTAATATAAAGCGGCTTATGGTGGGAAAGAGACTGCAAGGCTGACAAGACGGGTTGCCGAGCCGATTCGTAAATGCTGAGAAACCCTTGGTGCACGGAGCCGCTGTTCTTCGCATAGGGAAAGGCGCTCTGTCTGGCGATTGCATTGGATATCCAGTCCGATTTGGTATTCGTTCCGCGAAACACAAGGACGATCCGGTCCGCTGCCTCGGCGATAAAGCCGAACAGTTCTTTTCTTCCTGTAAATGACGCGGCTTCAAATTCAGTAACCAACTGGTAACGACGCGGCAGAACAAAAGTTCCGTCGGCGCTTTCAAACTGTTGATAGCTTTGGCTGCAAAGTGCGGACAATAAAATGGCGGTCTGGATATCGAACAGATTCTTGCTCATAGATCTCCCTCTTCTGCTCACACATGTTTTATGTATGTATATGAAAATGATGGGCATACGTCCACGGGCATATGCCTAACTTAGTGACGCCTTTGATTCAAGCTAGGCCGCCTACCCGTCCCATCAGCTTCAGAGGAGGAATTTAATTAAGCTAAATAACAGGATTGTTATCACAGAACCGTTATTCTGTGAAGTAAATAATTTTTAACTTGAAGAACTTTCAAATGCTATTTTCCGCTGCCGGTGTCGGATGACAAGAACATTGTCCGATTAGCCCTCAATGGTCTGGTCTGTCTTCCCTAAAAATTCGTTAAAAACAAGAATGAGCCGCATCCCATACGGCTCATCTAATAATGCAAGTACTTAGTGGGAGCACATAAGCCTAATACATGCTTATCAATATCCCAAGATTCACTTTCGAAATTTTCTGGATATTCCAATCCATAAATGTAAATTGGATAATGGTTGTTTTCGCATATACGTCATATGAGCTTGTGAACATGAAAATTATCTTCGAGCAACGCCCAATTTTGCGGGAACGGATAACCCAGCACCCAATAACTGACTCCTCTCAAGTTATAGGACTTAACGAGGTCGAATTTTGCCTGAGCGCTTCTTGCATCCTCAAACCAGACTTCATGTGTTCGTTGCTTATCATCGACATATCGATAGTATGGGGTCTGGGACACTGGATCGTACTTGATCTCCGCTCCATGCCTGATCGCGCGACGCACGGCTTCTTGCATACTGAACGTTTCAGCCTGCTGTCCATTTACATGTGGAAGCAGCCAATCGCGTGCGTAAAGCTGGAAGCCCATAAATATTTTATTTCTCGGGATGACAGTGACTGCATAGTCGAGAACTCGCCGTATTTCGTTGATAGGCGATATGGCTTGTGGTGGACCGAAACGGTATCCCCACTCGTACGTCATGAGGACGACAAAGTCAACAATATCTCCATGCGCAGCATAATCGTGGGCTTCGTAAAGCAGCCCCTTCTGTTCAGAACTGGTTTTGGGGGCAAGCGCGGATGAGACGAAATATCCTTTCTCATGCAGCCTGCGGACAGCCAGTCGAAGAAATTGATTATAGGACTCACTGTCGCTTGGGTACACGTTCTCAAAATCAACATTTAAACCCCGATAACCTTTGGTTTCCATGATCGTTAAGATGTTGGTCACCAGCTTATTTTGCAATTCAGGGCTGGACAAAATGGTATGGGCCAGCTTCGATCCGGCTTCCGTAGCGGAAAAGTTGGTGATCGACATGACTGGTACAACATGTTCGTCGTAAGCGGCTGCAATAAGCGCCTGATCATCTACCGATTCCAGGCTCCCATCATCCTTCATACGGTATCCAAAGGGACATACGTAAGTTAGATGCACCCCATCCTGCCGAACTTGCCTGACAGCTGTCTCTCCGAATACGTTGGTATAACCGTTGACATCGATGGTCTCCTTCTGCTTTTCCGGGATTTTCAAGGTTTGACCTGGATAAATAAAGTTAAGATTCGTAATCCCATTGGCTTGTGAAATAGCCTGTATAGAAACACCGTAGCGGTGAGCGATCGCCCATAGGGACTCCCCCGGCCGTACGGTATGATACAAAACCGGAATCACTAATACCTGCCCTGGTGTAAGTTGCTCGACATCGGAGATTGAATTTGCCCGAGCAAGAGCCTCTACGCTTATGACATAACGGTCGGCAATCGTCCTCAGAGTGTCTCCTGACCGCACCACATATTCGGGATAAGGCTCCGGAATGAGCAATGCCAAACCGATAACTAAATGATTGGGATCCTCGAGCTCGTTTACTGCAATAATCCGATCGATATGAACACCATATCGCTTAGAAATCAGCCAAAGATTTTCTCCTCTTTGCACCACATGGATTTGCATGGATTTACCTCGCTCTCGCGCTTTAACTTCTATAGATACATTATTCCGCTAATGTCTATAGCATTCTAGGCTAATGTCCATTATTATGCTCAGAGCCTTTTACCGTTAATTGAAATTGTTGTAGGCTACCCGCACGATAGCCACGTTACATACACTTGTCCATTCGTTCTTTCTTCGGACGTTCCTCTGAGTAATTAGTATTAGACTGACACCAGAAATCGAAACAGCGACAGTCTTGGACGAGAAAATAAAGTCCTAGACTTGTCGCTGTATTTTTGGACTACCGTTCTTTGATAAAGTGGTTCTGGTGCAAGGATTTAAAAAAGTTCGCAGTTACCCGACAAACTTTACTTTGTCTATGCCACTAAACCAAATATCTTATTTAGCCATTCAACAGCAGTGAGGTACGAACAGAAAAATACTTTATATTCCTCTTCCCAGTTGCAAGATTAAGATTATTGTTTCGATATAAATCTGTTACAACTGGATAATACCCTCAATAAGCTTTTCTACGATCATCTTCCTTGAGTGTGGTTTTAAACCCCTAACGTTAATACTTCGTAAAACACCGTTTATATGGACTTCTTTGACGTCCCGAACAAGTACCCAAGCTCTTGAGAGCAGGGCGCCGCTTATCTGTGTCTGTTCCCATTTGAATTATTGTATAAGGGTTTCAACAAAATGGATGGTCTTTTAAAAACGGTGGAACGGATTTACAGTCTCTCCCATTCCTGCCGGCATACTGCCTGTAGGAGTTCCTTCCTGCTCCAGTAAGGGTTTGATCAGATTTTTCCATGGCCATATCGGTTTTTCAAACAAGGAGGTTACCACCAACTCTTTAACAGCCCCTGTCAATTCGGCAAGCTCGATAGCCTGATACAGGCTATCCTTCAGTACTTGCCACAGCTGCTTTTCATCCATAGAATAAAGGCTTGCTATCGCTTCAAGAATCGAGTACAGATTCACCTGAATGCCCAGGGTTTGCAAATATAACAGCAGCTTTTGAGGTGTTTCATTATAGAGCGAATTCGGATAACCCGGTTTCATCTTGTAATGGGGATCGTCAAGACCGTGTTGATCCATCCACGGAACATGCAGCCGGATCGAGTCGTGGTCGCGCAGCAGCATACCGGTTATCATTCCGTCTTTAAGAGTCAATACCACGTTCTGTCCATGAATTTCCGGCATCACACCTAACCGGAACAGGCGCAGACAAATAGTGAAAAACTGCAGGCAGACTTCCTTAAACAGCTGGGCTGCTGATTCTGCGGACGGGCTTAAGCCCCGCTCTCGTATCCAAATATCCAGGATAGGATCAGTTCCGTCTGTAGTATGAACGGCCAAGGCGGACATCGGCACAATCCGGCTATTGCCAGCTTCGGTTAACGCAGCCGGATACTGACGGACCAAAGCAGAGAGGTGGCGGGGGGGCTCAGCGAAATAATCGCCGTTCTTCGGCAAATACGCCCACCAGCTCTTTTCATCGCATAGGCTTAAACGCTCACGAAGCACCGGATCGAGCGCCAGCGCTTGCTCAAGCAGGCGCTGTCCACGCTCGCCGTTCATCATGTGAACGGCAGGTAAATAGCGCACCGCACCCAGCGAAACGATCCCAAGCGGCAGCTTGAGGTGCCTGTTGCTTCCGTTCTGTGGTGCGAGAGATCGGGCTGAGGATGTGGCGTAATAAACGCCGGTCGCCACATCCAGCGGAACACAAATGCCCGATTCCAGTTCCGCGCGAATCATGTGCGGCAGCATTGAAGACCGCTGCCATGGATGCACAGGCAACGCGATGTATTGCTCGGGCGACAGTCCCTGTCGTTCCAGCGCGTTGTGTACAGATGAACGGTCTTCAAGTGAAAGGAGCAAATCGGCAGGTGTCACTCCCGGCAGTCCCTCAGGCTTATTATCCTTGCTGCTCCCGCTGCCGCTTAGTACGTAGTCGCGTTGGACAGCGATCCATTCCAGCGTGATTGGTTTTCCCGATTCCGCGCTGAATGCTTCATAATCAGCTTGTGTCCAGCCCCCCTTTGCTTTCGCCACAGGATGGAAGGGGCGGTCGCGGAATGCAGCGCGACGTTCCTGCTCAACGAGGCTCCAAGGAGATTCGGAGTTGAGCGAAGCGATCTTGGCTTTGGCGGCTGTAACGGCTGCGTAAGCATCCGACCAGTTAGTTTGCTCCAACGATAGCAGGAGCAACTGCTTTAGCCGAGCGACACTGCTGTCTTCTTCGTTGCTGCAGTTACTCGCCTGCCCCTGCTCTTGGGTACCATATAGCAACTCCGTCACCCGTTCCAGCAGTTCCATCGCTCCCAGCCTGGTAGGATCAGCGCCGCCAAGGTGCTGATTTGTTCCGTACACCTCGTATACACCATCGCCGGAAGAATAGCGATAAGATTGAGTGACAGCCGCACTTACCGGAAAGATAAGAAATCGTCCGTTCCCTCGATCCACCCACCAGCGGAAATAAAAGGCAGAGTCGTTATTTGTTTGCGTTTGTAATGTGCTCTCTGCCTCTGTGGATGCAACATGCACTGTATTCTTACGCTGAAGCCCATGCTCCTGAAGGAAAGACAACAAATGAGGGGAAAGAGTCCCGCTGTTGGGGACATCCAGCAGTTCACCCCTGCCGCCTACGTCTAATAAGCCTTCAACCAGCAAAGCATTGACCAAATCCGTAAGTATCCGTTCCTGCGATTCGCTTGCAGAAGTCTGAGCATGTAAAGTGTGCTGTCCGGCGGATGAGGATACCTTCCCAACAAACTGCCAGCCTTGCTTCTTGTCCGGCTCGACCGAACGTGTAAAAGCTCCATTCATACTGATTCTCTCCTATTCAATTATCAATCAAGGGATTACAGAAAAATATGGTCAGGGTGCTCATGGCTCAGAAAGTCATGAGCCGAAATCGTCCAACCATAAGCGCCGGCAAGAGTGAATAGTAGGATATCTCCGACACGCAGACGAGATACCTGAATATCTCGGGCCAGTACATCCTTGGGCGTACAGAGCTCACCTGCCACCGTTATTTCCACATCCCATACTTCCGGACGACCGAAGGGATAATTCCATTGCTCAACGGGAACAATCTCGAACGGATGGCTGTGCTGCCAAGCGCCGGGCAACCGGAAATGGTGGGAACCGCCGCGCAGAATCGCGTAATGTTTGCCATGGTTGCATTTCAGGTCCACTACCTCGGTGGCATAATAACCGCAGGCTGCGGCTATATAGCGACCTGGCTCGAATAATAGCTCAACTCCGGGTATGGCATTCTGATACAGAACCTGACGAAGCTCCGAAACAAAGGTATCCCACTCAAATTTACGCTCCGAATCCGTATACGAAATGCCGAAGCCTCCCCCCGCATTCAAATAGTTGAGCGTCAGCCCGAAGCGCTCCCGCCAGCCTTTCACCCGCTCCAGGTAAACGGAAATCAATCTGGCATGCAAATGGGCATCCAGATTGTTGGAAATGGAATGCAGATGAAAACCTTCAAGCTGCAGATTAGGTAGTGACTGAGTGAGCAGGATTGCGTCTTCGATCTGCTCCTCGTCTATTCCGAACTGGGTAGGCCTTCCTGCCATAATCAGTGTTGCTTCAGGAAACGATGCCCTTAGGTTGACCCGGATCAATACGGAAGCCTGGATGCCAAGACGGGTCGCAATATGCGAAATGCGTCTCAATTCAAGTATGCTTTCGGCATGAATCAATTTTACCTGAAGCAGGAGTGCTTCCTCGATCTCATTATCCTTCTTGCCCGGACCACCGAATATAACCGGCTTGTCTGAGGATACTTGACGAATCTTTCTAATCTCACCGATGGAAGCTGCTTCAAAGCCGTACACGATAGGCTCCAAGCATTTCAAAATTTCTTGTGTAGGATTGGCTTTTATCGCGTAGAACAGACGGCAGCCCTCCGGTAGTCCGCTTACGGTTTGCCGTGCACGCTCCCGCAAAGCCTGTAAATCATATATAAAAGCGGATATGGGCTGGGAGTGCTCTTGTTTCCATTCTTTGATCGTGGTTAGGACCTTTCCGTCCAAAACAGTCTGATTCATTGGTTATTGTTCGCACCTTTCAAATGAAATGATGTTCTAGCTGTAGCTATGCTTGAGCGAAGCCTTGCAGGTGTGCCCGCAAGGCGCGGAAGGAAACGCCGCGCTCATCTCCCAGCACGAAAGCTTTGACGCCCAGCCCCACCCATTCGGTGTAGTCTTCAGCTGCCCTCGGGATCGCACAGTAGGGCACACCGTATTGTTCGGCTGCGGCAAATGCCACTTGCAGCGCCTCCTTCACAGCTGGGGCGCGTGTCTGCCAAGGTATGCCGTAGGATTGCGACAAATCGGCTGCGCCCTCCAGCACCATATCAATTCCAGGTACGGATAATATGTCCGTTGCCTGCTCCACTCCGGCTCTGCTTTCAATCATGGGCACGACCATAATCTCTTCGTTCGCCTTGTGGATGTATTCGACCAAATTATGCTTTCCGAATAAGCCTGCCCGTCCGCTGTTCAGGCTGCGGGTGCCCTGTGGGCCGTATTTGCAGGCTCGCACGATCAACTCCGCCTGCTTCTTAGTCTCCACTTGTGGAACGACTATGCCCAACGCTCCGGCATCAAGCGCCCGCAAAATTTCCTTTGGGTTAGGCTCCGATACGCGGACAAGGGCTGTCAATCCGACAGCTTCAGCAGCACGGATCATGTTCTCCAATGTTTCCGGGTTCACTAGTACATGCTCGGTGTCGATGATAATAAAGTCAAAACCGGCACAGCCTACCATTTCAACGACGACAGGGGATGGAATGGAGCCCAGTAAGCCGAATACGGGGACGCCACTTGCAAGCTTTTGCTTTAATGTATTAACCCTTAACATCATGCTCACCGAAATCGGGAAAGCGGATTAGGCGCATCCTGAAGACGAACCTCCGAATCCCCGAACAGCCGCCGTGCTGTCAATTGTTCCACCTGGATTGACTCGGCAAATAAATCAAATACTCGATAACGCGCTTCGTGCTGCGGATAAGTCTGACGGTAATCGTGTATAACCTGTGCGGCCATTCCCCAGAATTGTTCTTCCTTCAAGCCATAGTGTTCTTCCAGAAATAAACAGAGCTCGGCGAGATTGATGAAGAAAAAAGCATCGTGGACGAAATCCCGTACAACCGCAGCATGATCCGTTTCGATGAAGGAATTCGGGTTGATCCTCGTATGATGTCCCGGAAGCGCGTGCAGCTTAGGGCAGACCTCTGGATTTGCCAGATGCGTCCTTGAAAACCGGATGCCATCATGAAAATCCTTGAAGGCAATACGAACCGGTACACCGTCACGATGAATCAGAATCATATTTTGGGCATGCGATTCCAAGGCTACGCCATGTGCAAATAACAGATGAAGCAGAGGCTCGATGGATACCTTTAGCAGCCTGCCCGTCCAAGCCTCAACGCCTTCTTTTTGTACCCATGGATCAATGAATTGGCGGTTGGAGCGATCTACATGGCATAGCGCATTGAATGGCAGAGCTTCCTCGCCGCTTCGCAGATAACCATGGAGGCTTTCCCGCCAGATTGCGCCGAGTGTGCCGTAAGCCCGCGGTCGCATCGTCTCTGACCATGTCTCGTGGTCATAAGCGACTCCAGCCACCTCACGCAGCAGTACAAAATCAAGCCGCTGTGCAACTGGGTCGTCTTTTACAAGGGAATAGAGCCAGTCAGAAATGATCGGAGCATTCAGTACGGTGTGCTTGGCAAGTGTTCGACCGGTCGATGTATTCGTAAGATTCATCGGAAGCTTCAGATAGCTTTTTTCCTTAGAGCTGGCATTGGCAAGTGTACGAATCGATTGCTGTGGGCGGTATTCCTCCGTGCCCTCACCGATCATGATAATTCTTCCGTCTGCAAGCTGGCGATTAAAGACGCGGACAATGGTTTCCCGCCACTGCCAAGGATGGACTGGAATCAATCGGTATTGATCGTAAGACTTCCCGACTGCTTCAAGTCTGGATTTAAAGTCAGCAAGCAAATCGGCTCCAAGCTCTGCTTCCAAAAATTGTTCGTAATCCAGTGTTGAGGATTGGGCAGCCACGCTTTCATTGGTTAATACCCCCAACCACAAGGGTTTGATGCGCGGTTTAAATTCCGGACCATAGGTCATATTGTCATCAGGATTAAAGCCAATTCTGGATTTGTAGCATGGGTGGTAGGGATGCCCGTCCATAATGTTCGCTTCCAGCTCATCGTAGGCGCGTTCCTGACCCGTCAGCTCACGATGCGGATTGGCATATTGCGCCTGCGTGTCTTTGATAAGCGTTTGTTCCAGCTCTTCGACAAAGGTATCGAGGCGGCTGTGCTGGACAACTGGCGCCAGCACCTCGGATACGAATTCGCCCAACCGCGCTTCGGTAGTGGTACCATCCGGTCCAACCCGCTCGATCGCGGATAGGCGATTCAGGCGAATCCGGCCGAAGCTCATCTTTTTACTGCCGTAGCAGGTGTATGAAAGAGGCAAGCCGTCTGATAAGGACAGGCCTTTTATAATGATTCTTGGACCATCCGAAGGCGGTACCAACTCGTCATTCATGGCTGAAAATTCAACAATATGCTCATAAATCAATGATTCCAGTAATTGGCGAAGTATTCTTTTCTCCACACTTGCATACTCAGATGATTGTAAGGCTGCCAACCATTCGCCACCTGCTATTGTTAATGGCTTCTCTTGGATTTGCTGTCCGTTCATGGGTTCCTCCCGCTTTCGTAGATCGGATTACGCATCGGCACATAATCGGGTGTCTCGCTACGCTCCTGAAACCGGCTGATCAAGTTCGCTTTTGCCGGTAAATCGGGGTTTTCCAGCAAATCATGGATGTACCCTCCGGACGGGCTGGCTGCATCTATGACCGCTAGCTCCTTCAGCAGCACGCTGCGAACGGTGTGCCAATAAAAACCTTCATCCAATTTGTTAATTCGTGCAATGGTATGAATTAAAGCTCCCAAATGGTTAACGAAAAAATAATATTTCAACCTCTCCCAAGCTTCGGTCTCCGTATACAGAACCGGGCTGCCCGTAGGAATGAGCTGGGGGGTCCAGCCGTGCTTCTCTGCCTGGCAGCGATTGACGCTGATTCCCTCCAGATCACGCACGTAATAGCGAACTGGAAGCTCTTTTTCAAGCGTGACCAGCGAATTTTGCACATGGGCCTCAAGACTGATACCCGCCTCGGTATACAAACGAATAAGCGGGAGCATGGACAGCTCCAGGTAAGCGGTGAGCCATACTTGCCAATCCGGCAGCACGCCGTCATTGGATTGCCGCGCTGCCGTGAACAATAGCGGCTCGTCACTGCCTGGCGGTTGCTCCAGTAAAGCGGCCAGGACAAAGCAGGCTGCCTGCTCGACTGTCGTCAACTGCGCGGCTTCGCGGTAAACAACCGCAAAAGAAGCCAGCAATTGCTCCCGCTCGGGCTCGGTAACCCCTGGAAAGTCAATGGTTTGATAACCGACCTCGGCCAATATGTGCATTCCCCGGCTGGCACTTGCCATACTGCCTGATTGAAAGGCCTGCAGTACAATCGCCGCATCCATCGTGCGGCGCACCTGCTCAGTGGTATTCTCGCGAATGAAATTCGTAATTCGTACATGTAGAGGCAGCTTGTAAAACATCTGCTCCTGCGGATCCCAGACTGTGCGGACAGATGATGTCGGATATACGGCTTGTGCTTGTCCCTGCCCTTGGCTGATCGGTCCCAAATCAACGAGTTTGTCCTGCCGGATAAACTCCGCGACAAGCGGCTGTGCACAAACATATTTCATCTGCCAAGGATGAAGCGGCAGCAGGCTGTAGGCGTCTATCCTGCTGCCAAGCTTATGCTGTGCAGCCTCCTGAACCGCAGCAGGCAAGGCCGGGCGCTGCCCGATCCATTCCTCACGGATCAGCTCTTTGGATACGGCCATGTAATGCAAGGCAAAGACTGCGCCCATTTCTGGCGCATACTGAACCAGCTCCAGATCCGTGAAGCCCTCGGAGCTTTTGGGTGTCGGATGGAACGGATGCCCGTACAACATGGATTGCTCCGACCGGATATAGTCCAGCGGACGGGCGGAGACGTTCGTACCCGACAGCTGCGCCCGCTCCAGATACAGTGCCATTCGTCTGATGCTGTTGCCAATCTGCTTGCTCATTTCCAGGCTGCGACTTTCCCGCGTCGCTTCCTGCTCGCGGAAGCTGACCTCGGCAAGCAGGAGATCCATGATCTGCCTGGGGCCAGACGCAACAGGGATCTGGCGGGAGGCCGATTCAGACTTGGAATCGGGCGAAGAAATGATGTAAAAGCTTGTCCCATACCGATGCTGCCCGGTTATTGAATAATATTCGATAATTCCGGCTATCATTGCTTGTGTCAAGGGGAGCGGTAATACAAATGCAGCTCCGATTAAACTTTCGCCACTAGCCTGCCTAAGCAGCAATTCCAGTTCGGTTGTCAAGAGGTTATGTTTCTCTGTTTGAGTGGTTATGCGGTCTGATGCTTCGGTCTGCTGTCCGGCTTCAGATGGGTCTTCCGTATCCAGCACATACGCAACACCTGCTCCAGCTGTGCCTACCTGATAGGTGCCAGTGGTTTCCGGTGTGGCTCCTAAATCTCTAGGATCGAATATGCCTGTTTCCCGCAGGTAGCTGTTCAGCAACCCGCGCAAAGCAGCTTGCTCAGCCAGTCCCAGGCTGCCTTCGGCTTGAGTCGCGAGAGCTGTAAATGGGTGCAGCATGCCTTTTTGTCCTCCTCTTAGCGGTCCTACTGTCATGTCGGGCGTCTAATATAGCGGCAGCTTCACGCCAACGCCTTCCTTGAGTGCCTGTAAATAGATCAAGCGGGCGCAAGCAATATCTTCAATGGCCATTCCCATCGGGTTCAAAATTATAATTTCGTCATCATGCTCACGGCCCGGTTTTGCGCCGACTACAATCTCACCCAGCTCAGCATAAAGCTGTTCTCTCGAGAACCTTCCTTCCAGTACGAGCTGGTTCAGCACTTTCTTTTCGCGATTCGACTGCTCCCAGTCATCCACAATCACTTTATCGGCTTGCAGATAAACCTCCTTGTGGACGTCCATAATCGAGATATTGCTAATGAAAGCTCCCTTGCGCAGCCATTCGTACGGGATATACGGGGTATCCGTTACGGTGCACGTTACAACAAGCTCACCTTCGCGAACAGCCTGCTCGGCGTTGTCCGTAACTGTAATGTTCACTTGAGGAAACTGTCCACGTAGTTGGTCAGCCAGCCGTTCTGCTGCAGCAGTTGATTGGTCGAACAAATGGAGTTCTTGCACATGGTCAAACTGCTCTAGCAACGAGGTCAACTGTGCCTTGGCAATCAACCCGCAGCCAACGCAGGCTATCGTCCTGAAGCCGACGCGTGCGAGATGCTTGGCTGCGACAACGGTCACGGCCGCTGTCCGCATGCTGCTGATCAACCCGGCTTCGAGTACAGCGATGGGAAAATGGCTCTCGGCATCGTTCAGCACGATGACGCCGCTTGCCCGTTCCTTTCCTCTAGCCTGTGGATTGTCGTGCTTGCTGCCGATCCATTTGATACCGGATAAAGGAAATTGACCCCCGATATGGGCGGGCATCGCAATGATCCGGTCGGCAATATGTCCATTCTTGCCTGATGAGCGTAAATAAGGCTTCAATGGCTGGACGTAGTCACCTCCAGCATGTAGTGAAAGTGCCTCCTCCAGCGCTTGGGTGTACAGCCGCGAGGAGCCACCGCCAAGCTTGGCAATCGTCTCGCGATTCAAGTAAAGCATCTCGGGCCATTCAGGCTCGGCTTTTTCTGTAGGACGCGAGCCTTGCTGCAATTGTGATTGATCGATCATCTGGTGTCACCTTTCGTATTTAGAATTTTGATGTATTAAGGTAATTGGGCTACCCACTGATCGTCGTAGATAAGATCGAGGTAACGGTCACCTCGGTCGGGAAGTAGTGTAACTATGCGTAAGGGCTTGTCTGGTGCTGTATTAAGCGTCGGGAGCAGCTTGCGAATCGCAGCGACAATAGAGCCGGACGATCCGCCTGCAAAAATTCCCTCATGCTTCAGCAAGTCTCTGCAGCCTTGTGCGGATTCCTTGTCTGTAATGTGGAAAGCCGTATCGACCTCAGCAGCATTCAAAATTTCAGGAACACGGCTGGCTCCAATGCCTGGTAATTCCCGTTTGCCGGGCGCGCCGCCAAAAAGGATGGATCCAACCGCATCAACGGCAACGACTCGCAAGGCGGGATATTTTTCACGCATTTTCCGGCTTGTCCCCATAATGCTGCCGGAAGTACTGACTCCAGCGATAAAAATGTCCACGTGGTCCAGCGATGCAGTAATTTCTGATCCTGTGCCCGAATAATGAGCCTTCCAGTTATTTTCGTTCGCGTATTGATTCACCCAGAATCCCTGAGGAATCGTCTGGAGGAGCTCATTGACTTTGCGGATTCGTGTTTTCAGGAAGCCTCCCTGGTCGTCACGTTCCTCGACCATTTCGATATGGGCTCCCATCTGTCTCATAATATTTAGATTTGAAGCTGCGATCTTCGGATCCACTACGCAGGTTACAGATAACCCGTAAACCCTCCCCATCATGGCGAGCGCTACGCCCAAATTGCCAGAGGTGCTTTCGATCAAATGCGATTGGCTATTGATGGTGCCGTTGCTGAGCCCTTGCTCAATAATGTAACGAGCAGGCCGATCCTTCATGCTTCCGCCGGGATTCATATATTCCAGCTTGGCGATGACCTGCACATTTTTTTGTGGAAACAGCCTGTTTAAATGAACGAGTGGAGTTTGCCCAACACATTCGGCAACCGAGTTTCTGACTGTTGCTATGGACGGGTCCACTTGCAATAAAGATGACATCATCGTTCCTCCTTATGCTCCTATTAAATACCATAATCAGCTCACTTTGTACTCAGGAAATGATAATCATTATCATCACTTGCAGCCTATCGTAGCATAAGCGTAAAAGCAGCGTAAATGACTCAATCCGATAATCCTTTTTATCCATTTGAAGTAGATAACTGGAAATTATGAATAACCGATAGAGATTCTGTGTAGATGGCAATCCCAGCTTACACGGGCTGGACAACCTTGCCGAGAGGTCGTTTCAGCCCCAAGTGGTCTCTGAGAGTTCTGCCGGTATACTCCGTTCTGAATAAGCCGCGTCTTTGCAGCTCAGGCACAACGAGGCTAATAAAATCCTCAAAGCCGCCTGGGAAATAAGAAGGCATAACATTAAAGCCATCCGCTGCCTCCTTAACCAGCCATTCCTCCATAACATCGGCTATATACTCCGGTGTGCCCGCTACCGTATAATGACCCCGTGCGCTGGTTGTGTGCAAGATAAGCTGGCGAATCGTCAAATTATCCTTGCGGACCATTTCCGAGAACATTTGGAAGCGAGCCTTTTGCCCCTTTATTTTATCAATGGATGGCAGTTCATCTAAAGGTAGAGGGCTGTCCAATGGATATTGGGAAAGATTCGTTTCAAACAAATTGGAGAGGCGTACAAGCCCGAGCTCAATAGACGCCAATTGTGTCAGCTGCTCCTTCTTTTCAAGTGCTTCCGCCTCGGTCACACCAACAATCGGGCTAAAGCCTGGCAAAATTTTCAGATCCTCACGGGAGCGGCCATACTTCTGCATTCTCTGCTTAACATCGGCATAGAACCTAATCCCATGCTCCAGTGTGTCCTGTGCGGTAAAAATAACTTCAGCTGTTTCTGCTGCGAGATCTTTTCCGGCTTCGGAAGAGCCTGCTTGGATGAGTACCGGGTAGCCCTGTGGTGAACGGCAAATATTTAATGGGCCACGCACTGTAAAATGCTTGCCCTGATGATGAATCGGATGAATTTTGTTGTCATAATCTGTATAAATGCCCGTCTCTTTATTGGCAACGATCGCATCATCATCCCAGCTATCCCATAATCCCTTCAACACGTCGAGAAACTCCTTAGCCCGCTCGTAGCGCTCCTCATGCTTGGGATGCTGGTCTATACCGAAATTAACAGCAGTTACGTCTCCTACAGAGGTCACGCTGTTCCAGCCAGCTCGTCCACCGCTGATATGGTCGAGTGAGGCAAACATTCTTGCAACGTTGTAAGGCTCGCTATAGGTGGTCGATACGGTGCCGATCAGGCCGATACGTTTCGTACCCATCGCCAGAGCGGACAGCATCGTGAAAGGCTCCAGGCCCGCTGTGACCTTGTACTTGATAGCAGGTGTCAGCACCAACGCATCTGCAAGAAACAATGAATCCAGCTTGGCTCCTTCAGCCATTTGGGCTAGCTTGGTATAATAACGGATGTCGGTTGCCAACTCTGGCGTTGTAGCGGGATGACGCCAAGAGGTTTCATGATGGCCGGTGCTCAACATAAACAGATTCAAATGCATTTGTCGTTTTGGTGTACTCATAACAACAGCCCCTTTGCTTATTTGGAAAGATGATAGCGTAAATCCGTTCGTGCGGTAAAACGCAGCACCAGCAAGCCTCCTGCGAGCATCATGCACCCATGTAATATAAAAATGGACGAGGTGCTGTAAAGCCCCCCCAAGAATCCGCTGGCAAGAGGTCCAGCTATTTGTCCAATAAACAGTGTGCTTCTGGTGAATCCTAGCCTTTCACCCAACTGCTCCCCCTGTGAAGCCCGTGTCACCATAAGAAAAACGGACTGAATTAACGCGCTCGATGCAAAGCCTTGCAGGATTCTTAAAGGAATAAACCAGGCAATACCTGGTGCGAAGGCTTGTACGAGAATGGCTAAGCTGCATAGGAAAGAGGCCACAAAATAAGTGCGGTTGACAGGGCTCCTGTCATTCCTTCTGCCCCACCAGGTAGAGGCCATCCAAGCAGAAGCCCAATTGACCGCTTGCAAAATACCGATCCAAACCGCAGTTTGCGAGGGACTGGTCAGATGCTGCTTGACATGCAGTGGCAGCACAGGCAGCAGTCCATGCAGGCTGAAATTGGCGCATATGCCTGCCAGCAGGAATATAAAAATTGTCCTTTCACGGACCAACCCGTCCAACTGCTTCAACATGCCAACAGGCTTAACCGCCTTTGAGAGAGCGGATTTGGACTCCTCTAAGCCAACCCAGCAGAGCAGTGTCCATAGCGCCAGCAAGCCACCAAGCAGCAGCAGTAAATAGTTGAATCCGAACCATCCGAATAGCATGCCTCCGAGCAGCGGTCCAAGCATGGAGCCGGCCGCGAGGGCACCTTCGAGCTTGCCGCGCACACGGCCTTGCTCCTCGGGCTTGGCTTGAGATGCCGCTAAAGCGCCAACCGCATCGACGACACCGCCAAGCGCTCCTTGAAGCAAACGAAGGATGAATAGCTGAAATGGACTTGTCGCCAGTCCCATTGCGACCAGAACAAGGGCGGAGCCGAGCAGTGCACGCACCACCATCCATTTGCGGCTCGTCCTGTCTCCCAATCGCCCCCATAATGGTGCTGTTAGCGCAGCTGTGACGGCAGGAGCCGCGAGGCTCAGGCCACTCCACATCAGGATTGAAGCTTGGTCGACCGCACCAAGCTGCTCCATGTAGAATGGAAGCAGCGGGGCGATTACCATCGAGCTCAATACCGACAGGAAATGGCTTCCCCAAAGTAAACGAAAACTTATTTTCCAATCATTTGTCATGCTTGTCGCCAGCCAGTCTCTCAATTGTGCAAAAGGCTTCCTCCCTTTCCACATAGCTTTTTGTTGCAGCGAAATCGTTTGAAAAGCAAAATCGCTGGTTACTGATAATTATTATCAACGAACGACAACATAGTATCATATTTAACCGTTCTATAATATTCTCTAAATGTATAATTATGGTTATTCAATTGAAGTATGACCGAGTACTCTCTATCTGGATTTATTGGACAAGCCTCATGCTCGGGTGCATCATGCTACTGAATGTGGCCAAACGGACGTTACGTGACAAAGAAGCCTCCCGAGAAACTTCGGAGGCCTATGGTAACTCTGTATATGTCATGCGTTGAGAGGAGATAGGAGCTATATGACCTTAATTGAATAGGGACGCGTGAAGTATCGCTTATTCTGATTACAGATTATAACTAGCCGTTGTCGATCATCTGTTTCAGGGTATAAATAAAATCAGTGCCCGACTGCTCGATTTCCAGTGCTTTCTTGATATTTTGAGAATGCTTTTTGACAGTGTTTTCCGATACATACAAGATATTTGCAATCTTTTTTACCGAATAGTGGCTGCATAAGAGCTCGGCAACCTGTCTTTGCCGTTCACTTAGTTTATATAAAGGATGTCCGACGGGTGGATGGGATACGCCAACTTCCGCAGCTGCAGCAACCAGTTGTTCAGCCTTGTCCGGCTGTGAGCTTACTATGCTCTCCCAAGTAATAACAACCTTATCTGAAAAATCCAAGGCTGAAACTTCTCGGAGGATCATACTGTGAAGGACGGCTAACTTCTCGTTCTCCTTGACATTGTGGATGTGTGAATCCACGGTAAGCTTCAATTTCTTGACAATCACAGCACTGTTACCCCCTTTTATGGATACTGATGATTCAATTCCCTATTTGTGGACAAGAGAAGCTTCCTTGTCTTTCCGAATGGTTTTGGAGGGGCTTCTTTGTTTATTATTTAGTTGGTCAACCTCCTTTTCGTTTCATGCTTTGAGTTGAAGAATCCAAACGATATAGTCGTGTCGGATTCAAGTTGATAAAAAACGAATATCATTGATAATAATAATCATTATCTATAATGTTGTCAATTTAAGTAAATAATGCTTTTTTCGTCCAAAAAAAATAATATCTATACAAAGGGCTTCAAGTTCGCACTATTCCCCGCGTTCGAACATCGTTTGAACCGTCTCGATCTCCCCTATCACACCGACTATGTCGTCGTATTTCCCGGCATAAGGCTGTGTATCGATATGAGGTCCAAGCATGATGACCGGTAATTGCGGATTGGCTCCCGCTGTTCTTCCAATTAAGTCTATCCAATACAAGCTAGAAACTGATCTTAGTTCATCATAATAGAGCGCTCAAGGAAGCTGTGTCTTCCCTACTGTAAAAGTGGTTGAGTCAATGATTGACAGATTATCATTAAATTTAGAATAAACTTCATATGCTGCGTAAGGATCAAGAGCGGCGGTCGGTTCGTCAAGCATCACGATGGGCCGTTTTTATATATTGCTCTTGCAATGGTCCGGATTTTGAGTTTCACCTCATGATATACTGATCACAGTTTGGTGCTACTACATACAGCGGCAACTGAAATTAGAAAAGCAGGACTCCGCTAAGAGAACATCCTCTTAGCAGCAGTCCTGCCCATATTTTACCTGAATTCTATTTGAATGCGCAGTCTAAACAAATTTAGAAATTTATCGTGTTAATCCAACTCACTTATGATATATTTCAATAATGGGTCCTAAGACCTAATTTATAAAAAAGGGAGATGAAAGATTTGAAAATAATTCAATTGAAATCATTTTTAATTGGATTTACTGCATGCTTTTTACTCCTTGGTACGGCGGGCTATGCGGTTGCCAGCACTGGAGGGACTCAGATTGAAGTGTTTTTTAAAAGTCTACACTACGTTTTCGAAGGGACGGCTAAGACTCCCCTCCCCGATCAAAAGGGATTTATCTACAACGGGACGACGTATATTCCGCTACGTTTTATTGGTGAAGCGTTGGATAAAGACGTCCAGTGGGATGGCATGACTGATACCATTTCAGTCAAAACGAAAACGATGGAATCTACGCCTAGTCTGAATACGATACCTCCAACGGCAACACCAGATACGTCTGCGACCAGTAGCGATAATATCTCACTATCCGCTTTCTCTTTCATTAGCGCAGAGAATGATCTTCCTGGTCTCTTAAGTCTTAACAAGTGGACCAAGCAAAACACAGCCAGCAGTAAGATATTTCATATCGGTAGCCAGACATATTCAAACGGACTCGGGGTATACGTACACAATACCGTACCGCCTACGTGGAGGAAGGATGGTGGAATCATCACTTATGATCTGAAAGGTCAGTACAAAAGGCTCACGGGAGTCATCGGGATTGACAGAAATAAGCTCACTTACTTAGACATTATCGCTACCGGTACATTCAAAGTGGTAGCAGACGGTAATGAAGTGTTCTCTGCGACGGATTTACAGGAAGGGAAGGATCCCGCTAATGTTGATATTGACGTCACGAATGTGAAGATGTTGAAGCTATATTTCAATTCTGATCGCGTGAACCTCCTCAACATGGTATTCGGTGACGCAAAGCTGACGAAATAAGGATGTACGAATTTCAGATCTGAAGATTGCAATGTGGACATTACCATATACCGGAACGACAAGAATGTTTGTAATGACGACGGACTTGACGCCGACAGCAAGGATACCCGAAGCCAGACCTATTAACTCTGGAAGCAAAATGATATTATAATGCACGCCTGTTGATCAAGCAAAATCAGGAAATAAAAATTGAAAAAAGGAGGGTCTTTTGATCTGGCCCCTCTGTCAAGGACACTTGAAAAAGAGTGGTTTATGTTTATGCAGCCAACAATAGATGATTCCTGTATTGCACGTATTGCACAGAGGTCATCTTTTTTAATCCTCATTAATATCGATTATTATGTAGTAGCGGATGTAACCGTCGATCTTACGTTGTAGCTCTGCTAAAGTTTGGCAACTACGGTGGTCTATATGGTCCTTCATATGACCGAAAAACGACTCCTGTGGCGCATTGCCCCAGAAATTTCCTCTTCTAGACATGGATTGTCCTAATCCTTTTTGCTTTAAAAGTTCTTGGTATTTGGGATTGGTATAATGACTTCCCTGGTCCGAATGAATACCTACATCCTTGTGCAGCTTAAGTAGTTTTTGCTTTACGAGCGCGTCAATTGTATCAGTGGCAATGTCCAGCGTGAGGCGATTAGAAAGGTTATAAGAGAGGTTTTCTCCTGTTGAGGCGTCTAGTATGGTCGACAAATAAGCCGTCTCTGAGCGGCCATATGGGAGGTAGGTAATGTCGGTGAGCTGCGCTAACTCAGGAATACCTTTTCGGAAATCCCTTTACTTGGGTTCATCATGATGAAACACATTCCCATACCGATAAATATCTGAAACAAGAAGCAGTGTAACCCTAAACAATAAAAAGCACAAAATAAATGGGCTAGAAGGATTAAATCCCTCTGGCCCACTTTGTCAACAGTCCCATTTAAGCGACTTTTAATAGTACGCAAGCATCAAGGTGTTTGTTATTCTTCCTTAATCCACGACAGGGAACCATCCTGGTATGTTGGTTATCATTCCCCACAGATTATCGGGAAGTACCAGTTCTTTTTGAGCTGTTCGGGGAAGTGTCGTTCTAATTTCTCTTTCCTGTCCGCTTTGTACCTTCTCAACCCATTTAGGCTCCATGATCAAGGCATGACCCATTGTTACTAGTGGGATTCCAGTATCCAGTGCTTTAACGACATCATCCGGTGTGGAAAGACCGCCAACACCGATTACAGGCACTCGATTACCTACACGCTCTTGAACCATTACTACACGCGACTTCGTACTGCTCGATCCTTCCCTCCTCGGTTCACCCCAGAAATGATCCACGGAAAGATGGATGTAGTCTAAGTTCTGTAAGGCCAGTACATCCACGAATTGAAGAGTATCTTCCATTGTGATGCCAGGATTTTCTCTTTCCTCCGGAGAAATTCTGTAACCAACAACAAACGGTGATTTTGCATGTTTTGCAGCCACTTTTTTTACGCGTTTGATGATTTCAAGGGGAAATTTCATTCTCTTTTCTAATGTCCCTCCCCATTTGTCCTTTCTTCTGTTGGAATGCGGAGAGAAAAATTGCTGAATCAAGAAACCGTTGGCGCCATGAATCTCAACCCCATCAAATCCGGCTTCAATTACCCTTCGGGTTGCATTGGCAAATTCATCAATAGCAATTTCAATCTCCTCTTCTGTCATTGCCTTTGGGGTAGCAGATCCTTCACGCTCCGCCGCCACTGCACTTGCACTTAAAGATTGTCCTCCAGATAGCAAAGCCGGATTACTGATACGCCCACCATGATAAAGCTGGACAAAAGCTTTGGAACCTTGTTCATGTATGGTGTTTGCCAATGTTTTTAGGCCTGGGAGCAGATCGTCATTGTCAATGCCAAAGCCGTTCTCGAGCAATTTTCCGTTTTGCGAAACAAGGGCACTGCTGGTAATCACGGCGCCAACACCCTGAGCCCGTTGAATATAGTAAGCCAATTCTTCTTCAGTAACTGCACCGTTAGACTTTGATGCCGAAAGAGCCATAGGCGCCATAATCACCCTGTTTTTCAACTGCACTCCCGATGGGAGCTCGAACGGCTCGAAAATAGATTTGTAATTGTTGTTCATGCTTGTTCCTCTTTTCTTTGAATTATTTTATATTAAGGACCTTTCGGTCCATAATATACAAAAAAAAACGTAAACTTTCATCTATCTCAAATTCCCTAAAATTATAGAAATGAAATCTATAATCCTGTTTTGATTTGTTTGTGCTCGCACCATCACATTTATACCTTGTAAGGAGACAGTTAAAAATCGAGCAAGCTTTAGTGAATCGATTTTAGACTGAATAGAACCATTGATTTTACCAATCTCAATTGCATTTAAAAATGCATGTTCAACATCTTCGAAATCTTTTTCAATCATTTTTTGAAATTCTTTATCATGTGGCGCCAATTCGATAGCTTCATTTGACGTCATGCAACCTTTGCTAACAACATTAAGGAGGGCCATAAGAAATAATTCGATACCCTGGTATACATTCTCATTACTCAAATAATTATTTAATACCGATAGGCGCTCCTCGCGATATAAATCAAATGCTCTCACAAATAAATCATGTTTGTTACCAAAAGTCTCATATAAACTACTTTTACTAAGTCCAGTAACATGTAGCAACTCATTTAGGGATGCCGCTTCATAACCTTTAGTCCAGAATAAAGTCATCGCTTTCCTTAATACATCTATTTCATCAAAGTTACGTGGACGAACCATCCGTATCTCACCTCCTTAAAAATAATATACACCATTCCGAACCGATAAGTCCAGAACGAAAAATAAATTTTAGTCGATGCGCCACCAAGCGCACAAAGGATTGGTTAACTTCACTTCTGTCGAATGAATGTGTTCCGCTAATGCTTGCGAACGAGAGCATCTTCCGGATTTTCTCCAAATTCGGGTGAGGGCCAAATCCAGGACGAGTCTGGCAGCGTTTCGTTCGGTTCGACAATCTTGATCGCCGGGTCGGACAGGTCAACGGGAAGCGTACGGCGCTTCGCT
>NZ_JAOQIO010000122.1:0-6210 GCF_025567575.1 Paenibacillus baimaensis | reverse complement strand
TTTCAGGTTGTATATCTTTAATTCGACGGTTGGAAATGAATTCCTTTAGTTCAACTTATATAGACATGTGATTCTTGCTGAGGATAGCGTCATTATAACTTTTCTCACATAAGTCAAAAGAGGTAAATATAACCAATATTCTAAAACATTCCTTAACTCTTTTAATCAGCATCTATACGAAAACAAGGAGAGAGCAGTTAGGTATGTCTGTTCTTATACAACACCTCGATTATTTGCGGACTAAATCATCCTATCTGAATATTACCTGACCCTGTAGTTGCTATCATACTATCCGTTAATTACCAAAGGTGAGTTAAGCTGAAGGCATTAGATCCTCAAAACAGTAGATGGGACCAGCCAGTATACCTAAGACTATAATGAAAACCCGATGTATCGATTTGTCATTCCTTGATAAGATAATCTTTTTATTTCATTTAACACTATTCGACAGCGATTTATGACAACATTCGACACGAATGTTTTGTTATATTAGTCATCATGGACTAATTCGCACTAATATGTGGACAATGTTACCAATTACTAAATTAAGAGGACAACTGCAACTGATGGACTAGCATCAGAGGCATATTGAGGAGAGCGTGCGATGCATATAAAAAATTTTCAATTATTTTGTTTGTTCCTGTATATCATTATAATGAATTCAAATCAGGTCACCGCAATGGAAACATACAATTACAGGGAAGACGGGCAACTACAACAAATAATAACTACGAATAATTCTTATCACTATGTACATGACGCAAACAGAAATTTATTGAAAGTATCGAAAAAAAACTGCAAAGATCTGGATTTGATTCTGAAAGTTTTGAGAGTAACCTGATGGAAAATAGTTATTACTTCATTCCCGAAAGAGTAGGAAGAGATGCCAGAATTGTACCAGACGGATCCTTGCAGGGGGTGTATGCGATGTATGCTAAAGCACCGGTGGCCTGGGAATGGGAGACGTATCTGATTTCGAATCCGTCAAAAATGAGATTGGAGCCTAACGCGACGTACACGGTGTCCTTTAAGCATAAAGCGATTAGTGAGCCGGGTAGTGATGGGTACTTCGATTTTTTTGTGCGAAGCGTGAAAGGGACACCTGTTGAAGATCGAGGATGGTTGACATGGAACGATGCGCCAGGAGTGGTTGGGAGCAAGTCTGTCACCTTTACAACAGGTATGTATGATGATTACCAATTGAACTGGGGCATGCGCTATGGGAGGGCGATACTCATAGATGATATTCGTGTGATTGAAAACTATTAAATTTAACAATTGACGACACTTTAGAGAAAACTTAAAGCATGTATACTTGTACTACTATTAGGAGTAAGAGCCCAAGCAGAACCAATAACTCTCTTGGGTTTTCTTATTTTGCTATTTCCTCGCTGTCGTACAACAATAAAAAAACTTACGAAATGTATGCGCGGCGTAACCAATACCAATATTTCGATATAGAAACTATCAAATCATTTTAAACTTACAATTAGTTATCAATTTATTTATAAAAATCCGAGGTGTATTTAATGAATTTTTTAAAAATGCTTCATTCCTTATTGTTTGTTTAATAGTCTCAATCGCGGTTTCTTCAGAGTCCACTAAGGCCTCACCAATGTTAACCAATGTAAATCAGAATAACATGATTGACAATGGAGGCTTTGAACAAGGCTTATGGTGGGCAACAGACGGATTCAGCTTAGAAGTGAATACTCGTCATGGAGGATTGGCTTCGGCACAAGTGATTAGTTCAGAATTGGAGCAATTGAGCACAATCACGGTAAATCCCATTAATGCTCATGATACCTATGAACTGGCAGCGTGGATTAAAACGAGTAATGTCACCAACGCAACAGGAGTAAGCATCAATGTGCTGCAGGTAGGGGATAACGGATTTATGATGTGGTATCCAAACGGGCAGGCAAAGCTGATCGCAACCGGAGAAACACAGGAATGGGGCAGGCATACTGCAACAATTTCGAACCTGCATCCGAATACGAAATATGTGAAGATTTACATGCGAATGGATGCCAATGCGGGAGGTACGGCCTGGTTCGACGATATTTCGCTGACGAATCGTAACGAAATTAAAAATGGCGGTTTTGAAAACGGATTGATGCATGAAGAAACAGGAGGATTCGGGTTAGACCGAAGTACGTATCACAGCGGAATGGCTTCGGCCGCAGTAGCAAGCACGGGTACGGATCAACTGATCGCTACAGACTTAATCCCCGTTAATCCCTATGATACTTATGAACTGGCAGCGTGGATTAAAACGAGTAATGTCACCAACGCAACAGGAGTAAGCATCAATGTGCTGCAGGTAGGGGATAACGGATTTATGATGTGGTATCCAAACGGGCAGGCAAAGCTGATCGCAACCGGAGAAACACAGGAATGGGGCAGGCATACTGCAATAATTACGAACCTGCATCCGAATACGAAGTACTTAAAGATTTATTTGCGAATGGATGCCAATATGGGAGGGAATTCCTGGTTTGACGATATTAGTTTAATAAAAAAGAATACTTTTACCTATAACTATGATCAGAACAGCACTATCAAAACAATTAACTCTTCGATTGAAGGAATGGAGTCACAAACTCAATACAATTTTGATAAAAATGGAAATCTTATAAAGAAGAAAACTAATCGTAAATAGAAGTATCCCACGAAATCATCAATCAGTTTGAACAATTATCAATCATACGAGAAGTGACTAACAAATGAAAAAACTTATTAATCAACTAATATACTGGTAAGACATGTCTTATTTAATCCACCATCTTTATTAAAAGGTAAAAAATTTACATATATCTTGACAATTTGGTGTGGCTATATTATGCAATAGAGTATGCAAATCTTTAAGCCAACGACATACATCCAACAAGCTATGACGAGAATGATTTGATAGAATCATAGAAGGCAACCTATACTATGTCCATGCAGTTTTAAATAGAGAATACCATCGTGGATGTTATTAAAGAGACCGAAAATGAACCGGTTTAAGGAGAATGATCCGTGTTAAGAAACAGCAAAAATCAAAAGATAATGATCATACAGTGTTAGAAAAGTGATAATTTATTAATCAATGGATCATTTGAAAAATATCAAGGAAGTAACGGGGTGGCAAACAAGTGGGAAGAGTATAGGTGGGGGCGAGTGGTAGCTATGAAATAAGTCCGATGAGCGAACATGCGCAAAAGTTTATCGGATCAGGAATTGTGTTGGCCAATGGCGCGGTGGGGGCGGTCAAGCAATCAGTGCTGAACCTAATAAAAAGTTTCACGTCAGCGGGAGTTTTAATATCGCTCAACTGTCAAATGCGAAAATACAATTGTACGTGGATTTTTATAACTCGACGATGTTCACCGGTGCAAGTGTAACGGAAATCAGTGAGGTGACACAAGGAGGATACGTAACGTTAGCCAATAATGGAATAACTCCACCGGATACCACTTACGCGAGAGTTTACGCACTTATCCGTGGCAACACAGACAATGGATCGGGAGTATTACATGTAGATGTGATTGAATTAAAGTATATAGAATAATCTGTGATGAATTTGTTGTCTTCCCATGATACGTGAAAGATAAAATACACCGTGTTTTCAAATATTTAAAGGCCAAAAAACTACAGGTGGCAACGGCTACACTGTTGAGCTATGGTTCAAAAAGAAAGAATTTAACGGGTATCGTGAGATGCTGTCCCAATGGACAAATGCAGCTATAGGCAATTCATTTTATTTAGGTATGGATAACGGAAACATGCGGTTTACGGATTCTTGGGGAACCGTGAATGTGGGGGCATTGCAACCGGATACGTGGTACCATTTGGCAGCGGTATCGACCCCGACGAACGCGATGATTTATATTAATGGGGAATTAAAAGCGACCAAAGGGAGTTCTTTGACTTATAGTGGAAACGGTCCACTTCTGCTGGGAAGACAAGGTGAGCTTCACGCTGAGTACTTTGATGGAGCTCTAAGTGATGTAAGGATATGGAATACAGCCAGGAGCGCACAGGAAATTCAAGACAATATGACACAGGCTTTAGCGGGGAATGAGCCAGGGCTCACAGGGTATTGGAAATTAAAAGATGTAAGTCGAAATATTCTTTTTGATAGCACAGTAGGTAACAATCATGGAGAGTTATATGGAAAAGTAAAAGCCAACCTGACACTAGATGGAAACGACGATTATGGAGTCCTGAGCAAGCAAGCCGTGGTTCCACCAGGAGGTAATGCCTTTACTGTAGAGTTGTGGTTTAAGAAGAAAGCATTTACCGGGACTAGAGAAATGCTTTCACAATGGACTCAAACTGCATCATGGAATTCATTTTACTTAGGCATGGATAATGGGAGCATGCGGTTTACGGATTCATGGAACCCCGTTAATGTGGGTGTATTACAAGCAGATAAGTGGTATCATGTAGCAGGGGTTTCGACTCCGACGAATGCATTCATATATATCAATGGGGAATTAAGGGCAACCAAGGGGAGTCCACTAACATACACCGGAAACGGGCCACTAATATTAGGAAGACAAGGTGAGTTGAGTAGTGAATATTTTGATGGATTCCTGAGCGATGTGCGGATATGGAACACAGCTCGAAGCGCACAGCAAATTCGGGAAAGTATGACTCAGGCTTTAATGGGGAGTGAGTCTGGGCTTACAGGATATTGGAAATTAGCTGACGTAAGTCGAAACATTCTTTTTGATAGTACGAAAGGGCATAATCATGGAGATTTATATGGTAAAGGAATACGGAATCTAACACTAGACGGAATAGACGATTATGTAGTGCTGAGCAATGAAGCTATGGTTCCACCAGGAGGTAATACCTTTACTGTAGAGTTGTGGTTTAAGAAGAAAGCATTTACCGGGACTAGAGAAATGATTTCACAATGGACTCAAGCTGCATCAGGGAATTCATTTTACTTGGGCATGGATAACGGAAACATGCGGTTTACGGATTCATGGGGAGCCGTGAATGTGGGTCCACTAGAAGCAGATGCGTGGTACCATGTTGCAGCGGTATCGACCCCGACGAATGCATTCATATATATCAACGGGGAATTGAGGGCAACCAAGGGGAGTCCATTGACATACACCAAAAACGGTCCACTAGTATTAGGAAGACAAGGTGAGTTGAGTAGTGAATATTTTGATGGATTCCTGAGCGATGTGCGGATATGGAACACAGCCAGAAGCTTACAGCAAATACAAGAAAACATGACTCAAATTTTAACGGAAAATGAGTCTGGGCTTAAGGGATATTGGAGGTTGAATGGAGATAATTACAAATACAGTGCGAGCAATGAACTACTTAACTATAACGCATATGGATCTACTTTTAATTATGAATATGATCTAAATGGGAACTTAGTAAGGAAGACAACTATACAAAACTAAAATCGGGAAACTTCGTTGATGAAACTGCGTCATGAACTTTAAAGCACCTTACCCAGAAAAGGATCGTTGTGTCATTAAATTGGCAAGACGATCCTTTTGTGTATCCCTGTGGAGAATAAAATACCATTCGACAGCAATTTATGACAGTATTCGACATGCGTTATTTGTTATATTGATCTTCATGGACTAATTATCGCTAGTTTGAGGGGGAAATGAGGTTCTTATATACTTGAACAACGTGATTTCAAAGAGAGGTTATAAAAAAAGACAAATGTTTAGGAACAAAAGAATTTAGAAATTAGCAACACCATACATACGAAAAAATTATGACAAAATAGGACATGTATTTATTCACCACTTCATTTCGGTAACTTTTAGATGCCAAAAAAGCTACACATCTCTGAGAGGGGGGGCCGTGATTTTCTTGAAGCTCAAACAATTATTGATATCTGGCTTATGTTCACTTTTATTATTTGTAAATTTCCCAGCTAATCTTCATGCCAAAAGCTACACTCATTCGTTAGATTTTTTTTATTATGATAAACAATCGGACTCATCCATTGTAGTAACTTCTGATGGTACAAATAGAGAGACAATGGGCTATGATCAGAGCATAAGATTCTTAAAATTAGCAATTGGAACCACCGATGTAGAAACCTTTGAACGCGGCACCTATGAAGGAACGAATTTTGAACCGGGTTCAGGGAGCATTACCAATGATCCACAAAAAGTGATAACGGGAAACTTTTCAGCGTATGTGGAAGTACCTCGTACCCAAGATTGGTCAGCGTTCACT
>NZ_JAOQIO010000028.1:0-3252 GCF_025567575.1 Paenibacillus baimaensis | reverse complement strand
GTTGGGAGCAAGGACGTTACCTTTACAACCGGTACCCATGACGACTACCAATTAAGCTGGGGAATGCGCTATGGAGGAGCCGTGCTCATAGATGATATTCGAGTGGTTGGACATTATTAAGGGTTAGATGCGAACCCAAAACGTAGCGGCTAACCAAGGTGATGCGATGATGGCTTTGCTGCTGATCATACATCAGTGGATTAGAATTAAATCATCTTAAGCAGAGTAAAGTCATGGCTATATAGAAGGGAACTCAAAAAGAAATGAACTTAAAACAAAAACTGTTATTCGCTCTCAAGATCATGCTTGTAAGTTTTTTCATTTTCATGGATTGGTCACATGTTATGGCCAACAGTGTGGAAACAAACTACAATTATGGCGATAATGGAAGGCTACGGTCAGTAGAGAGTAAGAATGGGGACGGTGAGTATCAATATGATGCCAATGGAAATCTGATCAAAAGAATAAAAGAACGAGAGTCTTTTAACTTTGGCGGTACTCGTCAGCTTCCACTACCTAACCTCGCTGTCAGTACGGGGGCTGGTGCCCGTAATACAGTGGAGTTTTGGATGTATTGGGATGGTACTCAATTACGTATGCCGCTGGGATGGGATACACTCTATGATTTGATCTTTATGGGAGGTTACTTTGGCTTCAATACAGGTAATGACGATGTATTGGGTATTCCTTCAGCATCGTTGAAGGAACGATGGGTACATGTAGCCGCTGTTTTTTATAATGGTATTCCGGATGCAATCCATAACGAACTGTATATCGACGGGGTGAAGCAGAATATCGTTCAGGGGGTTGGCACAACGTCATCCCATGTAACGGTAACACCTCAAGCTTACATATCTGGGTGGGGAATCGATAATCTGTATCGCTTTACGGGGCGGATAAGCGATGTGCGCATATGGAATTATGCCTTGTCACCAATTGAAGTACAAGCCAACCGTACGAAAACGATTATAGGAAATGAACCCGGTCTGGCTGGTAGATGGAATCTAACTGAAAATTCTTCACCTCCTTCATCACTTGGTTTTACTGGTTCTCAGGTTCCCTTACCCAACCTTGATGTGAATACAACGGCCGGCAGTAAAAATACGGTCGAGTTTTGGATGAATTGGGATGGCAGCGATGTACGAATGCCGATCGGATGGAATACCGGTTATGATTTAATTTTTTTGGGAGGTTACTTTGGCTTCAATACGAGTTCAGCTGATGTTCTGGGAATCCCCTCCGCTTCTCTTAAAAATAAGTGGGTACATGTAGCTGCGGTGTTTTATAATGGTGTCCCCAGCGCTGCCAACAATGAATTATACATAGACGGTATTAAACAAAACCTTGTACAAGGCTTAGGAATAACAACAGCGTATGTAACTGTCACCCCGAATGCTTATATTTCTGGTTGGGGGTTTGATGGAAATTATAGATTTATCGGTCGTATGGGTGAAGTGCGTATATGGAATTATGCGTTGACAACTGTAGAGGTGCAATCGAATCGGTACAAAACACTTACGGGTAAGGAGCCCGGACTTGTTGGCAATTGGAAGTTACGTGATACCGCATCACCGAAGACATCGCTCAGTTTTGATGGAAGTAATCAGGTACCTCTGCCTAATCTAGCAGTTAATACAACCGTTGGAGGAAAAAATACAGTAGAATTCTGGATGAACTGGGATGGCGGTAATGTAAAGATGCCGGTCGGATGGAATACCGGTTACGATTTGATCTTTTTGGGAGGGAATTTTGGGTTTAACACAGGTGCTTCTGATGTGCTTGGGATTTCTTCTGACAATTTGCTAAATAAATGGGTACACGTGGCTGCGGTATTTTATAATGGTGTCCCAGATGCCGCTCATAATGAGTTATATATCAATGGGGTTAAGCAAGCGATCAGTCAACGGATGGGAACGACGGCAGCCAATGTGGCGGTAACGCCCAATGCGTATATTTCCGGTTGGGGGCCAGACGGAGGCTACCGATTCACAGGACGGATCAGCGATGTGAGAATATGGAGCTATGCTTTAACAGCTGCAGAAGTTCAGTCCAATCAGTATCGATCTGTGTCGGAGAACGAATCGGGTTTAGCAGGTCACTGGACACTTAGCGATACGAAGATGCCAGGCACTTCTCTTAGTTTTGATGGAACTAACCAAAGTCGTACTGCCTGATCTAGCAGTCAACACGGCTGATGGTGGCAAAAACACAATCGAATTTTGGATGAACTGGGATGGCGGCAACGTCAAAATGCCAATCGGATGGAATACCGGTTATGATTTGATCTTTTTGGGAGGGAATTTTGGGTTTAACACAGGTGCTTCCGATGTGTTGGGGATCCCCTCGGACAACCTGTTAAACAAGTGGGTGCACGTGGCCGTGGTGTTTTATAATGGTGTTCCGGATGCCGTACATTCAATACCGGTGGATCCGATGTCATTGGTATTCCATCGGTGAATATGGTAAATCGTTGGGTCCGTGTCACCGCGGTCTTTTACAACGGAGTTCCAGACACCACTCACAATGAGTTGTATATAGATGGGGTAAAACAGGTTCTTGTTCAAGGGATAGGTGTAACAACAGCTACGGTAACCGTTACTCCGAAATTCTACATTTCTGGTTGGGGACCGGATAGTCACTATAGATTCAGCGGAAAGTTAGGAAATGTTCGAATTTGGAACCGTGCACTGACTCCTTCTGAGATACAATTGAATCCGTACAAAACGTTTCAGGGAACAGAGAATGGTTTGATAGGATCATGGAAGGCATATTGAGTAACAACTATCGTAGTATGTTGCAACTCTAAGTATTGGAAAAAAACGAAATTGGATTGATAGAATTCGGAGATGTCAATGTTATGGTAGAGTCAAATTGCATCTCCTACGGGCAAAAAGCAGAATTCTAGTTGCAAAGAGGAGACTAACAATGATTAATCATCCTATTAGATGGATGTTATGCATGTTTCTAGCTTGCCTATTTTTTTATTTTAGTTTATTAGAAACCTATGCAGCTGTAGATCTTTATAAATATGATGGCTCTGGAAAAATGGTTGAAACCTCATACTCAGAAGGCGGAATTATTAATTACCAATATGATAGTAATGGGAATTTAATCAAGAGATTTTGGAATGAAAATTTATTGAGTAATGGAAGTTTTGAAAATTCTATGGGTTGGAATATCGAAGCTTCATCAATGTTCATTGAGCACGGTGAAACGAGAGAAGGAAACAGCGCACTTCAATTTAGTTCGGGT
>NZ_JAOQIO010000067.1:0-29562 GCF_025567575.1 Paenibacillus baimaensis | reverse complement strand
CATACAGCATCCATAAATCCTTTAAAGTCATAATAAAAACCCTCCTAGGTATAAGTTATCTCTAGCTTTGCTAGAACTGGGAGGGTTTAATCTTTGTTGCTTATTGTTGCGCTATCGTTCGCCGTTAGCGGAATAGTCTACCAATGTGTGCTCTTGTCTGAGTTGTTGGAACATAAAGCTATCATTATTTGCGAAATGCTACAAATAAGCCGACTTCCTTGGTAATATGAATTGCACCATCCGAGCCTATTAATTCGTTCAGTATTGCCTCGAGTTTAGTCAAGCGGCTGTCAGTAAGATTTTCCCGGCCTCCAGGGGTTGTCCGTATGTAGGCGACGAGCGGCTTTGCATCCGTTACTAGCATAGCATCCTCATACCTTTGCAAACGGATATCGACGAAGCCTGCAGCATCCAGTTGATCTTCTCCATTTTCCAAACCAAACTCGCAGGCGAAATCCTGGCGTCCAGTATCATAATTCGGATTCAATTCACTTAGAAATCCTTTTACTTCATTCATGTGGCTTTTACCCATCGTGGATGCGAACAGCATGCCACCTGGCTTCAGAACACGCCGAATTTCTTTCAAACATTGATGACGTTCGCTAACATGATAGAGCATATGATTGGCCAAAACCGCATCAAAGCTTGCGTCTGGAAATGGGATTGACCGTGCGTCTGTCGGGATGAACCGAAATTTGTTAGGAAGCACCTGATGTTGTAGCCCCTCCTTTGCATCATGTATCATCCCCTCAGACAGGTCCGTCAGAGTAACGTCCCATCCTTCCGGTACACGGTCTGCATTACGTTTCCATAAAGCTCCATCCCCGCAACCCAATTCAAGGATTGTACTATTTTCCGGGACTATCAATTGATCAAAAAGCCATTGATGCCATTTGTACGGATTTACACTGAATTCGTCGTGTAATCGAATTCTCGTTTGCAGGTTGAACGCGCTCTCATATTCTTGATTCACAATTCGGATAATTGAAGCGAATAGCTCCCATGCGGGACTGCTTTCACCGTACTCTGCTCCAGGAACCGGACTTTCCCGCTCTGAGTGATCCAAACTTTCCAATAGCGAAAGAGTCTCTTTTACCGTTTTTTGAACGAGACGAAGATGCTCCATTTTTTGACCGATAATCGTGCTCTGAACTCTTAAAGACTCCTTCAGATCCTCCTCGTGTCCATCACGGTGTATGATTCTCCCAATCTCTTCAATGGTCAACCCGATATACTTTAGCGTCAATATTCTTTGGAGTCGAGCTAAATCCTGGCTTGTGTAGTATCGATGCCCAGAGTCGGTCCTAAGGCTCGGATTTAAGAGTCCTACATTATCGTAAAAACGCACCGTACGTTTTGTTACGCCTGCCTTGTCCGCAAATTGCCCCGCGGTCATCCAATCTCCTCGCATTTGCATTTCATTTTGACCCCCATTAACTTCCTTCCTAAATACCTCCGGTTTCTATCCAATAAATTCTTTTGGAAGTTCAGAGGCGAATCCAAAATGATGGGCGATAATCTGGACAATACGTCTTGAGGCTTGCCCATCACCAAAGGGATTTACGACGTTTGACATGGAATTGTAAAAAGTCATATCCGTGAGCAGTCTGGCTGTTACCGCATAAATAGAGTCCTCTTCAGTCCCAGCAAGATAAACTGCCTTCGCAGTTACAGCTTCAGGTCGTTCCGTTATATCGCGCATGAGTACGAGCGGTTTTTTAAATACGGGAGTTTCTTCCTGAAGACCTCCGGAATCACTTAGTACAAGAAAGGATCGAGACAACAAATTGATCATGTCCGGATAATTTATTGGATCAAGTAAATGGATTCTATCGTGCCCTGATAACATCTGGAATGCTGATTCTCGAACGATTGGACTTAAATGAATGGGATAAATAACAGATACATCTGGATTTTCGTCCGCTATACGACGTATGGCTCGAAACATTTGGAACATCGGCTCCCCATAGTTTTCTTTACGATGAGCGGTCATGGTTATGATTTTGCTCTTTTGTTTAAATATATGATTCAGCCTAGCTTCGCTAAATACATAATCAGTGCGATTTGTCATTATTGCTGCATCAACCGCAGTTTGTCCTGTGACATGTATATCCTCTGTATTGTAGCCTTCTTTAAGAAGATTGTCTTTACTAATAGACGTGGGTGCAAACAAAAAGTCAGTAACTACGTCAATGACTTTTCGATTCATCTCTTCCGGCCAAGGCGAGTACTTGTTCTGTGAACGTAATCCTGCTTCAATATGCCCGATCGGTATTTTATGAAAAAATGAAACCATCCCGCCACACATTGCTGTTTGAGTATCTCCGTGAATTAAAATGAGATCCGGCTTTTCTTCGGAAATAACTTTATCTAAACCAGTAACCGCCGCAGACGTAATATAGGCAAGACTTTGGTTTTCTTTCATAAGGTTTAAGTCGACATCTGGTCGTATACCAAAATGAGCGAGCACTTGATCAAGTTGCTCTCTATGTTGCCCTGTAACAATAACTTTCGTTTCGAACCATTCCGGGTGTTTTTTTAGTTCTTGAACCACAGGTCCCATTTTTGTCGCTTCCGGACGGGTGCCAAAAATTAGCATTATTTTTTTGCGTGTTGCCATTATACCTTCCCCCTTGACAAAATTAGCTTGATACAAGAAGAGTAAGGGATGACGTTACGTCATATGCAAGAAAAAAAGTATTAAAGTGACGATTAAATTTTTGTCAGCTAAAAAAAGCACGGAGTTGATGCAGACTAAATATTACCGTTAGACTTGTACCCCCTGTTGCATTTTATTAAGGATAACTGCCCAATAGCTTAATGAGGGCGCCAATCATTCCCTCGGTGGTCTCGAGGTGTTGGTTATTCAACTCTTGTATCCGTTAGTTGAGTGGCTTACAACTCCAAGGTCATATTTAAAAAAGTAAGGGCTGCAGTTAGTTTTTGTTCAGTAAGGTGAACTAAGGTTGCTCCTAACGCTTCGTTTGCATTATTAGTTATTTAGCGGAAAGGTCATCAATCGCTTGAACAGCTAGTTCCAACGCTTTAATTCTTCTTTCTAAAAGCGTTCTTTGGGGACTATTAGCCTTTGACTTAACGTAACTGTTTTCAATTGATGGAAATAAACCAGTAATAACATTGCGAGCTGCTAAATCTTCCTGGGTGTAATGATGGGGTTTTTGATTCCAAACGTTTTCTAGCGTGGCTAAGCCGATATAAACAGCTTTGAGTCGTTTCTTTACTAGAGTAGTATTTGTCCATTTTGAGTCATCTGGGACAAGGCATTCTCGAGTTTACTGATTGTCGATTGTAATGATTTTATCGATTCCAATTTATCTAACTCTGTTATTTGTTTAATTACAATATCGTCTTTGTTCACCGCTACGAATCCTCCTCTAACCCAACTTTTTTCACTCCCAAACACTATACCACATATTGGAATATCCCACCCTGTAGCTGAGAAAAGGCTGCCTCGCGGCAGCCTTGATGGCATTGAATTATCGTTCCTCGTTACTTTAACGAACTAAAACACTTAGCTTCCCACTCACTTTTACCAAGTTTGTAATAATTATATCTCTCGTCTTCTAATTCAATAACGCTTTGAAAATTAAACCCACATTTTTGTATAACTCTATTTGACGGTACGTTTCGTAAAAGAGCAATTGCATTGAGCATCTCAACGTTGGTGTTCTCAAATAAATACTTGGCTAACCCCTCTGTTGCTTGCGTGGTATAACCTTTGCCTCTATGATCCTTTGAGATTGCAAACATAATTTCTCGGTTTGGAGCCGGCAATTCCTGTTTAATTCCTGTACAGCACCAACCGATAAAATCTCCCGATGCTTTCAATATGATTCCCAGCCGAAGACGAAGTTCACCTATGACCCCACCTTCGGATACGGTATTTAGAAACTGTTTGTTTCCAGGTATTTCATAATTCGTTAACCAATCTTCCCGCTGTTCTTTAGATACGTTCCAACCAGGCAAGTATTCGTGTATTTCAGGTTGCCATGTTAAAGAATGAAATTGATTCAGATCATCAAGTGTGTACTCTCTTAGGTAGACATTCTTACATTCAATAGTAAAGATATTTTTATCGCTCAACGTCTTCACCCTATCAACTGGTATTTGTTTCCATAACTATTGTAACATATCGTGTTACTGTCGTAGTTGATAAGGTTTAGTTATTGCTAAACTATCCGTTGAGAAAACGGCAGCCATGTCGGCTGCCGTTTCTTAGTGTTCCTTGAGCTATCGTTTTTCGTTAGTTTAGAGACGTGCGAGTTCAAATGCATTTTCTAGTTTATTACGACTGCACTGATAATTAAAGGCTGCTGATTCTATTAAATTCAAGTCTCAGCTTTACCACTACTTGTGATACGTTCCCCGCGATGTCTGTAACGGCAAGTTTCAAGGCCATCATTTGCTGGAAAACACATTCTTCATGCAACCTAATATATGCCCCTCAACAGAAAGCTTTTCCAAAAAACTAACCGTCACATCTCGCGTCATGATGGGTATATAGGAAATCCAATATGTCTGCAATAAGCGTTTTATGGAAATGTTCGCGATCAAAACCGGGAGGGTCTTGCGAAGGGAGAAATGCCGGGGTCTTCATCGATTCCGGGAAGGGGCTCAGAAAGGAGTAATGTCCAGCGTTTTCAACTGTTCTGTATTGTATCTTCTTCGGATCAGCAGCGCCACCCAATATCATTTGTGCGTGAAAAGGGGGAGTGTATGGATCCTTCTCTGCATCCAGCATCAAGATGGGAAGGTTAACCGCACGCAAGGCCCCTTCAGCTCGGAACCAGACCGACGCCGGTGCTAGTAGAACTAGGGACTTGATTCTGTGATCCCGTGTAACCTCAATGAGCTGCGGCTTTCCGTCCGAGGCTTCATGAGGAAACGAAGTAGGCATGCCACCCGCCGCTGCCAATGCCGTGTAACCGCCCAAGGAATGCCCGATGATCGATACGGCGTTCGGCATTAATTTCTCCTTAAACATCTTATTTCCGAAAAACCAGTCGGTGGCCATCCTAAGGTGTCTAGGTCTGTAGGCAAGGTTCTGTACCGTCCCTTCCAAGCTGTTGTCGTTTCGATTGTTGTACGGATGCTCCGGCATGCCGACGATAAAACCGTTGCGCGCTAAATGCTGAGCCAGCGTCCGGTATACAAGCGGCGAACCGCCGGTACCGTGAGAAATAATAACCAGGGGAAACCTCCCTCCCGAAGGCTCTGCGTCTCTGGCCAATTCCAACAGGTATGGCCCCAATCGCTCTATTTGTTCAGGATTGTCTACCGGATACATCACCGTCATGGGAAATGTAATGCCTAAAGAAGCATCGTCTATTTTTACTTCTCGGTATCCTGCATACCCATTCTTAAACTCTGCGTTTCCTATCATCCACCATACTTCCTTTCCTCGCACTTCGCTCCAGTTACAATATCGGGCCAATGGGTATATAAATATCAAACTCGGAATCATCATTCGTAGGACCCAAATATCTATGATCGTATCGTACAAATTCCGGATCGTTCGTGCGAGTTCTTCCCGATTTCGGTAACCATGTGTTATAGATGTAATAGAACGTATCCGTTATTCTATCCAACGAGCCCCGGTGCGTGAATACGGCGTATGTAGCTGTTGGGAGGACTTTATTGACCATACCTTCAGGGATCTGCCCCTCTTCACTTACTTCGACACAGGCGGTGTAGGAGACTTCCCATTGAACTCCTGTAAGCATAATTAATGCGTAAAAGGTGGATTCAGGATCTCGTCTTCTCTCTATTTCCGCCACTCGTTGCCTGAAACTGCTCCACAGCTTTCCGATTTCTCGGGAGTTGAGTCCCCTTAATTCCATTCCAACCAAATAGCGTTTTTCCTTGTTGATAATTAAAGGATCGAGGGTTACTCCGTAGAGCAGATGCCGCATCCCAGTTTCATCCAACGCTTTCTTCTCCATCGTCCGAAACAGCGTGTCTTTCATGTTTGTTTGCTTGCGGAACCGTCCCGGCGAGATGGCGAACATTTTTTGAAAGGCACGTGTGAAGGCTTCCTGAGATTCAAACTGATATTTGATGGCAATCTCTACGATTCTAAGATCGGAATGAAACAAATCGTACGCCGCATGAGTCAATCTCCGCCTCCTGATGTAATCCGAGACGGTGTTTCGTGTGACGGATTGGAAGATTCGGTGAAAATGATAGGGGGAGTATCCTACCCATTCCGCAATTTCTTCGGCTGTGGTCTTTTCTATCAGATGGTCTTCAATATAGGCTATCGCTTTGGTCACCGATACAATGTAATTCATTCAACGCCTCCATGGAGTTACCACAACTGTACATCATTTCGTCATTTTATTTTTGATATATTTTGCGGAAATGGGGCACATCAGAAACTTTCCGTTAATAATGATACGCTGAATCGTATCATTATTAACTAATCTGCCCGTTAGCTGAGAAGGCTGCCGTTCTATAGTATCGGCAGCCTTCTTCTTATGTCTATTGAGCTATAGTATTCCGTTAGCGTGACAACAAATCAATTGTACAAATCAGTATTCCTCTTGTTCGTCCCCCAGGAGTCGAGCGTGTAGTTTATTTGCAATAGACTTTAACTTACTTATGTATTCAGGCTCCTCACCAAAAGGATGAAAACGAACCCTAATATGTCCATCTGAGTAAACTAACATAACTGGGTTCCCGTTGTAATTCCATGAAGCCATTCCTTCACTTTTCATTGAAAGAACCTGCCCATTTGGAAGTGTTTGCGATACCTCCTCTTGTAGCTCTAAATCAGGGTCAATGGTAATATAAGATTCCCATTCCTTTAATGTTATTCGATTTTCTTTTGATTCAAATGTATATTTAGCCCTTGTAATATTTAAATCATAGCCCATAGTTATACCTCCAAAAATAATTTCTAAAATGAACTTATTCGGTTAGGGAATTAGTTTTCCTGCCTAGAGCTAAAGAATAAGTCAAAAGAGGAGCGCCTGCCGGCGGCAGCTCCTCCACTATAGTTTCCGTTAGTGCAAACCTCGCCTTTGCTTCCAGGCCATCAAGTTTATTCAACATGGAGGGATTAGCCTTCATGGGAACCTCTTACTCACAGTTTTTTTCGTTTACCCAACAAACGGTCAGGAAAAAGCTAAGTAAATCTTTAGAAAGCTATCAGCGGTGGGTGACGAAGGCAGAAGACCAGACCAAATGCGGCGAAGCGCATGGCCTGCTCCTAACGATGCAGCAGATGCCGTTATTTCGATGGATCGCTTGTCGGCTCGAACGTATTTACCGTTACCGATACGGATTTGTAGCCGGTAAAATCGCCCTTGCCTGCGGTTTCGAATGTCGTCGCGGTGAAACTTTCGGCGCTGCCGCTGCCCGTCTGCTTCAATTCCGCCGTACCAAGCGCCTTGCCTGCCGCATCATAGAAGTTCAGCGTGGCATCGTATCGGTAATTGCCCGTTTGTTTCAGGCTGACCCAGCCGCGTATTTTCGTAAAACCGTCCTGCGCGGCCATCCGGAAATCGCCGACGCCCAGTCTGTTCGACGAATCGTAGACATCGACGGTAGGCGGAACCGGCAGCCCCATCGGAACCGGACCTACATTAGCCAGCGAAGCAAATGCATATCCCGTCACGTCGCGATCGGCCGTCGCCTTGAAATCGCGAATCTGATCGCCCTTGGCGACGAACGCCGCTTGGATCGGCACTTTTCCTATATACTTGCCCTGATCGTCATAGAATAAAAGATCTCCCGTAACCGTAACGTCGCTTCCCGGAGCAATGCCGCTTTTTCGCGAGTTCGCCATCGCTTCCCAGTGATCCTGCCCAACAAACAGCTTGCCTTCGACCGCGGACCCTTCGGCTGTTTTGGTTACCTGCAGATGGCCGGCGCGAATACCGCTGTTCATGTTCGTGACGTGAAAGTTGTTGTCGACTTGGATCGTCGTGCTGTCGTGATCGTAGGCAACTACGGCGCCCAAGCTTTCAGCGATAAAACGTATCGGGACATACGCATGCCCGTCCACATTGATGGTCGAGTAGCCGTCAGGCAGCTGCTTTGCTTCGCCGTTCACCTCATATTTCGCCGGGAATAGCACCGCATTAATGGCATTATCCGCATAAACCGCCGTCGCACCGGCCAAAATGGCGCCAACGACGAATCCTATCGCATATTTCCTCATTCAACAACCTCCTCCTGATTTGTAAAAATTATGCAAAGCACTACCAAGTTTAGACGCAAAAAGACACCGGAAGTTGCAAAACGGCGCCGCACATGTTCTCTGATAATAAAGTTGTTTAAAACAGTTACCAAAAATGCAGTAAACCCGGCGTTAGAAATGCGCCGGGTCTTGTTTAAAATCATTGAACTATTGTTCTCCGTTAGTTGAATGATACTTAGTTCTTAGCCTTTGGCTTTTTAATTAATGTTTAAAAGATTGCTTTACGGAGCCTCTGCCATCTTTTACTTCAATTTCAGCATATGCCCCGTTAATGAAGGTCATTTGTGGTGGAACATGACCGCAATCGATATCGTAGATTATTGGAACTTGTAACTCCTCATATAGTTCTTTATAAATATCTTCCGCTGTATAATTGTCAATAGGTTGATTTGCATCGCTTCTTCCAAAAAGAAGACCCGAACAATTATCAAACCAACCTGCTAATTTCATCTGAACCAACGATCTGCGTAAATCGGTAGTCGATAGTTCGCAATTTTCTAAATACCATAGGACGGGTTCATTATTGAGATGATTCTTTTGAAAATGTTGTACATCACCGAACGGTGTGCCAAATAAATGTCTTATCACATCGATACATCCACCAAGTAAGCGACCCTGTATTTTAATATTAGTATTTTGAATAGCCTTCCAATATGTTTGTTCTGTTAAATGAAAGATACATGGCGAAGGGTCAGAATGTTTCCATTCCTTTTGATATTTTTCCGATGAATATTGTATGATTGATTCGCCAGTTTTAGTTGATAAGACAGATTGCCACATTGCAGTTGTGTTATCTGAAAAATCCCCTCGTAAATCAATAAGATTCGTTCCATGAGCAGTTGCAATGCCTGTTTTTAAAGTTATTGCTAACAATAAAACACTTGTATCCGAATAACCTAAAATCCATTTACTCTTAAAATTATCAAAATCAAGGTATTCAAGGATTTCGATTAAAAGTTCGCCACCCCAAGGTGGGATGATTATACCGATCTGATCATCTCTCATCATTTTATTCAATTCAATAGCACGTACTTTGGCTGGAGAAGACTTAGCTTTATTTTGAGTCCAAATCGTTTCTCCACAAACAACGTTGAATCCTTGCATTTCCATACGATTAAAAGAAAGTCTGAGCAAACCGTGTAATTCGACTTTTACTCCTGACGAGGGTGCTGTTACACCAATTGTTGTTCCTTCGTTTAAAGACGGATATCTAATCACTTAAATCAGCCTCCCTAATTTGCGTTTTTACTGTAAAAATTCGTGTAATGCAATATCTTTCAACAACATCATATTAGAATGAAATGGTCTGATTCTTTTAGTTCCTTATTCTTAGTTGCCTATATAGACGCCCTGTTAACCATAATGTTCCTTATAACATTTTAATAATATTTGGGGTGGTTGCACTAAACTGCCAGTTAGCTTAACGAGTAAGCATTATCTAATTTCTCTGTTTACTAAGTGTTTCACTCCTAAATTAATATCAAAAATTTTTAACTCTGACACAACAAATTGAGGAATTATGAAGTAATTATCTAGTTGAGCTAAACTTACCCATCGGTTAACAAAGTTTGGTTCTTCCCCTATAAACTCAAGTTCCTTTAAAAAAATAGGGTTTTCTGGTAAAAGAGTAACAAGAAAATAAAATGCTATTTCATGGAGATGCATTGCTGGATATGTTGTAAAGTTCTCTACAAACCACACCAGTTTTTTATCAACAACTGGAACAGCAAACTCTTCCATTATTTCCCACTCAATTGTTGTCCCTGCATTTTCAAAAAACTCTGCTCTTCCGCCTGGTAAAAACCATTTTTCGTTTTCGATTGCTCTTTGTAATAGAATCTTATTGTTATGTAGTACGATACCGCCAACCCTGACCTGAAATTTACTTGATTCTTTTTCGAAAGAAATCATCATCGACTTAGTAAATCCTCCTCGATCTATCCAATATTCTTGGGAATTATATACAAAGCTGATCGTATCATAAAGAAAAATTTGCTATTTAAAATTTAACTATCCCCGTTAGCCATCCATGCATCCTGCGCTGCACCACAGAGCATGAAAGTTAATCGGTTCTTTCATGGTAGTGCAATGACTTAATTCAATTTCAAACTAATACTTCATATTTGACCCAGCTACTGTTAGTTTGTATTGAGTCCTGAAGTTGAAATAATCCATTATTATTCGAATTAAATGCACGTATAATCTCTTTCGTTAAGTCGATAACCAATGGATCTCGCAGTGCTTCTTCTATTGGTATAAATCTAGCTTCAGCAACCTCATATCCATCAGCACAAATAGTACCTGCAGTTACTTCCATTTCAAATATTAAGTATATCCCGTGTTCTGTCCCACTCGGAAGAGCCCGAACTCCATTTCTCACCCCAATAAGCCTTTTTGCTTTAGTAATTAATCCCGTTTCTTCTTCCACTTCTCTTATTGCAGCTTCTTGAAATGTTTCACCTTCATCAACAAATCCTCCTGGCAGCATCCAATGTCCCTTATTTGCTCCATAAGTAATCATAACAAGAAGAATATTTCCATCTTTGACGATCAAACCCGCTGCAGAACAAGAAACATTCATTTAATCACCACCCATCATCCATTTTATTACAATTATAGTACAAGGAAGGTTATAAATTAAAATAATTAAATACTATATCTTTTATATCTTATACCTATAAGCCGAGTTTGCAATTTCCCTACTCACTCAACAGCAGATATTGAGCATAACTGCCCGTTACTTTAACGAAGCTGCCTATTCATGCCGGCAGCCTCGTCCTGATTTCTTATTGAACCAACGTTCCCTTTAGGTTAATCACACATCTAATTGGCCTCGTAGCCCCCTGCCAATTATTTGTCCTTCTACCCTTTTATAAAAACACCATGGCCAATAATTTGCTTTGCTTTTGAGTTAACATCATCTTGATTGTATACGGTAAGCCAATCACTTGGAGATAATATCAACAACAATTTTCTGGGATTTAATACCACTTAACGCTTCAATTTCTAATTTTCCTTCCATTTCGTCGAACAGAAATTTAATCATAGAATCATACGGCGTATGAGAATCCGGCATGACGTAATGCTGATTTATAATGAATGCATCTCCATCCCAATATCCTTTCGCTTTATAATTTCCAGTTTCTAGATATTCGTTATCCAGTCCGACTGATATATCTACGATTTCTGCTCCCAAAGTTTTCTTAAATACAGCTACATCACTCTTATTAGAAAAGTTAAGTGTAAATGCACTAAAATTGAGACCTGCGTTATTTTTCTTTACCATATAAGTCCTTCCACTAATCTCGTTAGCGATCGCCGGAAGCTGAGGAGTAGGCATTTTGGAAGAACTGGCCAGACGTACTTGTTCTTTCATTTGCTGGTTACCTTCCGAATTAACTGGAAGGGCTTGTTCGGATACGGCGGCGCTTTTAATGCGAGAGAATAATTTGTTTGTCTCTATCTTGGGGTCAGTATCCGAAATATCGCTTGTCATTACAACCACAAGATTCTTCTCAGGCGATACAAAAATTCCCTGGCCATAAGAACCACTTGCATAAAAATAATCTAGACCACCCCACCATTGATATCCATATTTAAAACCATTGGTGTTAGTCATTGTTGTTGATTCTGATACCCATTTAGCAGGTATTACCTGTTTTCCATTTATTAAGCCATTATTGGCATAGAGATAGCCGATTTTTGCCATATCTTCCGGGATTAGCTGAAGCCCTGTCCCTCCGTCGCTAACCCCTTGCTTATCAGCCGCCCATTGGAAATTTGTAATACCTAGCGGTCCGAATAATTTTTCCTTAGCATATTCCTTTAAATTTATCCCGATGTTTTTTTGAATCATAGCGGATAGCAGATGGGAAGCCCCCGTATTATAATTGAAAGCAGTACCTGGAGCACTTGACATAGACTGATTAAGGACAAATTGAACTTGATTAGGACTCTCCATCATCTGGCTGACAATGTTGTTGTTTCCGTAAGGCACTCTTCCTGTAGTGGGTAATATTATCGAAGAAGACCTAAAATTTGATCAAAAAATTAGTATTTTCGAAATAGTAAACAACATTTATGGTTACGTTGTTACATTTAAAGCATGTCAATACATGTATGATAAGTATGGTGAAGATTTAGAACTCACGTGCAACTTGGCACAATCAAATGGTATTGATTTATATAGCAATATCTTTAGCGTAGATGGGATAGAAAAACAGATCGCTTGTGAGGTATTTGTTACTTTGAACGAGAAATACAATAGCAAAATGGTTACCGAGAAAGATAATCTCAAAGGAAAAAAGTTAATCAATTCTCCTGTCAACATGAAATGTGGGAGTCCTAAGGTAATTATTGTCCAGCCAATTGATGTATTTAAATACATTTTCTATTACACTCCAGAAGTTTCGGAATCCAACAAATTAGTAAAGAATACAAAGACTCCTAATCAAAACTTGGTTGATGAAATTATCGTAGAATGGATTGATATTAACTAGGACTAGAGCCAAATGAAATGATATATTATCAAAGTTTGTTTAAGTTGGGGGAATATTCCCCTTTTTCTCTATATCAGCATTTACTTCACAGAACCGTTATTCTGTGAAGAAAAAAATAACTTGAAGCACTTTTCCGCCACCAATGATTGTGCACTTGTCTGTCGGATGACAAGAAACTGATCCGATAAATGACAAGAAACTGGTCATATAAAAAATGGTCTCTCTGATAACTTCCATTATAATAAACGTAAATGACCCAGAAGGAGCTTTTTCCTTCTTATATCATTCTTATTTTTATAATCATTCTTACTTATTAAAAAACCTCGATAAAGATTTTAAAATCTTCATCGAGGTTCTATTTGTAAACAAATCTTCATTCATTATTCATTTAATATTCATTTAATCATTATTCATTTAATCTATATATTCGGGTGCTGAGCTGTTTCAGGCTCCTCAATAGCATATATGACACCTGGAGATCCGGTTTCTATTTGTTTACGTTCAACCTCGGCACGAAAAAAGTTTAATAGTATTAGCCTTCGAACACCGCTCCCTCGTTTGTTAATGGGAATCTGGTCATCGCTAGTCAGCGATAACTTAAAAAGATCCTTCCATTTCGGTTCAGACTTAAATCGAGGGGCTAATTCACTTTCCAAGGCTGGATCCATTTGTCTCAACTTATCAAGTGTTCTTGCAGCGACAGCAAGTACCTGATTATGTACTGATTCTTTTATACGCAGAAGGTCTTCTTCAACTGTCTTGATGGCCTCACTTATTGCATATTTCATAGGATCCTGTACTTCTGAATCTTCGTCATTACTCGGACGATCTGCTTGAAATAATGCAAATTGCGGCAGTAACTTCACTATACTTTCCCATACAGCCTTAGCATTCTCCTCGTTTAAGGGAACCATCTGTTCTTCTAGCTGCAGATCACCTATTCGATTTCTGATAGCATCACGCAATGCCGGATTGGAACGCTGGTCAATACTACTCAAGTCAACACCAAGAGTTCTTGCTCGATTTTTTAGATCAGCAATTTTTAGTTTAATTAGATCTCTCGTATCATCTGCTTTTGGATGGTATGAAAGAGCAAATACTATCTCTTTAGGGGTTTTAAGATTACAATCATATAACTTATGAATTTCAAGCTCGCCATTTGAGTTGAGTAGGTACTCCTGAGCAAAATTTGTTGAGCTCTGAGAGTCTAAAATTACCTGATCAGGCAAGTCAGAGAACACGCAACCGATAACAACTTTTTTATCAGTGTTATAGACACAAGCATCCGATTGTTCAATCTTGACGATGTTGTTATTAAAAAAGATCTCTAATGCTTCCAGTATGGTTGATTTTCCTACATCATTTCTTCCAATAAACGCTGTGAAATTATCAACCGAAATTTGTATTTCTTCCCGGTATGATCGAAAATTTTTAATAATGACTCTTTTTAATTTCAAGATTGACACCTCCAATTTATCAAATCGACATTAATTAAATGTAGGTTCCCAGAGAATATCCCACAGAAGTTAAATACGAACTTAATTTTAGGTCTATAACTAGACACTGTTCCATATGTCGGGTCAATTTTACCATAAGTTATATATTCATTGAAATATCCTCCAAATTACTTTTGAGTACAGGCTGCCGTTTTTCAGGCTCAACTTCAGTTACCGAATTGACCTTATTGTCTAGTGATAATAAAGAATTAGACTGGGATTCCTTATCAGCCAAGGAATCCCAGTCATGCTATCAACAAGATAGGGCAAAGAGGCTCCCTTTCGGCTAATCTTTGTTCTAACAAAAGAGCCATCACCTTAAGTAGAGTTATCTACCTAGGGACAGCGGCTGATTTGTGTCACTCGACGACAATGTAGGCACAAATGTGCCTACATAAAAATAAAAAAGCCTGATTTCTCAAGCTGTTGCCGAAAAAGTTATGTAGGTACATTTGTGTCATTGGACAATTTATTCAGATGAAGCGCAACAAAACACCCTGCCCGGACCAGGCCGAACAGGGTGGCTCAATGAATTACTTCACAACAATGCTTACATTCGAGAATATGGCCTTCGCATAATCCGTCGCATGGCGTGCGCTAAGCGCCATACCTACCATAAACCGGTTCGGCAAGGAGACCGTCCAAGTGGAGTGTTGAATCCAATCTGCACCGTCCTTCTTGTAATAAGCCGTAAATGTATCGCCCTCGCGGACTAACTTCAGCTCGGTTGGTGTGCCGATGCCCGGGATGGATTGGTTCGATGTCGAACCGCCGGCGCTCTGACGTACCGTTACCTGATTGTTGCCGCCGCCGATAATCCGAGTGAATACGTTCGCGGCATTCGCCGAATCCGACCCTCGCATCATGATGCCGGCCATCGTTGCCGATACCAGCTGCTCAATGGACTCCAGCCGCAAGGTCATCGTCACCTTGCCGCCAGCTGGCATCTCCACCCATTGATACATATAGCCGAATTGATCTGAGGAGCCCCATACGTCCGCTCCAGAAGCTTCCAGGGTAAAGCGGTCTGCACCTGCATGGAACGTAGCGAATGCAGCCTGCGGACCATATGGCTTCAAGCTCCACTCCGAAGGGAGCGGACCCTCTTGGCCATCCCCGCCCTGCAACACATGAATCGAGATGTCGTCGTAGGCGACCGGTTGGCTGTACGCATACAATCCTGGCTTGCCGGAGGCATGCGAGCTGTCGGCTACTGTAAGCATGACGTTTCCGTCAAGCAGAAGCGAAATCTGTTCGCCCTCGAACTTAAGCGCAAGCTGTCTGAAGCCGGAGGTGAAGTCAATATTCATCACGCTGGATTGAGCCAATTGCGTCTGGGCGCCATTGACAAGTTTCAAGATCTTGAACCGCTTCGAATTGCCTTCATAAAAGGCATAATAGAAGTTGTTCGAATCCACATACCGACCCATCAAGCCGATACGTGTTGGTGCGGCACTAGCCCACTGGTCGATTTTCACGCGGGCGCTGACCGCAAAATCCTCCAGCACCATATCGTCACGAATCGTTCGCGAGGAGCCGCTCGTCGTCAAGCTTCGATAAACGAGGTTCCCGTTATTCTCCTCTTCGGCAATCTGCCACGAGCCATTCACGGAGCGCCAGTCGTCAAATTCTGTCGATGTATTCGAGCTGATCTTCACCGTGATCGGCTTCACCGCTTGAAGATAGGTAGTACCCGTCACGGTCGCCGATACCGTCAATACCGCCTCGCCGGGCTGCACACCCGTCACAGCGCCCTGGCTATTCACTGTGGCGACAGCGGAAGGTGCAATGGTGTAGCTGATATCTGCATCCGGCAAATCATAATGAGCTCCGAATCCGGTCATGCCATATACATCCATCGTAACCGGCGTATTCATATATACCGTATCCGGGCCGTTGATCCCGATGTGCTGCAGCTGATCGTCCACCAATACGTGTACGGCGGCGGACTTCGTGACGCCATCCTTCGTTACCGTTATCGTAACTTTAGCGACACCTGCGCCATTAGCCGTGACGACGCCTTGCGGCGAGACGGAAGCTACAGACGGCGAACCGGAGACAAAGGCGATCGCAGCATCCGACAGGTCCGCTACGAAGCCCGTTTCCGTCCGTACCGTAAGCTCAATGGCCCGGGACTGGCCGCTTGCCAGCTGAACGAAAGAACGATTGACTGCATCTCCCTCGAAGCGCGGGATCACCCGGTGAATCAGATCGGTGCTGTCGGCGAACGGATAATCCGCCCGAAGCCCTATATCCTCTATATTGAGCTCCCGAAAGCCAAGCTTGTAAGCCGGCGAATCGTACCGCAGACGATAGTCCCGTGCATCTGGATTCATCAATAGCGGGTCCGTGCGAAGCGAATGCTGGTCGTACTTGCCCTTATACAGCTTCAGCCAGTCCCCGTATTCACTGACCGGGATCGTGCTGCCGAACGTATACTGACCAGTCGCACTGTGGAACAGGTTGTAGTCCGAGCTCGTCAGTTTCTCCGGCGTCCAGTAGTCCAGATAATACAAATGCTTGTTCAAGTTGTAATACAGATTGCGTTCGAGCGTAATTTCGGAAGAAATTAACCCGCCGGTTTCGGTGGAGCCGATCGCACTGCGGGAATCGTTGTTGTTGGCGACGATGTTGTTCTTCACCTGAATCCCGATGCCCTTCAGCATCAAGGCGTTGTTACTCCCGCCCGGCTGCTGCTGCAGATTCTCGATAATGTTATCCTCGACAGTGACATAATCCGAAGAGTCGTCCAGGTAGAAGCCGAAGCCGAACGAACTGGACGTTGTTGCCGGAACCGTGTTGTCATGCAAGTAATTGTTGCGTAAAATATTTCCGAAGGGCCCGCCGTACGTTGCAATCGGGCCTGCGTCCTGGGAATCGTTCACCGCATCATACACTTCGTTGAACTCCACGATGTTATCTCTCGTCCGTTGATAATTCCGGAAGTTATCCTTCGTAATGAGCACGCCGCCGATCGTAGTGCCGATGATGCCGCGGTTCGCATCGAACAGGTGAAGAGCATGCCGTTTGATGTCGTGAACGAGGTTATAAGCGATCCGGTTCCCTTCGCTGTAATAATACCGGATGCCTCCCGCGTTTCCGTAGATCAATCCCGTGGTGTACACGTGATTGTTGATGGAATCATTATCGCTGCTGCTCACCGTCGTCACGCGGCCGATCCCTTCGACGCTGATCCCGTTGTAGCCGACATGATGAACTTCATTGCTTTCAATGAGGTTATGATGCGCCCAACCGAGCAGTTGAACGCCATGCTCCCCGATATTGTATATTTTACTGTTGCTCAGTGTAAAATGCTCGATATTTTGCCCATGGATTCCGTCTCCCAAGCGGTCTGAATTACGGATGACCAAGGAGTCGAACACAATATCGTGAATCGGGTCCGTGCTGGAGGCACCGATCAGCTCCGCAATATTCCCCTCGCGCGGGATTGTAACCCCGCCGTTCAGGGCGCCGGCATCGAAGGGATAGTAGTAGAGCACACCTGCGGTTTTATCGATATAGAATTCACCCGGAGCATCAAGCATCTCCAACCCATTCTGCACGTAATAGCGCGAGCCCACCCCGTTCTCGTACGTCGTGTCGCTTTCCAGCGTTACAATCCGGTTCGTCGTATCGACTGATTCAACGCCGATCGTATTGGACGACCAGCTCCAGTGGCCTGCCGTGCCTCCCGGCCAGATGTACACCTGAAGCTCTTCCGGATGAGCGACTGCCGGAATATCTCCCTCGGTATAGCCGAATTTGCGCTTCGGCAGATCGGAGGCGTAGGTCGCTACCCTGCTGTATTGATCCTTGCCGTTTGCACGGTTCGGATAGCGGGCCAGCACCGCTCGTTCTTCCCCTTCATAGAGGACGTCTACATCAATCCCCGTGCCGATAGGTGCCGAATAGATGTTGCCGGAATAGAGCGACCATCCACTGATAACGCTGCTTCCGTCGAGATCTGCTTTCTCTCCCGGGAAGCTGCGGTAAGTGACCTTATAGCCGTCACGGCCTGAATCGACCGAAGTCAGTTGGAACGGCTCCGCAAGACGGTAAATGCCTCCCCTCAGATAGACCACGACATCCTGCGTCATTCCTGCGGCGATGTGCGTACGGACGGCATCACGCGCCGCCGTCAACGTGCGGAACGGCGAATTAATCGCCCCTGTTCCCTCATCATTGCCATACGGAGAAACATAGTAGCTCTTCACCGTCGGATCTGGGTCCGTTGCCGGTTCCTGCTGGCAACTGCTATGGCCTGGTGGATGGCCCCCATTGTCATGTCCGTTGCCGTTGCTCCAGCCCGGATGACTGCATCCGTTGCCCGAACCGTGTCCGGGTGGCCCGCCGCCGTTTCCAACGCCGTTGCCGTTGCCTTGCCCAGGATGCCCTACGTTGCCCGGGAACCCGGTCGCGCCAGCAACCGGGGCCATCAGGGTCAGCACTAATGTCAGGGCCAGCGCCGCCATCCAAACCCGCCTCATAACAGTTCCCTTCAACCTTGTTTCCACAGCCATTCTCATTACTTACCACACTCCTTTAATTCTTTAGATATACAGAAGAAGAAAAGCACGCTAGTGCGATACCTGTCTCCATTGCTGTCTGCCATGCAATCGTTATTCGATTTGTATATTTCATTCGCTTCCTTCATTAGCAACTTACCGTGCAGCTCCTTACTCCTGCCGGAGCGCGAATCCCAATTCCCGGCGCGCAGTCCGGCGGAAGAAGGAATGGGTATCGTTCAGATAGGCCGACAACGCTTTCAATCCGACGGAGCTGCCGCATCGCGCCGCTGCTCGTGCCAGACTGATTTCGGCGTGCGCTAGCATGAACTGCGGATGGCCCGCGGAGTGCAATTCTGTCACATAGCCGGTTACACCCGGCCGGGACAGCAGCATATCCATCGCCGGAGCGAGTCGTTGATCCGTCTTCTCCGCCGCGGCATAAGCGATATTCAGCAGCCTGGTAAAGAAAGGGTAACGGGGGATATCCTCTCGTAACGTATAATACGGCGCAATCCCTGGGTGCTGATCGCCGAATCCTTCGGTATCGGCGATCAGCCGCGCAAGCGGCCCGATGGTTGCCTCGTGACCCGAACGACCGGCAAGTACGATCAGTCGATTGACCAATGTGTAATCGTCACCGTAGTGATGACCCCATCTGAACAATGCGAAATTCATGTTCAAGTTCGGCAGCACCCTATGCTGGCCTTGTTCAATCGCGTCCGTAAGCAGCGCCGCCAGTTGTTCCCCGCCAAGATCCGATCCGAACCAGGCGAGCGCATGCGCGACATAGCCGCGCTTGCCTTCTTGGTACAGCCTCTCGAGCACGGGCAGCGCATCATGGCCGGGACGACGCAGCAGCGCAATGAGCGCCTCTTCGTCTTCAAGGGAACATTTGTTCGCTAATTGGTCGATATCTGGCAGCACCGGTGCGGCGAATGCCCACTCCGGCAATATGCCCAGCGTCTTCAGTGTGCTCTGGAGCGCAGGTAAGTCAATATTTCGCACGTCCGATCGGTTGTCGACGGCCATCGCTGCAGCAAGTCCAATGGCGTACCCCGCATTTTTGACATCCGCGTTCATCCGGCAAAAGCTGGTGGCATCCCGTTCACCCGAAAGTGCCTTCGCAGCGACGAACAGACCTTCGATTCCTTTCGGAATATAACACCCAAGCGGGATACGGACCTTAATCTCCTTCCCGGCGCCGAGCCCTCCCAGCCGTGCGAGCGGCGAAGAGGTGTAAGCGTGACTATCCGCCCTAGTGCAAGCCACTGCTATGACATCGTCGTATACCCGGTCGTCAAGCAGATCGCGTACCGTCAAGTAGTGCTCACCCACAATTCTTCTGGATTCGCGCACCGTAACCATAGGTGATATATGAAAGGAAGAGTTGCCTAGATGCCCGTCGCGAATGGCCCGCAGCCGCTCCGAGTACAGATCCGGATGGCAAATGCCTGGGTCCCTCAGAAACCGATGCATAAAATGGTTCTGAACGGGATACAGCTCAGCTCCCCACATGCTGTAGCTTTGCACCATTCCGGTCTCCGGGTCTCCGATTTCATAGTCTCCACCGGCAAAAGCGACCATGTCGGCGTGGCCCGTCGCATCGATCGTTACATGAGCGCGAATGCCAAACAGCCCATCCTCGTTTGCGGCAACGACGCCCGTCAAGCGTGTGCCCTCCATGAGGGCACCGCAAGCGAAGCTGGCCGTGAAAACCTGCACCCCCAATTGAACGACGCGGTCGTTCAGATAAGAGGCGTGTGGAATGCCTCCATGCCCCTCGTGCTTGCCCGTCGGCTGCACGAAAGCTTTGGCCTTCTCGCCGACGCTGTCGTTCATGCCGCTGCGATAGCCGTCATAGTAGCCTGTTACGCGACCGACGGTATGCGTTCCGCCCATTAGCGTATTCACTTCGATGACCGCAACACTCTTGCCGCTTTCGGCGGCAGCCAGCATGGCCATGCCGCCTCCCGAACCGCTGCCAACAACACAAATGTCAGCCTCGAAGGCAAACAGTTGATGCTGAATCACGGACACGTCGAACCGGGAAAGCTCCACCTTCAGCCCGTCATCTTCATAAATCGCAAGCGCCGTGCGGTCGAACGGGATAACGGCTGCCCCGATTCTCAATCGCTCCACTCCACGTCGGTCCACGGCATCCTGGCACGCCCACTTTGCAACGGCCCCGGCCTGTTCCCACGACTGGGCTACATCGCCTAGCGAGAACCGCCATCTCAACGAATGCACCGCCATAAGTCCCGTAATTTCAGGAGGATCGATGGGTTCTCCCGACAACAAAGCGTCATAGGCGTGGTGACTTAAACTCGCATTCTCAAAGCCGGGAATCTGTTCGCGCAGGGCAGCCGCAACCTCGCCGCTTCGCGCAATTCGTCTCGTCTCCAGTCCGCTTCGTGCGGCGAACGGCTTCCCTGCCTTCTCCATGTATGAAAACTCGATCACCGTCGTATCCTTGCGTATGGTTGGATGGATCCGCAGACTGCCTCGAATCAGCGAAAGCTTCTCTTCTACCGCTTCGAAGCCGGCCGACAATCCTTGTATATTCTCCATCTCGAATACCGCATCTACTCTAACGGTTCCGCTTGCGTATGGCTTGCCGGCTACGATTCGGCATAAGTTGTGCCGTTCGGTCGCATCCACGACCCTGCTTGTCGGCAGATGCATCACACCTAGCGGCGTTGCCAACAAGACGCCCGTCACACCCTTGTCATCCTGCGTCAAACCGGTCGCCATGGCACTGTACAGCACTGTAACGCCGCTAGCCTCCAGTGCCTCGATCAGCCATTGCCGCGTCAGGCCGTCCGGTACCATTACCTCTTGATCGTCACGCATGCTGAACAATCGAGCCAGCCATTGCGGACACTCGCGATGGAACCGTTCCTCGCCTTCCAAATCTACGAACGTATGGTTGAAAGCCGCAAATTCTCGTCCTGGATATTCCCTTTTTTCCGCGAGTACCACCCTGAGCCCTGCGTCCACCGCCCGAATCGCGGCCAGGCAGCCGGCAAAACCACCTCCGATCACAACCAAATCCGTATCCGTCATCCCAAGTTCCTCCCTATTCCGACGCCGGTTTGTTCAACCGCTCCACTCCTGCCAGGCGTCATTTCGATTTATAAATTTCGTTCGCTTCCTTCGTCAGCACCTCGCCGCCGGCCTTCTTCCATTCCTTTATGAACTGCTCGAAGCCGCCGTCCAGATCGATCTCGCCGGTAATAAACTTAATGAAGTATTGCTTCTCCAGGTTGTTCAGGTCAGGGAATTTGCCCGAGGACGGCAGAATGAACTTGACAGGGTTAAACAGCATCGGCACATCGGCAGTGACCTTCGCTCTCCAATCCAGGTCCACCTTCGGGTTGCGCTTCGGCTCGAACTTAATCGCCTTACCCGGAAGCAGACCGTAGTAGGAGCTGATCCCCATGTTTTTCAGTTGATCCGCAACCGCAGGCTTCTTCGTAGGCAAACCATTCACCACATCATAGTGAACGCCTTCCTCACCGAAGGTTAAGAACATCATCGTATCCATATCCGAGTACATCGCATTAAGCACTTCCCAAATCTTCTCCTTCTTACCCGGTGTTTTTCCCACATCGATCCCCATACCCAGGTAATTGCTTGTAATACCCCAAGCCGGTGCATGGCCCTTATAGCCTTCCGCTGCAAAGGCTTTCCCGGCCACACGCGGGAAGAAGTTGCTCTTCGTCTGCTTCTCCTGGTCCTGCACTGTCGGACCATGGTTGGTCCAGGAAGCCGTCGTCATTCCGACCAAGCGATTAAAGAACTCACCCTTCTTGCCGTCAGCTGTAATGAACTCCGGGTCGATGATGCCGTCTTTAAACCATCGATTCAGGACCTTCAGCGATTGACGCGATTGCTCTGTAGTCAGCCCATACTGCAGAGAGCCATCAGCTTTCATGGCCCAGTAGGTCGGAGCAATGTCGAACGCGCCAAACACGTTCTGGAAGCTGTCCGCAATGCTCGTTGCGCCTTTGCCCGTAATGCCGTACGTATCCTTCTTGCCGTTGCCGTCCGGGTCGTTGTTGCGGAATTTGTACATGACATCTTCAAACTCTGCAAACGTCTTAGGCGGTTCGGCATATCCGACAGCCTTCAGCCAAGTCCCGTTGTAGTAGGGCAGCAGCGGGTAAGCGCCGTCTAGATTCGTAATCGGAATCCCGTAGCTTTTCCCGGCAATCAGGCCATCCTTCCACGCGCTTTGGTTTTTCTCATCGACGAAAGCGGCAAGTTCCGGAATTTTCGCCCGGATTTCGTCTACCGGCAGCTCGGACAGCAGCCCCTGCTTGGAATACGTGTCCACATCGGTGATGCCCCACAGCAACCATACATCCGGCACCTCGCCGGAAGCGAGAAATACGTTAAGCTGATCCTTCCAGTTGGTGCGGTCGATCCGGATATTTTTCAGTTTGACATTGAACTTCTCTTCAATAAACTTCTGTCCGATGCTTCCATCCGCTTGCGGAAAGTCAAAGCTCAACCATGAGATTTCAATCGGCTTCTCCGACTTCAGCGTTGTGTTAGACCCTGGAGCAGCCGAACTTGACGAGCCCTCACGCTTTTCTCCCCCTGCTTGGCCTGCCGATTCATTGCTGCCGTCTGTGCAGCCGACGGCTGACACAAGCAATGCGCTGACGATCAACCCTTTGGACCACCATTTCATCTTTTTTTGCCCTCCTTATAGTAGGTTTTACGCATTTATATCAAAGCCGCGGCTGTCACCTGGAATCACCGCCGCTCCAATACCATCTACAAGCGTACAGCGAAAGCGATTATCCCTTCAGGGAACCAACCATGATGCCTTTGACAAAATGCTTCTGAATAAACGGATACACGAGCAGAATCGGCACTGTGCCGATCATGAGAACGGCGGCCTTGATCGATTCCGGCACCGCCTGTGCGTTAAGGTCCATCTCCTGCTCCATCAGGAATTGCAAATCGCTGTCCATGTTCTCGACGATGAGCCGGCGCAAATAAATCTGCAGCACGATCTTCTTCTGATCCTGAATATAAATGAGTCCGTTAAACCATTCATTCCACAGATATACCGCAACCCACAGCGAGATCGTCGCCAGGATCGGCTTCGACAACGGCAAAATCAGTTGGAACAAAATCCGCAGATCATGAGCGCCGTCGATTCTCGCCGACTCCTCAAGCTCTTCCGGCAAGCTCATAAAGAAGTTGCGAAGGATTAGCATATAGAAGGTGTTGTACAAGCCCGGAATGATGAGCGCCCAGCGCGTATCGTACAAGCCGAGATCCTTCATTAACAGGAAGGTTGGGATGAGTCCCCCGCTGAAGAACATCGTCAGCACCACCGCCATCGTAATGAATTTGCGATGCGGCAGCGTCTTCTTCGAAAGCGCATAAGCACCTAGTGACATAGCAAACACCGACAAGATGGTACCGATCAACGTACGATAGATCGTGTTGCCAAAGCCGATCCAGATCCCGTCCAGCTGAACGGCTTTCTCGTAAGCGGCCAGCGTGAACTCTCTCGGGTATAAGTGAATGCCGGGCCGGATCGCTTCGGAGGCGGAGCTGAAGGACACCGAAAGCACATGGATAAAAGGGTACAGCGTCGCGATACACAACAGCGAAATCAAGAACACCAAGATGTACTGGAACGCCACCTCACCCTTGCTCATTCCAAAAAACGGTTTCACAGGATCCCCTCCTGGCCCATTTTCTTCACGATGTAGTTGGTCATCATGACCATCGAGAAGGCGACAATATTCTTGAAGAGTCCTACAGCCGTCGTGAAGCTGTACTGAAGCTGCGTTAAGCCGACGCGATACACATACGTATCCAAGATATCCGCCACGCTGTACACGGCAGGGTTGTACAGGTTGAAGATTTGGTCGAAGCCTGCGCTCAGAATGCTGCCCGTCTTGAAAATAAAAAGAATCGCGATGATATACATGATGCTGGGCAGCGTAATATGAATCGTCTGCTTCCAACGGTTCGCGCCGTCGATCCTTGCCGCCTCGTACAGATGCAGATCGATGCCGGCCAGCGCTGCCAAATAGATGATCGTACCCCACCCGATTTCCTTCCAGATCGAGGAGAGAACAAGTGTAAACCGGAAATATTTCGGATCCCCGAGGAAATAGATCGGCTCGATCCCAAACCAACCGAGCAAAATGTTTACAGCCCCCGTCGTCGGTGACAAGATCGTGATCAGCATACCGCCGAGCACGACCCAGGACAGGAAATGCGGCAAATAGGAGATGGTCTGGCTGATCCGTTTGAACATCTTAAGACGCAGCTCATTAAATAGAAGCGCCAGAATAATCGGAGCCGGGAAGCCGAAGACGATTTGGTACAGACTGATGATTACCGTATTGCTCAGAATCTTGTAGAAGTCCGGGGATAGCGTGAACATATACTGAAAATGTTTCCACCCCACCCAAGGACTGCCCCAAATGCCCTGCCGAAGCATATAATCCTTGAATGCGATCTGTACGCCATAGAGCGGTCCATATTCAAAGATTAAATAGTAAACGATCAACGGAGCAAGCATGAGATAAAAGTATTTATGCTTTTGGTAGCGTTGGCATTGCTTCGACCAAACGGCCGGCTTTGGCTTGCTCGCGGCGGACTCCGTTGAATGCGCTGTCAAGTGTTTACTGCTCATTGTCTTCCCTCCTAGTGAGATGTACCGAACGCAAGATCAGCGTAGCATCAGACAGGGGTCAATGGCTATTTCACATTTTGAAAGCGCTGTATAAAATTTTAAATCTACACTTCTATAGACGATTTTAAACAAAGTTATTCCAAATTGAACATGATTTTTCCGTTTGCTTGACGATATTGCACCGGAGTGACACCGTATTTCGCCTTGAATTTCGTTGCGAAATATTGCGAGCTGCGGAACCCGCTACGCTCCGCAATGTGACCGATCGGTTCATTCGCTGATGTCAGCAACGCGGCCGCATTCACCAACCGTTTATTCGTCATATAATCGACGAATGTCATCTGCAGTTCGTCCTTAAATAATTTGCAAATGAATTGCTTAGAGTAGGAAGTCAGCTCCGTCAGCTGCTCCAGCGAAATATCTTCATGAATATGCTCTTGAATATACGATTGAATTCCGGAGAGAATCCGTTCATTGCGTTCATTGCGCTTCTCCGTACGGTTCAAGACGAGCTGCGCGCTTTGTTCGCGCAAATACGCCATTGTGTCAAACAACGTAAACCGCATCGGCTCCAGCGCGTGCTCTTTCTCCGATTCATCTTGAAGCATGTATACTTTGGACAGGCTGATTCCTAGCTGCATAATCAACAGCTCCACCATCTCGATTGTCGTTCCGCTGGCCAGCAGCGTACTCTCGCATGCTTCCAGGTAATGCTCGATTTCTGCGGCGGAACCGCTGCGGAGCAGCAATTCGAACGTATCCGGCTTGATGTCCGGGTACACGGACGGACGGTGCTGAACTTCCTCGTAGCGCAGCAGCCTATTCTCCCGGTGAAGGAATCCGTACCTCGCCGCTGTCTGTGCTTCGAGAGCCGACCAGGACAGGTCCTCCAGTTGGGTCACTTCCGTCCCCATCCCCGCACGGAACCGGATATCACCGCCGCTGCTGCGAAGGAGAGCTTGTTCCAACTGCTCCGATACGGCAGTATGAAGATCGTCGCGGCTGGAGCGAGTCATCATAATCCAATACGCCGAACGCGCAGTAAGAATCACCCAATCGCCGCGCAGGTCGACAGCGGACTCCGGCTCCTCGTGCAACTTTCCATATAGTCGTTCGATATCCGTTCCGCTAAGCTCAATGTAAACCGGTATATAGCTTTGAACCTCCGGCAGCAGCACCTCACCCTCAAACGGCTTAGACCATCCCGATAGAAGAGCTCGCCACTGCTTCTCCTTCCGCTCCTGAAGATAGGTCCGTTTCTGCTGGCCCATTATTCCCAGCGCTTGCTCGACGCTGCCCATCACATTATGCGGCGAAGCTGTCTTGGTGAGGCCCGCGACCGAACGGATCCGCTGCACTATGTCAGCGAAGGTGCCGTACACCTGACGGGATGCAATAATGGAGACGACCAGCCCCAGCAGCAGAAGCGCCGTTCCGAAAATCCAAATCTCCTGCTTCATCTGCTGCGTCGTTAAGAGGGCTGAATATTGCGGACGAATCAATACATAATGCCAGTTGAAGGTGGAGTCCTTCGCCGGCAGAATCGTAATAACCGACTGCTCTCTTTCCAATGTCGTCTCCCGATGCGCAGCCAGCTCGCCGCGCACCCATGTCAACGTGCCGACATCCACCGCGCCGGAGCCGTCGATCAGTTGCCCGTCTTTAGCGAAGATCAGCAAGCGATCCTCACGTCCCAGCTGCTGCGAAGCGTCTTGGATCACCTTCGCCGCATCCAGATCTACGATCATATATCCTTTGACCCGATCCCCTTTCGCAAGGAACGGCAGCGTATGTATATACGTAAGAACAGGTGTCTGTTCCACGATGGAACGGTTGTGACCGGGGACCGTTCTTAAGTACCACTTGTGCGGATTGATCTCAGTTCCTCTGCGCAGCAGTTCTGCCTGCGGCGACGTATCCGGTCCTACATGGTAATATTGGTCCAATACGAAATCATCCTTGAAGAAATAGAAAGAAATGTTGTGCAGCAGCGGCAGGGTGAATGTTAGCGTTTTCAAATCCTGGGTAAACCGAGCCATCCGAGAGTAGCTCTCACCCCGGCCGTTTTCCAGGAAATAATGAATTTCACTTTCCGCCTCCGGACGCACCGTATTTAACACCCGATTCAATAACGCCGAATGATAGCTGTCCAGCAGATCCTTCTCAAGCTTTCGCTTCACGGATGACGCTCTGGCTTCTCCGGTCTGCCGCATCTCCTCGGACATCATGCGCTCCGTCTTCCCTAGTAGCAATCCTCCGATGACGGTGACCAATACGAGCGTTAATGCAATATGTGAGAACACGAGCTTGGAGAAATAGCTGCCCTTCATTCGGTTTAACATTCGGCATGCCCCCTTCGATTTGTTGCTTGCCCGCATTGGAGGCGGGCAGTTGCAAGATTATCCTTAGGTACAGGATAGTGGACGGGGCATCAATTGTAAATAGGTTCTCGAAGCATACAGCTTTACAATATATACATCACGAGCATGCCTAACGAGATTCAAGTTTGCCTTCAAACCGGAAGGCCGGACTACGAGGGCAGAAGCGGCTATTAAAGCATCTCCAAGTCAGTGAATAGCAGTTATCAGCCCTCCCTTCATGCAAGGGGGGTTTTTTTATCAGAAAACCGTCTTGTCAAAATCGGGAATGGGATAAGGTTCTTGTCATTGGGTTTTGACAAGAACCTTATCCCATAAAACAAAAAAGCCGCGATTTAGGGACTGTTGACAAAGTGTTTAATCACATAGGTTTTTTGAAGGGTCGTGTAGAATACCTATCTATACGGTCTTTTCATTGGAGGGCAATGCTATGATGGGTGTAGATGGAGACAAACAAAATCAACTGATGGTTATAAACCTAGATGATCTTGTACCTCAAGACCATCTGTTGAGGGATATCCGAAAAAAAGTCGACTTTACCTTTATTTACGAAAAAGTGCGACACCTCTACTCGCCTTTTGGACGTAGGTCCATTGATCCCGTTCTTCTTATCAAGATGCTGCTTATTGGATACCTGTTTGGAATCCCTTCAGAAAGAAGACTAGAACAAGAAATCATCGTTAATCTCGCCTATCGTTGGTTTCTTGGCTTAGACCTGGGCGAGTCTATTCCCGACCATTCGACGTTAAGCCAGAACCGCCTCCGAAGGTTTAAAGACAGCGAGGCCTTCCAAGAGATCTTCGATCACATCGTTTCAGATTGCATCAGCAAAGGTATCGTAACGGGGGAAGTTGTCGTTGTGGACTCTACTCATCTCAAGGCGAACGCTTCCATTGGAAAAGCGGAGAAAGTCAGGGTGGAAAAGAAACCTTCCGAATATTTCAAGGATTTAGAGCAAGAAGCCCGCCGGATTGAATCCGAGCTTAATAAGGATCCGAACAAGAAAAAACGCGGGAAGAAACCCAAAGAGGATGACTCTGTCAAGGAAGTTACGCAAAGCAAATCCGATCCGGAAGCGGGTCTGTTAAACAGGTCTGATAAACCTAAAGGATTTCATTATCTAGCGCATACCACGATTGACACCAAACAAGGAATCATCACAGACATCCATGTGACACCAGCCAATGTCAATGACCACGAGCCCTTTACCGCTCGGTTAAAAAAGCAAAAAGAAAAGTTCGGTTTACCCCTCCAAAAGGTTGGGGCCGACAAAGGCTATGATCGTTCCCCTGTCCATCATGGGCTCGAAAAACTGGAGATCGAGGGGTACATCGTGCCCATAGATACGGATGAGAGCCATTTGAACAAATCAGGCTTTACCTATGACCCAACCAACGATACCTATACGTGCAAGGAAGGGAAAGCCCTTCGGTTTACTCGCATTAACTTTCACACCAAAAAGCAAGCTTACACGAAGATGTATGCGGCAGAAAGCAAGGATTGTAAGCAATGCCCGTTACGTTCCAGCTGCTTTGGCAAGACAGTAATCAAGGAACCCTTGTGCTGCCGCAACAATGTCGCAATGTCGACGCCGTCTATCGTCAACCCTTCGATATCGCAACCTTCAATACTGACGCTCGTAAATTAACAGAATATTTTGAGGGTTATTGTTACAAATAACAGTAAAGTGCCCAGTGGAACTACTCGTGAGTTTGAAAGATTGTATGGATCGGCTACAGTAAATTGGACAGAAAAAATAGGGGCTAGTAGAATGAAGACATCAGACA